>NZ_JBBCMP010000003.1:0-476179 GCF_037152175.1 Acinetobacter sp. AS167
TTAGTGACTTAAGGTCACAATTCTGGCTCATCAATGTACTGACAAATTCTCTCAAATAAACTTCGAGTAATTTAAACCAATCAATCAATGATAATATTTCGATCAATCAATCAGTAAAAATCCACACAAGTTGTTCTTCATATTCTCTTAATGATCTTCTCAATGCTTCGTCAGCATCAAGCTAGGTCGGCTATACTACTCTCTATCTCTAAAAAGTCAATCTATAATGTTAATTATTTTTTCTAACAAACCCAACTCTAACCTCATCTTAAAATCTCAATTCGAAATCTTAACAACTTAATCAAGTGCCTGATTTATCAGAAGTTTTATTTAACATCACCGCCGATGGATGTGCATTCTACAGCATTCCATTCCCAACACAACCCCTTTTTTTAATTATTTTTCATTTTTTCTATCACTTGCTTATTTATTATTCTAAATTGATCTTTTTTTTGTTTTTTGAGCTATTTTTTAAGCATTATCAGCACTGGATTGCTCGATTTGTTTGATAACTTATTGTCTTTGTCTATTTCCTGCCATTTTAAAGGACGACAATCTATATATTCACAGTAACCACTCTCACCTTGATAATATTCGTCATTGAGATGTAGTTGATAAAAAAAACTTCCAACATAACCAGCGGCTAAACCAAATTTATAATCCCCACGACTTTGTGCTTGAATATCAATTTTGGTATTTTCATCTTGATATTGCCATTCGAACTCGCGTGGTAAATACATCTCCTGATGATTTACTGTTGTGACTTTAGGGAACACACGGTGAATATTGAAACAGACCTGTCGATCAAGCATTTTTGTTTCATTGTTTTGAATATTTCGAATATAGATACGTGAATGTAAAATATTATTCATCTGATCACGACTATGCATAAAAATAATCTGTAATTCATCATTCACTTGAATCAATTGATATGTATATAGTGCATAAGGTAGATAAGGGAAATTTACTGTTTTCATATATTCAAAAACAGCATTTTGTTCAATTTCATAATTTTGATCTTTGTATTGAATTGTCCCTTTACAGTGCGCAACCAAAGACCAGTGCTGCGCAAATCCAAATTTCAAATGAATAAAATGAGAAATTAAAGGCAATGTCGTAATACTTAAATTCACACTCAATTCGTCATCTAGTCTTTGAAAAGTAAAATGAGGAACTTTTCCAAACACTTTTTCTTTTTGACCAAACGCATAGGTTACATTGCAATTTTCATCGGTGTGAAATTGGCATTCATGCTGAATTGAGTATGAGCTTAGCTGCCCCACCATATGAGGGCTAGAGCTGACCAGCAGGGTTGCTGTATCTAAAGCAGTTGTCGAGATTTCATTGTTATTGCAAAAAACAGGACTATTGGGCTGTCCAATCAAACTAAAAAAATTGAGGTAATGCAATGGTGCAGGTAGATCGGCAAGCACTAATTTTTGATGAATAATTTTATATCTGTCTTGAGGGGGATGACAGCAAAGTTCTATAGGCGTTTGAGCTTGATTCAGCTGTTTAGACTGATCTAAGAAATCTTGAAACAACCGCATATCAAGCCCCCTTACCCTTTTATCTTTTTACACTTTATTCAACAGTATTCTTTCTCGCTAAGAATGTTGTCACAAAACCAGAAATCGCATAGATAATCGAAATGACTAAAATCCCTACAGGAATATTATAAGTGATTGCTGCAAGGATAAAAACTGCTATAGGCAATACAAAGAATGGAACACGTTTGCGGTCTACAGTTTTAAAAGAATAATATTTGATATTTGAAATCATCAACAAACCTACTGCAATGATAACAAATGCATTGGTCGCTTGAATCGCAACATCTTTTAAATCAAAAATATAGGTAAAATCTTGTCCAACCCATACCCATGCAATAATAATAATCGCTGCTAATGGGCTTGCGACACCAATGAAATAACGCTTATCGACCACACCAATTTGTACATTAAAGCGTGCTAAACGAAATGCAGCACATGCGGTATAAACAAAACAAGCAGCCAAGCCGATCCGCCCTAGATCATGCAAACTCCAGCTATACATTAAAATCGCAGGGGCAACACCAAATGCCAACAAATCTGAAAGTGAATCGAATTGTTCACCAAAAGCACTTTGTGCACCAATTGCACGAGCAACACGACCATCCAAACCATCAAATAGTGCTGCAAGGAATATTGCATAAACAGCTTGAGTGAAGTCACCATTCATACTAGCAATAATCGAATAAAAGCCAGATAACAACGCAGAAGTTGTAATCAGGTTTGGCCACAAATAGATTCCGCGACGTTTGACCTTCTGCCCTTCATGGGTATGCTCTTCTTCTTCCACTTCAAAAGTAATGCCATCAAATCCATGGTCTTGATTAGAAGAGTTTGGGCTTTCTGGTTTATTTATATTTGTCATTTTTTGAATCCTATCTATGGCTCTGATAGAGCTGTTGATATCTCACTTAAATATTTTATCACATTCATTTTTAAGTGAAATTGATGTGAATTACTCAATTTATTTCGTCTTAATTTGTAATTCACACCATCGTTCATGTTTCTGTTGATATCCAATCGAATGGATCATTCACCCACTAACCAGCGAACAGCAGCATGTCCACCATTTTCACTCATACGTAAATGTGGGAACAACCATTGCAATGCCTCATCAGCATCGTTAGAGAATTTCCAAGGTGGGTTAATCACCAACAAACCACAACCATTCAACCCAACTGGTGTGTCATCTGGCCAAACACAAACTTCACAGACCAACTGACGGCGAATCCCTGTTTTCATCATTTTCTTTTCAAAACGATCAATCATGGCACGGTCTTTAATTGGATACCAAATTGCAAATACACCTGTTGGCCATTTTTTATGTGCAGTGGCAATCAACTCGACCAGTTGCGGAAAGTCCTTACGTTCTAATTCATAAGGTGGATCGATCATCACCAAACCACGTTTTTCTTTGGGTGGAATAACCCCCAAAAGGCCTTCATAAGCATCACGCTCATGTAAACCCGCGCGTTTATCACGAATATTAAAATACAATTGTTGAAACACATCACGCTGCATTTCAAAAATAGTCGCTTTATCAATATCACGCATGCCTTCAAGCGCAAACCAAGGTGAACCTGGATAAGCACCTTTACCTGAACCTGCACGCATATCTTCAACAATTTTAAGATATTGTTTTACACCTTCAGGCGCATTACGTTTAATCGACTCATCAAGCTTAACCAGACGATGAATACCGGTTAAGAATTCTCCTGATTTTTGTGCTTCAGAAGTAGATAAATCATATTTACCTGCACCACCATGTGTATCTATATAGCGATATGGTTTGTCTTTAGTATTTAGACGTGTCAAAAGTTGCAGCAATAACACATGTTTCATGACATCGGCAAAGTTGCCTGCATGGAAATGGTGACGGTAATTCATGTTTCGATTAATTCCTGAGTTCAATAATCATTTTAACACGAAAAAATATTTCTTCACTGTCCATCGTTTGTTCTAATATAACAACATATCTTTATTGCACTATTTTTTGGTAATTTATGGAAGCCCTGCTACTCCCAAAGTCATGGAATGTTGATCAAATTCTTGATGATTTAGATCAACATGGATTTACCATCATTGATAATGCTTACTCCGCTGAATACGGACTTGAACTGGTTGCAGAATGTACTTCAAATTTAAATCGCTTTCGTGAAGCAGCAATTCAAAATGGTGTGATCAGCAATATTCGCAGCGACCATATCTTGTGGATCAATGAAGAGCTTACGATCGCACAACAACATATTGATGCACTTAAACAACTCTCGCAAATTTTAAACTACTCATTTTATTTAGGCATTCAGGATGTAGAAGCACATTTTGCCTGCTATAACGCTGGGGAATTCTATGCACTTCATCGTGATAATCCACAAGGTAAAAATGGCCGTATGATTTCTACGGTGTATTATTTACACCAAGAATGGCAGGATGACTGGGGTGGAAAGTTACACTTACAGGATAAAAATAATGTGTGGCATATTATAGAACCCCAGCCTAATCGTATTGCTATGTTCCAAAGTGATTTATTACATGAAGTGCTAGAAGCCAAACATCAGCGATTATCAATTACCGCATGGCTAAGAAGTGACAATACAGTGTTGTAATATACTCAGTTTTCGAATTTGCAATGCTGTATCTCTATGCGCCAAGCTTTAAATTATTGAAATAGGCCTCATAATACTCTTCATAAATTCAGAGGATTCAGCACATGTTTGATAATACAAAACAAATCATCTCGCGTATTGGGGAAACAGATCAATTGTATTTGTCAGGCAATACACCTGAACTTGCACTTGAACGTGGGGACTTACGCTTACAGCTGGTCACTAAAAGTCATTCAAAGCAGGAACAAATCCATTTTTTGCAAGAAGCAATTGTGTTGCTTGAAACTGCACGATTTGAATATGAAGAAATGCCAATGTCAGTGTACATTCAGCTTTCTTTGCATTTGGCCAAAGCCTATATGATTTACTTTGAATTGACTAAAGAATCACGTTATGCATTGATTACTCAGCAGATATTAAAACCACTGGCGCAACATCATCATGCTGATATTTACTTTATGTTGGCTTATGCATCTGTGAGTAAAAATGAATTTGCATTGACTCGTCACTGGCTGAGTAAATATATCAAGACTACTGATTTTGATTTAACATTACTGCAACAACATACTGCATTTAGACCTGTTCGCAATGAGACATGGTTTAGTCAAATGATTCAGTCTAAATTGCATTGATCAGCAGTATTATGCCCATTCAAAATGACACTATTTTTTATTGATTTTGATCAATACTAATTTGATCGATGCGAAATAGAAAAGATGGCCATTTGGCCATCTTTTTGTTGCTCTAGGGAAAACTAAATCATTAAGCTGTTAACTTATACGCATCTAGATGCAATTGTTGGTTTAACTCATCAATCCAAATCGCCCAATCATCATCTTGTACCAAATGACTAATTAACAAGTCACGCTGAGATCTATTCCAAAATGGCGCTTCATGTAATGAAAGATTTGCTGGCAATTGATGAGTGCGTACATATAGCTCAATTGCTGCTGGACTATTTGCCAAACCAAGTTGAGAAAATAGTAATTCTAAGGATGGTGTGTTCGTCCTGATCATATTGCCTCCTTATATAAATTTATTTGTCATGTTTTATTCAATTAACTTATAAGAAAATAATTTTAAAAGATAGTCTAGATTTTATTTTTCTTGTTTCAATTTGTGATTAAAAAACAAACAAAAGTTGGCTTAAGTTAAATTATCGATTCTCAGAATGTTTGACTTGAATCTAAAAAAAGCACCCTAAATAGAGTGCTTTTTCAAATTTAATCTTTAAAAGATTAAGTTTTAATTATTTAAGCATATCAGCAATAGCTGCGCGCTCTTCTTCAAGCTCTTGAAGTGTTTTGTCCATACGTTCACGGCTGAATGCATCAATTTCTAAGCCTTCAACACGTGTGTATTCGCCATTTTCACAAATCACAGGAACACCGTACATCACACCTTCAGGAATTCCATAAGATCCATCAGAAGGAATACCCATTGTTACCCACTCGCCATTGGTGCCAAGCGCCCAATCACGCATATGGTCGATCGCAGCATTTGCAGCTGAAGCAGCTGAAGAAAGACCACGCGCTTCAATGATTGCAGCACCACGTTTACCAACAGTTGGAAGGAATACATTTGCGTTCCAATCAGCATCGTTGATTTTGTCTTTTAAGCTTACGCCATTTGCAGTTGCAAAACGGTAGTCCGCATACATTGTTGGAGAGTGGTTACCCCAAACTGTAAGATTTTTGATATCCGCTACAGCAACACCTGCTTTTTGAGCAATTTGAGTCAATGCACGGTTATGGTCAAGACGTAACATTGCTGTGAAGTTCTTCGCTGGAAGATCAGGAGCAGATTTCATTGCGATATAAGCATTTGTATTTGCAGGGTTACCTACAACAAGTACTTTAACGTCACGGCTCGCAACTTCGTTAAGTGCTTGACCTTGACCAATGAAGATTTCACCGTTCACTTTTAACAAGTCAGCACGCTCCATACCAGGACCGCGTGGACGTGAACCAACCAATAACGCGTAGTCAGCATCTTTAAATGCAACTTTTGGATCATCAGTACCGATCATGCCAGCCAATAATGGGAAAGCACAGTCATCTAATTCCATCATTACGCCTTTAAGCGCAGCTTGAGCTTTCTCAAATGGAACTTCTAACAATTGCAAAATAACGGGTTGGTCTTTACCAAGCATTTCACCGCTAGCGATACGGAATAATAAGCTGTAACCGATTTGACCAGCTGCGCCAGTAACGGCAACGCGAACAGGTTGCTTCATGTAATTATCTCCAATGAGGATCGTTAATGTGATTAAACGGTTAAATCCGTTTTAATCGAATTATCATAAACGGCAAAGATTGTACTCCAATCCTTTAACAGTTGCATGTAAAAGAGAATGCTTTTCAACAAAAGTATGATAGGAAATATAAATAAAATACCTCAGAAGAATTAATAAGTCCCTTTGATTGAGAATGTATTTGGGCAGTTTGAAACAATGTGATTTGAACATTGTTTATACTGACCATTGACCCGATAACACACTTGAACCTCGGTTAATACAGGGTTTGATGATGAACTTTGACAAGTAAAACGGATACTATCGTTATTCATTCCCGGGTTTAATCTAACGAATTGAGTTTTTAACGCATTATGTTGTACATTCTTATTTTCAGAGCTGGTTAAATCTGTAGGAATCTTCAAACGATCTGCTAAATTAATCACTGTTCTAAAATATTGACTCGCGTTCATTGGAACACAGCCACCCACACTACGCCACAATTGAATACGCGCATTTTCCTCAGGCATTACCCGTGCAACGACCTTGGCTTGTAGAGGCGTTAAACTTGCAGATGTATTGGTGGTGCAATTCCGCTCTGTCGTTTCAGGCAATAAACCTGTGATTGTTAATGAATAACCTTCGAGACATTTGCGTTGTTTTTGTTTAGAGGAATCTAATGCACATACAGCAGGTGTCATCTGGACTTGCATGACATAGCCTTGTAATTGCGGTGCAGCATGTAACTGCATATTGAGCCCAAAAAATCCCACAAAGCATAAGGTCCATGCTAAGCAAAATTCTTTCAATTTACGCAAAATTTTGAAAATCATTGATTTACCAACAAAGTTTCATCCAAGTCTAAATAGTTTTATTGTGAAACACGGGTTGGAATAACAGGCATACGACTTTCAATCGCTTGAGGCCCTTGTCCCAACAATATTCCATAATGTGCTGCATTGGTCATCACATTTTTTACATAGTCACGTGTTTCATTCAGAGGAATAGATTCCGTATATTGATCAGCTGAAAGATTTTGATAATCTGGCTGCCAACGTTTCGCACGATTTGGCCCAGCATTATATCCTGCTGTTGCCAAGACAGGGTTACTGCTTAATTGACCATGAATCATGGACAGATAGAAAGTACCATAGCGAATATTGGTATTGGCATCACTGAGTGCAGCAGGATTATAAGTTTCACCCATTTGTTTTGCCACCAACTTTGCAGTGCCTGGCATGATTTGCATCAAACCACCTGCACCAACATGTGAGCGAGCAGCAGTCACAAAACGACTTTCTTGGCGCATTAAACCATAGGCCCAAGCTGGATCAATACCCGCATTACGGCTATGACTTACCACCAACGACTGATGAGGTGTGGCATAACGATAAACATAGTTATGTTTTTTCTCAGTACGTTCTGCTGCGTAAATTGCACGATCATACCAACCCATATCAGTTGCACGTTTTGCGGCAGCAAGCAGCAGCCCATCATCATGTTTTAAGTATGCCTGACGTACCGCCCAGTTCCATTCCCTATTGGTATATGTTGCAGGCGCATTAATATTTCGCAAAGTAAATGCACGACGGAAATGAATATCACTATTTAAGCGTTGCTGATCATCAGTTGAAGGCTGTTCTCTGGCAGGGCTATCATTATATTTTTGCCCCAAATGATCTTTGGCAAGCAAATTATGATAATCATCACCCGACATTGCCAATCGTTGATAGATATCTTTGGCGGTTCTTTTAGATTGTGCATCATTGCGTTGTTCTGAAGCACGTGCCAACCAATATTGCCAACGGTCTTCTTGCTTTTGTGTCACACTCATACTGTCTATTGCACGAATTACACTTTCCCAAGCCCCAAATCGAATGGCTTGTCGTGCGTAAACTTCTGCTTCTTCTGCACTGAATGGCACACCATAGCTTGCATCAAAATTTTGCAGTACTTCACGATTAAAATTATTTTTCATAACGGTCGTTCCGCCGATATAACCGACAGTACGATAAATATATTTTTGTACATCCGCTGGTACACCCTGAACCAACTTAGGTACTGACTGCAAAGCGCTGGTTAAATCCGTATCTGCTGCACGACCCAGTGCATAAACCAAATAAGCATAATCTTCTACATTGTTTTTTGGTGCAGACCATAAATAATTTAATGGATTGGCTTGGATTTGGTTCAATTGGGTTAATGATAAATTAACCCCAATCGTTTGTGCGGTAGCGATAGCTAGACCAGACTGCCCTGCTCTCAGTTGTGCATATAATCGTTGTTGACGATCTTGAGCAGTCATGAGTGGGCTGCTAAGCATCATGCGGCCTAAACCATTGCATGATTCAGGTTGAGAATTGGTTGCCAACCAAACATCTTTAAATTCAGCATAGACCAAAACGTCACCAGTTTTCGCACGAACTTGAGCAACAGCACAACGTTCTGCTTGATCTGGATTAGAGACATATTGCAATACAGGCTGCGCACTGGCGTAATCTGCTTGTTTAACCTTTTCTTCGACATAATCCGCAGCTAACTTTTCCGCCATCGCCGATTGAGGATAACGTTGCGCAAAGCTAATGATATTTGCAGAAGGTTGAAAAGCGAGATTTGAATTCAGTGACCAATACTCAGGATAATAGCCCAAAGCATCATTTTGCATTGAAGAACGGTATTGTTCTAAAGCGCTTGGATTATTTGCATTACGTAAAGCATCATTAAACTGCTCTTCAGCAGCATGAGCCACTTGCAGGCTTGTACATGCAACTGTTCCTAAAAGGTAAAGTTTTAATTTATTTTGCTTAAGTTGCTGCTTTAACACCGTTTTTCTCTCAACCTGCATGATGTGCCTTTAACATACTGATGCACTTATTTGTGCCTAGTTTAATTATTCTAATCCATTTCTACTGTTGTGTTATGTAACCTTATGATTCATCATTAATATTGTTCTCTATTTTTTCTTCATAATTTTCATTTTCAATGCCCTACAATTCAATAAATGGCAATAGACGCTAAATATTTTCCTGAGTTCACTCTAAATACTATAAAATGGCGCGCCTTTTATGAGTCTGTTAAAATAGCAGGCTTAGTACACATTCAAAACTCCCTTTATTCATAGGAAAGACGCCTCCATGACGGTTCAAACCTTCATTCCCAATGGTGCCAAAGCTGCCTCAGAAAACACTGTAACCCAGCCACAGCACACCCCAGCCGACGGTGCAGTAAAAAAACTGTATATCGAAACGCAAGGGTGTCAGATGAATGAGTATGACAGTCATCGTATGGCAGATCTTTTAGGCGACTCACACGGTTATATTTTAACCAAAGATCCAAGTGACGCAGATATCCTGTTAATGAATACCTGCTCAATTCGAGAAAAAGCCCAAGAAAAAGTATTTTCTGAGTTGGGTCGCTGGCGCAAATTAAAAGAAAAAAATCCTGATCTCGTCATCGGTGTTGGTGGATGTGTTGCTTCTCAAGAAGGCGACAACATTCAAAAACGTGCACCGTATGTCGATATGGTTTTTGGCCCTCAAACATTGCACCGTTTACCACAAATGCTGGATCAGCATGTTGAGCAAATTGAAAAGCCGAAGAAAGATAAAATTAAACTTGTAGATATTTCATTCCCTGATATTGAAAAATTCGACTTTTTACCTGAACCTCGTGTTGAAGGTTACAAAGCGTTTGTTTCAATCATGGAAGGTTGCTCGAAATACTGTTCTTTCTGTGTGGTTCCTTATACTCGTGGTGAAGAAGTTTCTCGTCCTTTGGATGATGTCTTGGCAGAAATCGCCGGTTTAGCTGAAAAAGGCGTTCGCGAAATCAGCCTTTTAGGACAAAATGTAAACGGCTATCGTGGTGAAACTTTTGAAGGTGAAATTTGTACCTTTGCAGATTTATTACGTTTGGTTGCAGAGATTCCAGGAATCGGTCGTTTACGTTATACAACATCACATCCGCTCGAATTTAATGAAGATTTGATTCAATGCTACCGTGACCTACCACAAATGGTTTCACATCTGCATTTACCAGTACAAAGTGGCTCAAATGATGTGTTACAAGCGATGAAGCGTAACCACACCATTGATGTCTATATCGAAAAAATTGCCAAACTGCGTAAAGCTCGTCCAGATATGCATTTATCTTCAGATTTTATTATCGGCTTCCCCGGTGAAACTGATGCACATTTTGAAGAAACCTATCAGTTTATCCAAGATTTAGACTTTGATCATTCTTATAGTTTTGTTTATTCAAAACGTCCTGGCACACCAGCGTCTGAATTACCTGATGACACCTCTGATGCAGTCAAGAAAGAACGTTTAGCCAAAGTTCAACACTGGATTAAGCAATCAAGTATTCGTAAAACCGATGCGATGTTAGGCACCATTCAACGTGTGCTGGTTGAAAATGTTTCTAATAAAGATCCAAATTTATTGGTCGGTACAGCTGACAATACACGTTTAGTAACATTTGTAGGTGACGCCTCTTGGGTCGGACGCTTTGCAGAGATTGAGGTTACAGAGATTAAGACCCTAAATTTAGTTTATGGAGAACTCTTGAATCTTGAGCCTGACGTGGCGTAATGTAAGGGTATAGACTTTACTTTAAAAAGGATATCTCTTGACTGCAGCGATTCGACGTACAGTAGCTTTTCCAGGTATTTCAGTTGAACGTTTAAAAAGCATGTTAGGTGCTTATAACGGTCATCTGAAACAAATCGAACAACGTTTAAATGTCAACATTTCTCATCGCAACGATAACTTCTATATCGATGGTGATTTAGAAGCCGTTGAGAGAGCTGAAGGTTTATTGCAGCGTTTGCATGCAGAAGCTGAACTCTCTCAGCAAATCAGTGCTGATACGATTCATTTGATGATTCAAGGCAGCCAAACTGACCGTGAGTTACAAGACGACCTTTCAGACAATGAGCATACCGGTTTAGATGATGTCTGGTTGCAAACGCGTAAAGGTCGAATCAACCCTCGTGGTGCCAATCAAAAACGTTATGTACAACGTATTCTACAAAGCGATATTTCTTTTGGAATCGGCCCTGCAGGTACAGGTAAAACCTATCTTGCAGTCGCTGCTGCGGTAGATATGCTTGAACGTAATGAAATTCAACGTATCCTTTTGGTTCGCCCTGCTGTTGAAGCTGGGGAAAAACTCGGTTTCTTGCCGGGCGATTTAAGCCAAAAGATCGACCCATATCTACGCCCGCTTTATGATGCATTGTATGAAATGCTGGGCTTCGAAAAAGTTGCAAAACTGATTGAGCGCCAAGTGATTGAAGTTGCACCACTTGCTTATATGCGTGGTCGTACATTAAATCACTCCTTTGTAATTCTCGATGAAGCACAAAACACCACCCCTGAACAGATGAAGATGTTTTTGACCCGTTTAGGTTTTGGTTCTCGTGCAGTGATCACTGGGGATATTACACAAGTCGATTTACCACGCGGGCAACAATCGGGTCTTGCTCACGCATTGCGTATCATCGAAAAGATCAAAGAAATTCACATCACTCGCTTCCATTCCCGAGATGTCGTTCGTCACCAGCTGGTACAAAAAATTGTAGAAGCTTATGAAGGATGGGACAGTGAACAATACCGTTTAAGTGCTGAAGCTCGTGCAGAACGTAAAGCACGTCAAGAAGCCTTAATTTCTGAAAATGATTCTGCCGCAGATGCTCAACATGAAGAACATACTGCTGCAAATCAAGAAAATGTTTAAGGACTGTTTTTGAAACTTAGCTTATCGTTACAACAAGCGTTTGAAGCACCAGAATTGGTGCTCAAACGTGTCTATGTAAAAAAAGTCATTGAAACAACACTACGTCATATTGATGTAGACCAAGATTGTGAAATTGGAATTGCTTGTGTTGATGAAGATGAAAGTCACAAATTAAATTTTGAATATCGTGAAAAAGACAAACCCACCAATGTATTGTCTTTTCCAAGTGAGATTCCTGAAGAAGTTCTACCCATGCTTGATGCATTACCCATCGGTGATTTAGTCATTTGCATACCCGTGGTTTTACAAGAGTCGATTGAACAACAAAAGACACCTATTGAGCATTTCACTCATATGCTGGTTCATGGCACCTTACATTTAATGGGTTATGACCATGAAACTTCTGATGATGATGCTGAAGAAATGGAAGCACTCGAAATTGAAATCTTGAAAAAACTAGGCTTTGAAAACCCTTATACTGTTAAAGAAAGCTGATTTTATAATCGACCCCAAATCCCTCTGCTCTAGAGGGATTTTTTGTTTCATTCAAATGAGATGTCTTTCAAAAACAGATCTCATTCAAAATCTAAGTATTTGAATACATCATCAAGGTGTATTATCTGAAACTCTCCCAAATCCCAACTTGCCCTTCTTTGACACGTGGAATATTGCCTAATTTAATCCAAGGCATATTGTCACCATGGAAATCACTCCCCACAGACACTTTTAAACCGTGTTCAGCAATCATTCGATCAACCATTTGTCGTGTTGAAGCAGGTTCCATTGCTGGTGGAAGCTCAACAGCATCACCACCATATTGTGCAAAGATTTCAATTAAATAACGGGTATTTGTTGCTGATAAATCATAACGTGTTGGGTGTGCCAATACTGCAAAACCTTGACTTTCATGAATCACCTGAATGGTTTCTGCCAAACCTAAACCATCAAATTTTACATAGGCTTTTTTACCTTCCTTAATGTATTTATCAAATGCCTGCTGTGCGCGCTGAACAAAACCCTTTTCTACAAGGGTTTTGGCAATATGCGTCCGAGTAATCCGATCAGGTTCACCATCCACCTTTGCCACAACTTCTGCATAAATATCCTGATGAATCAAAGGAATTAACAAATCACAGATTTGCTTGGCTCGCTCAGCACGAATTTTCTTCTGTTGCATTAAAAGCTGTTGTAATGGTTCAGGATTTTGCATATTGAGTGCAACAATATGCACACCATAACTTTTTTTAGTCTCAGGTCTAGACCATTGACTAGAGATTTCCACACCTGAAATGATTTGAATTGGTTGATTTTTTGCAAATTGTTCAGCTTGTATTAAGCCATCCATGCTATCGTGGTCCGTCAATGCAAGTGTATGTATGCTTTTCTCGATGGCAGCTTGAACCAATAACTCTGGAGTCAGAGTTCCATCAGAAATATTACTGTGAGTATGTAAATCTATGCCTTGCATCTTTTATACTATCCCATCAACCTGAACAGACTAGATACTTTAACATGAAAGCACTTTTAGACTTTGTGCCACTCATAATTTTCTTTTATTTATACAAAACGGTTGATCCTAAAAACACCGATCATCCATTATTACAATTGATCGGCTCAGCAGGTGGTGTAAACAACAACAACATCCTTGTTGCAACTACAGGTCTGATTATTTCAATGCTTGTGGTCTATGGTGCGCTATTTATTTTCCAAAAATTCCGTCTGGATAAACAACAATGGTTTGTTTTGTTCATGACCGTCATTTTTGGTGGAATCACCTTGATGTTGAGTGATGATTTTTATATTCGTCTCAAAGCTGCAATTTTGAATTTAGCCTTTGCTGGCGCTTTCTTGCTCTCTCCTTATTTTGGTAAAGAAAAGAAGCCACTCATTCAAAGGTTATTTGGTCCAGTCTTAAACCTGACTGAAAAAGGTTGGAAAAATCTAAACTTTGCATGGGCTGCGATGTTCATTGTCATGTCTTGTTTACATATTTTCTTCGCATTTTTATTTGCAGGTGGAAAATATTGGGGCGAATTTACAGCATTTGGTGACATGATTGTCATGTTTTCCTTTATTATTATCCAGTTTGTTATATTACGAAAACACTTTAAATCTACCGACGAATAAAGTGTTTTAGAAAATCGAGAAATATCATGCCATTATTTGTAATTACTTGTACCGATCAAGCAGGTACAGTAGAAAAACGTCTTGCTGTGCGTCCACAACATTTAGCTCGACTCGAAAAGTTAGATGCTGAAGGCCGTGTCATCGTGGCCGGCGCGATGCCGATTGATCGTGAAAATCCACAAGCAGGTTTTTATGGCAGTACTTTAATTCTCGATTTTGACAGCCGTGAAGCTTTGGATGAATGGTTAAAAGACGAACCTTTCTTAAAAGAAGGAATTTATAGTCATATTGATGTTAAACCATTCAATAAAGCATTGCCTAAGGGATAACATAATGCGCGTTGTCGTCCAAAGCTTACTTAGTCTGACTTTAAGTTCTTTTGTACTTTTATCCCCCCTTGTCTCGGCTGAGCCTACTCAATCTTCAGCGACTCAAGCAACGACGGCAGCGCCTACTCAGGTGGCCCAACCTGTTGCACCGCCAAAACCGAGTATTATTCCTGCTGTAGCAGGTGCAAATTCCAGCATCCAAACGCAGGCTCAAGCGCAAGAAAATAAACCTTTAACGGCTGAACAAATTAGCAAAGAAAAAGCATCTCAAGATGCCAAAGCTAAAGCTTTGGTTAAAGACCAAGCAACACGTTTACAGCAACTTGAAAAGGCCAATTTAGAAGCCCTTTCACAGAACCAAGAATTACAACTCAAAAATGACAATCTGGGTGTACAAGTTCAAGTTCTACAAAGTGAACAAAGTGCGCAAATGTTCTTATATGGTGCTGCGACCATTGCTGTTGGTGTTTTACTTGGCTTTTTAATCGCAAGCTATATCTATACCAAACGTCGTCGTCAGTGGTAAGCCCACTGCTTTGACTTTGTGCTTAGAAAGTTTCACGCTTTAACCTGATACTGCGAAATGTCAGGTTTTTTCATTTTAATTATCAAAAGGTAATCTGCTTTGTCAAATGCCATTCAAACAGCCGATTTAGACTGGCAATGTATTGATGGAATTGAAGTTCCAATTTCCAAACAATTTGGTGATGTCTATTTTTCTAAAGACAACGGGTTACTTGAAACCCGACACGTATTTTTGAATGGTAATGATCTTTCAACACGACTTGCAGATTTAGATGATTTTGAATATTTCTGTGTTGGTGAAACTGGCTTTGGTACAGGATTAAATATTTTGGCATTGTGGCAACTTTGGCACAATGTTCGTCCAAAGAATCACAGCCACTTACATATAATCAGTGTAGAAAAGTTCCCCTTGTCTAAACAGGATTTAACCCGTGCGTTAAAGGTGTGGACTGAACTTCAACAATTTTCTGATCAGTTGATTCAACACTATCCATTGCCCATCGCAGGTTGTCACCGTTTAAGCTTTCCAGAAGCACGTTTTTCAATTGATCTGTGGTTAGGTGATGCACATGATGTATTTCCAGCAATGGTTAAATCTCAACAAGTGAACGCATGGTTTTTAGATGGATTTGCCCCCTCTTGTAATCCAGACATATGGGAAGACAAAGTTTTAAACAATATTGTCAGACTGTCAGATTTTGGAACAACTTTTGCCTCATTTAGCGTAGCAGGTGTGCTTAAACGGGGTCTAAAGCAGCATGGAATCACTATTTCACGTCCGCCTGGTTTTGGTCATAAACGTGAAATGCTACAAGCCATTTGGAGTGCGCCTGAACAAGCAGTCGAAGAAAATCAATCGCAGTCAATAGATCTTGTAGCACAAAACATTCAAAAAAAAATATGGAAAACTCAAAACAATTTACATCAACGCCACATTGCCATCATTGGCGCTGGAATTGCAGGTTTAAGTTGCGCATGGGGATTTGCCCAAAGAGGACATCAAGTTACAATTTACGACCAATCAGCGCCTTTAGCAGGTGCTTCTGGTAACCCTCTGGCCTTATTAAATCCGAAACTCTGCCCTATCGAGCAAAGTTCGGAACATTTAATGACCTTGGCTTGGCAACATGCTTTGCAGCATTATCCAAAATTTCAGGCTTTTCGTCCTATTGCCGTTCAACAATTAGCACAAAAAAATACTGAGCATTTATTGGATTTAGCAGCGCAGTATCCCCAAGGTTTACTTAAAAACCAAACATCCGATGATTTAGATCTAAAAACCACACTAGAGAGTTTACAGCTCACTCAAGCAGGTTCAATTTATCCTCAGCAACTCAAAGACCAAATTCTTGAACATCCGCTGATTCAATTTAAACATGCTCACATTCATAGTATTGCTCAATCGAATCACCATCAATTAACACTACAAGATAGCCAACACACAGATCTTGGTGATTTTAATCATGTGATTGTATGTTGTGCCAAAGAAAGCCATGCTTTTTTTGAGCAGTTCCCGATACTCAACCCGATCCGTGGACAAGTCAGTTGGCTCAACAATGTTAAACACCGATTAGATCCGCAATATGCCTACAGTTATGGAGGCTATTGTATGCAGCTTGATGAGCAGCATTTGATTTTAGGTGCTTCTTTTTATCCCAATCGTGATGACACTGAAGTTTTGCTTGAAGACCATGTGCATAACTATGAACTTATCCACAGTGTGTTTCCACAATACGCAGAATCGCTCTGCAAAGTAGATGAATGGCAAGGTCGTGCTTCAGTACGTGCTCAAAGTCTGGACTATTTTCCATTACTGGGAAAAGTTGAAGCTGAGAAAGAGGTTTATACATTTTCTGGGCTGGGCTCTAAAGGTTTTTTATTTGCGCCCTTGTGTAGTGAAATCTTGGTAGCTTTGGTCCTTCATCAAGCTTGCCCGATTTCTCAAAATTTATTGCAAAAATTAAATCCAAACCGCTTTCAAAAGAAAGTAAAAGAGAAAAAACCTTATTTTAAACCGATACAACCATGATTTTTTTTTATTGATTATTTGTAATAAAAAAGCGCCTTTCGGCGCTTTTTTACGAACCCTGTTCTAATGGGAGGCCTGCATCACGTGCTGCACGTGTTCCCCCCATAAGCACAACGTAATCACGAGAACCATCTAAACTCTCTAATTTTTCAGCAGCTCGAGGCGCTTTACTTCCACCACCACATAAAATGTAAATGGACTGATCCGAATTCACTTGAGTTAAGCTCTCAGCACTTAAACCATCTATAGGCTGATTTACAGCACCTTTAACATGGCCTTCGGCAAAGGCTTTTGCATCACGAACATCCCAGATAACGGCATTTTCTGGGAACTCAAATGTTGTAATTTCTAATTTACGGATCATTGTGCACTCCTTTGATGTAAACAACACTTGGCAAATGAAGAAAACATCCCTAGCATCTCAGATATTCTTTCCATTTGTAAAGGTCTAAACTATGCCATCTTTCGATATTGTTTCAGAATTAGAGATTTTTGAAGTAAATCACGCTGTTCAAAACACCCAAAAAGAAATTGCAACACGCTTTGACTTCCGTGGTCAGGACGTTTCAATCGAAATTAATGAAAAAGCCAAAGAAATTAAAATTTCAACTGAAAGTGATTTCCAGTGCGAACAAGTCTATAGCATGCTCGAAAATCATTTCTTTAAACGTAAAGTTGATATTCAAGCCCTTGATCCACAAAAAATGACGGCTTCAGGTAAAAACATTGTTCAAGTGATCAAGCTTAAAGACGGACTTGACTCAGATACTGCAAAAAAAATTAATAAAGCCATTAAAGAAAGTGGTGTCAAAGTGCAATCTTCTATCCAAGGTGACAAGATACGTGTAACTGATAAAAAGCGCGATACATTACAGCAAGTTATGGCATTTTTAAAAGAACAACAATTCGGTGTACCTTTACAATTTAATAACTTCAAAGACTAAGCTCTTTAGCAGCACTATAGGTTAAGACATGACTCAGACCAACCGTTTATCTAAACTTGTGAAAGCGACCTCTAAATTCCCTAAAGGCATTCGTAGTACGCTCTGGAGTAAGGCGTTTGGTCGAGTTGTGCCTATGGTGGGTACAGCCAATATTAAATACCTAGAGGTCAGCCATTCAAAAGTTGTGGTTGAAATTAAAAATCACCGTGCTATGCAAAACCATATTGGACAATTACACGCTGTTGCAATGGCGCTGATTGCTGAAACAGCAACAGGCTTTGTCACAGGTATGAATGTTCCTGATAGTTCAATTGTATTGATCAAAAGCATGCATATTGAATATAAACGACCGTCTAAAGGTGATATGACAGCAACAGCGACATTGAGCAAAGAACAAATTTTAGAAATGCAAAGCTCTGAAAAAGGTGAAACGCTAGTTCCAGTCACCATTATGGATGAGTCTGGAAAAGAGCCTGTCGAATGCCAAATGGTGTGGGCTTGGGTGTCAAAAGAACGCCTGAAAAAGAAATAAGTAAAAATCTGCAAATGTAAATAAAACTTACTAAAGTACAAATAATGAGTGACGATTATTCACTATATTCATGCTTACTTCCTTATCAAGATGGTGTTATTTCCACCACCATCTTGAACTATTGAGACTTGAACTATAGAGGATAATCATGCGATCAGCTACGCCAAGAAAATTTATTGTACTCAGCCTAACTCTAAGCCCTATTATATTTCTCACTGCATGTGCCCAAAATCCAAGTCACGTTGCTACTACTACAATGAACAACACATTACCAGCAAATTCAACAACCCAACAAGCGCAACAAAATAAAGCTATTGTGACTGATTTTTATGAGGGTGTATTTCAAAAGCATCAAGTCAAAACATATGCAGATCGTTATATTGATGATCGGTATATTCAACACAATCCACGTGTTCCAGATGGCAAAGCACCTTTTGTAAATCACTTTACTCAGTATTTCCAAAACAATCCAGAAGCAAGAAGTGTAATCAAACGTGCAGTAGCTGAAGGAAATTTAGTGTTTTTACACGTTCATTCAGCTCAAAATCCACATGATCGTGGTGTTGCAATTGTCGATATCTTTAGAGTCGAAAATGGAAAAATTCTTGAACACTGGGATGTACAACAAGCTGTTCCCGAATCAAGCGCTAATAGTAATACCATGTTCTAATAAGATATTTGCATAAACCATTCAAAACACATATTCCATAAAAAAATCCCAAACAATGTTGGGATTTTTTATATCGAGTATTTATGCACTTTGCGAAGCTAAATACTTCTGTTTTACATCTTCAGATATTTGACGTTTATTTCCCGCAACATCTACAGCGACAAAGGTAAATACACCAGCAGTCACTCGTTTGGCAGCACGAGAGCTGTCATGACTATCCCAAACTTCAATCTGCATTTGAATCGATGTATTACCGACCTTTAACAGCTTGGTATAACAGCTGATCACATCCCCCACTTTTACAGGAACAAGAAAAGTCATCTGATTAATCGAAATCGTTGCACAGCGCCCTTTACTAAAGCGTTCTGCATGAATTGCGCCAGCCAAATCCATTTGTGAAACAATCCAACCACCAAAAACGTCACCACTCCAGTTTGTATCTGCTGGCATTGCGATGGTTTGTAAAGACAGTGTACCTTCAGGTTTTACATGAGAATCTGACACAATAACTCCGAGCCCCTAAATTACTTATGGGCATTCAATTGTTGATCTAACCATTCTTGTAATTGGTTAGCACGTAACGCACCACTTATTCTAGCAACTTCCGTGGTTTTATTCATTAAAACCAAAGTTGGAATGCTGCGAATATTAAATGCACTACTTAAGCGTGGATTCGCTTCGGTATCAATTTTAGCAAAAACCACATGAGGGTTATTTTTTGCAACCTCAGCAAAATGTGGTGCCATCATTTTACAAGGACCACACCACTCGGCCCATAAGTCAATCATAATTGGCAAATCACTATGACTAACAAAATTACTGAAATTTTGTTCATTTAACTCAATAGGAGCAAGTGCAATCAAATTTTGATGACATTGACCACAAGTGGGTTGAGCATTTAATTTATCTTCGGGAACTCGGTTTTTTGCGCCACATGATGGACATACAATAATCATCTAGCTCACTCCAATATGTTGATGTAAAAACTCTAATTGGGTCAAAATTGATTTTTCCAACCATTTCCCATGATAAATATCAAAATGCGCCATATCCCATTCATGATATTGCACAAAAGGTGCAATATTTGTTGCAGTTTCTCGGCTAGATTCAATAGGGATAAAACTATCTTTTTTAGCCGCAATAAATAGCACAGGAATATTAATACTTCTAACGGTCTGAATAGGTCTAAAGCGAATTAAATTAAAAAATACACGTGCTGGAACTTCACCACTCCAAAAGTAGTCTGGATTTACAATTGACATATAGCCGTTATAACTATCTTTAGTCGGAATAAAGCATAAATCAAAGGGGTGCACCACAGGTAAAGTTCGTGGAAGTATCCCAACTTTTGCCCCCATATAATCTTGACTGGATATTTTTAATGCCTTGGGTAACTGTTGAATTGGAAATAATTTTGCAGTTTCTGCCCCATCCACATAAGGCACTTGCACCATAATGGCTTGGACACTTTTTAGCTCACTTGCAAGACTAAGTACATAGCCGCCACTCAAAGAAGTCCCCCAAAGCACTATTTTTTTTGGATTAATTTTCTTTTGTGTTGCGACATAACTCACCACGGTTTTCCAATCATCCAACTGATTTTGCAATGAAATGAGTTCACGAGGAAAGCCTGTACTTCCTCCCCAAAAACGATAATCAAACAGCACAACCGCGTAGCCTGCCTGTGCAATTTTTTGCGCATAGCTCACCAACTTAAATTGTCTTAAACATGCAAATCCATGAGCCATAATAATAACAGCAGGTTTTTTTAGATTTTTAGGTCGATAAAAATCTGCCGCTATGACTTCTTGTCCAATGGGGATATATAGTGGTTCAACTGTATATGCGTACATACACACTCCATTGCGTTATCTTTTATAGATATTTCTTTTATAAATCTTTTATCGTTCAAACTCAGTTCTGAGCTTAATGCTATTATATATAGCATATTGGATTTTAAATCATATAGGAGTGACGAAATGAGTGAAAATGTTGGTTTTGCTGGTCAAATTGGTCCAGAACATATTGCTCAAGTGGCAGAAAAAGGCTTTAAGTCTGTAATGAATAATCGTCCTGATTTGGAAGGCGGAACTGAACAGCCCACAAGTGCTCAAATTGAAGAAGCTGCACGTGCAGCAGGTTTGGACTATGTATTTCTACCTGTCGTTGCTGGTCAAATCACAGAAGTTGATGTCAGAAGCTTTGCTAACCGCTTTAACGAGCTTCCAAAACCAGTACTTATGTTTTGTCGTACAGGGAATCGTTCAAATAATCTCTATCAAATTGCAAAACAAATGGATTTATTAGACGACGAATAAATTATCATGAGTAAAAGGCATTCTATTGAATGTCTTTTGATTCGACTTAAATATAAAAGTTTAAGTTGTTAACAGCAATTTAAGTAGATTGCTCTTTTAAAATTTTGCAACAATTTAAACAGATCTCTTTAGTGAATCAAACAGGTATTGTACCTATGCTTAAATGGTTATATGACAAACTAAGCAAGTTCACGATATGATCTTTAGTATCGTTTCATCTTTTCTATAATTTAAAAATAAAGGGATCTTCACATGCAACAGGCTCTATTTGGTGGTGGCTGCTTTTGGTGTACCGAAGCCGTATTTTTACAGCTCAAAGGTGTCAATCACGTAGTCAGTGGTTATGCTGGCGGGCATACTCCCAATCCAACTTATGAAGCAATTTGTAATGGGGATACCAATCATGCTGAAGTGATTTTGATTGAATTTGATGAACAGCAAATCAGTTATCCGCAATTACTCACGGTTTTTTTTGCAATTCATGATCCAACCACATTAAACCGCCAAGGTAATGATATTGGAACACAATATCGTTCGGTGATTTATTACTTTAATGAACAGCAAAAACTTGAATCGGAGCAATTTATTGAACAGCTCAAAGCAGATGGCTTAAATATTGTGACTGAACTCAGTTCAGCACCCGCCTTCCATCCTGCCGAAGAATACCATCAAAACTTCTTTGCCCGTAATCCTGCACAAGGTTATTGTAATTTTGCCATTCCGCCAAAATTACTCAAACTCCATAGCCAGTTTCAAGACTTACTCAAAGATTAAGTATTTTAAATACTCAAACTATTAGACTTCTTGTCAAACTAAGTTTTTGAATAATTTCTAGGAGTGCTTAAGCTTTATCAAGCATGAAACTTTTACTATTGCAGAAAGATAAATCTCTAAAGATCAAATTTATAATGCCTTGCTTTACATTTATAGTTTAAATCACTTTTCGTAGTGGGATGGCAAACCTTGCATTGCAAACAAAGCAACACTTTGTTTTTGCTCATGTTGGATGGGGTACGTCTGTACCCTCCTCTAACTTAGCGACATTTATGTCGCCTCACGATAGAAATACCATCTATGTTTTACCAAAATTTAAATGCATATCAATTTTTAATGCTCAATTTTTGGTTCACACAAAAGTCTGTTTTTAAATCAACATAAAAAAACCTCCTTAAAAGGAGGTTTTAAAATATTTGTAATTATTCAAATTAATTATCACTCATAAATGCAAGATCATTTAATCCTGCTTCACTTGCACGAGACATCACTTGTGCAACGGTATCATAGCGAGATTCTTTATCCGCTCTTAACTGAACAGCTGGTTTTACTGGCTTTTGACCTTCTTCATCAAATCGTTTAGCCAATTCATCTAAAGTGATGACTTTATCATTCCAAGCCACATCACCATTCTGATTGATACTGATGGTAATTGCTTCAGGTGGAGGCGCAATCACTTCAGCTGTGGTCTTTGGTAAAGTTAATGGTATCGATGGGTTAGCAACGGTGGCTGTCACCAAGAAGATGATCATCAATACCAACATAATATCGATCAGCGGAATGAGATTCATCTCATTCATGCCAGAATCGTTGTCTTCTCCCAATTGAAAAGCCATTAAGCTTGACCTCCAACTAAACCTTTATTTGTAGATTCAGATTCAACTTTTTGCGTTGAAGAATCTTGTTGTAACATCGTATCAATTAACAAACCATGTGCTTGATCTTGCAACTCATTTGACAATGTCCGATTAAAACGTACGCAAATGTTATATGCCAATACTGCTGGAATCGCAACAGCAAGACCTAAACCCGTCATGATCAGTGCTTCACCAACTGGTGTTGCAACTTGAGCTAAACCGGCTTGACCACTTTTACCTACAGCAACAAGCGCATGGAAGATTCCCCATACTGTACCAAACAAACCTACAAATGGTGCAAGTGAAGCAATCGTTCCTAAAACTGAAACACCTTTTTCTGCATTGGCTTTTTCAGCTGAAATTTGACGTAGTAACGCTTGTTCTGCAACTGCTTTACGTTGATCAAAGCTTAATGGCGCAAGCTTGGCTTTTAAGGCTTTTAAAGCCTGAGCAAGGTGATCCTGAGCAACCTGCTTGAGTTGACGCGTGCCTAGAATACGCAAAATGAACACAGTCCACGTTGCAATAGACATTGCCAATAAAACAAAATACAGTGTCTTACTGACCGCATCAGCATGTTGCCAATAAACTGAAAAGTTCATATGCACATTTCCTAATTCTTAAAAAAATTATTTACCTTTAGAGACCGACAACGCAAAATCTTGCCTAATTTTAAACGGCACACCCGCACCATTTTCTTTATAAGCTTTAAATTTTGCAGATTGAGTCTGCTTAACAACATAACTATCTAAACTTGAATTACCGCTGGATTGAAGAATACGAACATTGGTAATATTTCCGCCCGCATCCGCAGTAATTTCTAGATTTACAACCTTGGTTCCATCTTCTGGAGACATCAGTTTAAGTAATTGCTCTTTTGCGATACGTGGACTACGACTCCAAGACACCTGACCTTCGTTTACATTACGCGGCGTGTTTCTTTGCTCTTGATCACGACGTTGGCGATCGCGCTCATCTTGTTCACGTTTTTGACGGTCACGTTCATCTTGTTCACGTTTCTGCTGTTCCGCACGCTTTTGATCATCTAGACGTTTTTGCTCATCTTGACGTGCCTTATCCTGCTTCTGTTGCTCTTCTAAACGCTTTTGTTCTTCAAGCTTTCTTGCCCGATCATCATTTTCTACAGGTTTTTTCTGCTCAATGATTTTTGGCTTAACCACTGGTTTAGGCTCAACTTTCTTCTCTATAGGTTTTGGTTGAACTTTAGGTTTGATGGGTTCAGATGGAGGCGGCGGCGGCGGTGGAACATCTTCTTTTAACTTTAAAAACTTGATTTTTAAAGGTTCTTTCTTTATTTGAGGCAGTTCAAATGGTTTCATATGACTTACCCCCCACAACACACCTGCGTGCCCGACAACAACTGCTAATACTGCAGCAAGGACTTTTTTCTTCATCGGTGGTGGCGTTTGAAGTGGTGCAATGGAAGACTGACTCATAAGAATCTAAATACCTAAAATTGAGCAAACTACAAAAATATGATTTTATAGATTAAGCTCATCGGATAGAACAATTAAAGTGCAACAATGATAAATGAGAAGTGTTTTCATTTGCAACTGGTTTTTCAATATTTTTAATCGATTTTACAAATTAAAAATAAAAAAAGGATGCATAAAGCATCCTTGTTTTACGACTCATATTAAATGTATATTCATATGCTACTGAAAAACAACAGTCTTATTACCATCGACAATAATACGGTCTTCTAGATGCCATTTTACCGCTCTAGCAAGTACATTACGTTCAACGTCTTGGCCTAATTCACGCAGTTGATCAACAGTAAAATCATGGTTTACTCGCTCTACATCTTGCTCAATGATTGGACCTTGATCCAGATCTGCAGTCACATAATGCGCTGTTGCCCCAATCAATTTAACGCCTTTTTCATACGCCTGTTTATATGGATTTGCCCCCACAAAAGCAGGTAAAAATGAGTGATGAATATTGATCACTTTCATTTCCCATTTTTGTACAAACTCTTCATCAAGAATTTGCATATAACGTGCGAGAACTAATAAGTCATTGCCTTGCATCAACTCATCGATCTTTGTATAGGCTTCACGTTTATTTTCTTTATTAACAGGAACCACATAAAAAGGAATACCAAAGTTTTCTACAGATTCACGTAAGTCTTCATGGTTTGATACCACTTGGGTAATTTCACAAGGTAAGCCACCTCGAGAATGACGCCATAACAACTCAAGCAAAGCATGGTCAACTTTAGACACCAAAATACCGACTTTTTTAATGTCACTGACCAAAGCCAAACGCCAATGCATACTATAACGTTCAGCCACATTGCTTGCGAAAGTTTGAATGAGACTCTCTCGACGAGATTGCAAATGATCGAGTTCGAACTCAACACGCATAAAATAACGCCCGCCTTGAGCTTCAGTTGCGTATTGATCAAGCGCAGTAATGTTCGCGCCCTGATGATACAAAAAGCTCGATACAGCTTGCACGATTCCTGGCTTGTCTTCACAAGTAATCAGTAGACGCGCTGTGTTGGCAGTAGTCATGTTCATGTTGATGGATATCACTTATAAGTTAATTTAAAAACAGCCAAATATTTTAACGCTTTTTCATCAGCTTTCAATCTTGATTCAGCCTCAATCACGTTTTACAGCAGATAAACTGGCAAATAATTCCGAAGAACCGAAGCTTTCTAGCAAGCGTTCATAGGTTTCACGACTTTCGCCACGTAAATAAGGGCCTTCCAAAAACACCATCTGGCGCAATGCTTGCCAAATCCATTTTTCATCTAAATGGTTCGAATCACTTAAATGCCCAGACATATAAAGAAAATTTGTCCAGTTGGTCAGCACGATCCAAATATTGATGATGAGTGCTTCAATTTCAGAAGGTGTCATCTGCATAAGTCCCGCCTCAACAAAGGCATGATAAATTTTTTGCCCTTGTTGCATCACCTTGCCAGCGAAGCGAGGGTAAATTTTTCTAAAGTCATCATTATTTTCAATTAAATGATAAACATCACGATGTAGAAAGCGATATTCCCATAGCTGGCTGCTTAAAACTTGGAAATAACGGATTTTATCATTCGCATTGACTCCACGGTCATCGGGTAATGACAGCATATCTAAAGTTTCTTTTTGGTATTGTTCCATCAATTCTTTGATGATTTCTTGTTTGTTTCGAAAATGATAATACAAATTTCCAGGACTGATCCCAAGCTCTGCTGCAATATGATTTGTTGTAACTGCACGTTCGCCGCGCTCATTAAAAAGTTGCAGACTAATCTGCAAAATTCGGTCTTTCGTTTTCAAAGTTTTGGAGCTCGACATCCTATTACCATTTTTAACCGTTAGCACAAGCTAACATAAAGTGACTTGACTATTTAGAGTATTTACTCTAAAAATTATATTATATTAACCTATTCGTAAATGGTGTTTGTCATGAACAGTCATACAAAAACAAATTCAATGACTTCTTACTCACCTGAAGTTCAACGTATGCATGACATTCTTGAACAACAGAAAGTCGCTTATCAACGCTATCCTGTTCCTACAGCAAAGGAACGTATTGAACGTTTAGCTCGCTTAAAGAAAGTTCTCGTAAAATACCAAGATCAATTTGCAGAAGCAATCAATCAAGACTATGGGAATCGTTCGATCAGCGAAACTAAAATTGGTGAACTACTCACATGTTTAGAACAAATTAAATATTATAGCAAGCATTTAACAGCATGGATGAAACCATCTAAGCGCCATGTGTCTATCTTACACCAACCAGCCAAAGCTTGGGTGCAATATCAGCCTTTAGGTGTGATTGGAATTATTGCACCATGGAACTATCCATTGTTACTTTCTGTTGGTCCACTGATTTGTGCATTGGCTGCAGGAAATCACGCAATACTCAAAATTTCAAGTTCATCTTCTAATTTTGGCTTCGTACTTGAAAATGCACTCTCAGAAGCTTTTCCACAAGAATTGGTTGCCGTGGTGAATGGTGGTGGTCAAATTTCAGATGCATTTTCACATTTAGCATTCGATAAAATCATTTTTACTGGCTCTACCAATGTCGGTAAAACCGTCATGTCTGCTGCTGCCGAAAATCTAGTGCCTGTTATTCTTGAGCTTGGTGGTAAATCACCTGTAATCGTACATCCTTCAAGCGATCTCAATCTGGTCGCTGAACGTATTGCTTTTGGTAAATTATGGAACTCTGGTCAAACCTGTGTAGCACCAGACTATATGTTCCTACCTAGAGGAAAAACTGCCGAGTTTATTGAAAGCTTTAAACAAGTTGCAACAACAATGTATCCAACGATTCGTGACAATCAAGATTATACTAGTATTATCAACGATAAGCAGTATAACCGCGTTCAAGGTTATTTAGAGGATGCACGACAGCAAGGTGCTGAGCTGATTGAAATCAATCCTCAAAATGAAGAATTAGCAAGTGTACGTAAAATTGCGCCCACATTCTTAACAAGCGTCCTACCAACAATGGACATTATGAAGAATGAAATCTTTGGCCCAGTTCTTCCTATTATGGAATATGATCAAATTGACGATGTGATTGACTTTATTAATGGCAGACCGCGTCCACTTGCTTTATACTACTTCGACTTTGACAATGCCCGCGCAGAATACGTTTCCCAACGTACCCATTCTGGGCATTTCGGTCAAAATTCCGTAGTTACCCATGTTGCACAAGACGATTTACCATTTGGTGGCGTTGGCGCATCTGGTATGGGCAAATATCATGGCCCAGAAGGTTTCTTTGGTTTATCACATGAGCGTTCGGTAATGTCTATTCCTAAGCTATTTAGCTTAAAATTCATATTAGCGCCTTATGACAAAGCCCTAAATAAGATTTTAGAGAAAACTTTCTTACGTTAACTGATCAAGGCATGATCTATCAAATTGGATCATGTTGCGTTTTGACGAATTCCGCTTGTCTTTTAAGCGGAATTTTGGTATAAAACGCCCCTTGAATGAATTCAATCCGTTTTATTTTGACTGGCCATACAGATTTGCTGTTGGCTAAATCAATGGAGTTACACCATGTCTAAGGTTTGCCAAGTTACCGGCAAGCGTCCAGTCGTTGGTAACAACGTCTCACACGCCAACAACAAAACTAAACGCCGGTTCGAGCCGAACCTGCATCACCACCGTTTCTGGTTAGAAAGCGAAAAACGTTTCGTACGTCTTCGTTTAACCACTAAAGGTATGCGTATTATCGACAAATTGGGCATTGAAAAGGTTGTTGCTGACCTTCGTGCTCAAGGTCAAAAGATCTAAGGAGTCTGAACCATGCGTGATAAAATTCGCTTAGTTTCTACTGCTGGTACAGGTTATTTCTATACCACTACTAAGAACAAACGTACTATGCCGGAAAAAATGGAAATCAAAAAATTTGATCCAAAAATCCGTCAACACGTAATCTTCAAAGAAGCTAAAATTAAATAATTTTAGTTTTCTTAAAAAATACGATCCATTTGGATCGTTTTTTTTGCCTTTTTTTTCTTCGACTTGTTAAACTCTTTAACGAATTTGGCACTGATTGTGCATTTTATATGGCTTTATACAAAGTCATTACCTTAAGAAATGATTTTTTGAATGATTTCTCCTGAAGATTTAAGGAGTATTTAGTGCCTCATGATGTAGATCTGATTATTTTACTTGCAGTTGGTTTTGGTATAGCACTGATTTTTGGCTATATCGCTGCACGATTACGCCTACCACCTTTGATTGGTTATTTAATTGCGGGAATTATCATCAGCCCCAATACCCCAGGTGTTGTTGCAGATATCGCGCTGGCCAATCAGCTTGCTGAATTAGGTGTCATGTTCTTAATGTTCGGTGTTGGGATGCATTTTTCACTGAATGATTTAATGCAAGTCCGAAAAATTGCCCTTCCTGGTGCGATTTTACAAATTGCAGTTGCCACATTACTCGGTATGGCTGTTTCCATTTTTTGGGGTTGGAGCTTTGGCTCTGCGCTGGTCTTTGGCTTAAGTTTATCTTGTGCAAGTACTGTGGTTTTACTCAAAGCATTAGGCGACAAAGGACTACTTAACTCTGTAAATGGTAAAATTGCCGTTGGTTGGTTGTTGGTCGAAGATCTGGTCATGGTTTTAGTCCTCGTTCTACTGCCTGCAACAGCAGTACTTTTAGGCGGACACACCATTGCAGGGCATGAATCTGATCAAAATATTTGGTTAACACTCGGTATTACCCTATTAAAAGTGACAGGTTTTATTGCATTTATGCTGATTATTGGGAAACGACTTGTCCCAATGATTATGCAATATGTGGCACGTTTAGGCTCTAGAGAGCTTTTTACATTAACTGTGGTCGCAGCAGCAGTATCCATCGCATATGGCTCATACGCAATCTTCGGTGTTTCTATGGCACTTGGAGCATTCTTTGCCGGGATGGTGGTTAAGGAATCAGATTTTAGCCATCGTGCAGAAGAGGAAACCTTACCTTTACGAGAAATTTTTTCGATCCTATTTTTCGTTTCTGTCGGAATGTTATTTGATCCGCGTATCCTTGTGGAACAGCCTCTGCATATTTTAGCGGTCATCGCCATTATTATGATTGGTAAGACGTTAGCTGCAATGGCATTGGTATTATTTTTCCGTTATCCCATCAACACAGCATTAACAGTGGGTGCCAGTCTGGCACAAATTGGTGAGTTTTCCTTTATTCTCGCAACTTTAGGCTTATCGCTGGGATTGCTTAGTCCTGAAGCACAAAACTTAATCTTAGCGGGTGCTTTATTTTCCATCACGCTCAATTCATTCCTATTTTCTGCGATTGAACCAGTACAAAACTGGATCCGTGAGCGTTCGCATTTAGCACGCTTACTTGAACGTAGTGGTGACCCATTGGCGATGCTTCCAGATGAAGTCGATCAAGCGTATTTACGCGATCAAGTGGTGATTGTTGGTCATGGTGAAGTCGGACGTCGTATAACCAAAACATTGATGGATGATGGCATCAAAGTGGTTATCGCTGAAGAGAACCGCGAGATTGTAGAGAATTTGCGTGAAAAAGGCATTGCTGCGGTTTCTGGTCGAGCAACTGAACCCAGTGTATTGATTCAAGCCCATATCCAACATGCACGACTATTGGTGATTTCACCGATGGATATTGTAGATATTCATAAAATTGTCGATACGGCCAAGCTACTTAATCCAGAAATTCAAGTGTTAGTCTGTGCTGAAAATAAAGAAGAAGCTGAAGTGATCCGTAAAGACAATGTTGGTGAAGTGTATTATGCAAAAGAAGAAATGGCGAAAAACATGAGTAATCATATTTTAAACCAAATCCAAATTGCTCATCATCATGAACCCACACATTGAAATAGGGCTATCGTCAAAACTCACTTAAAGCAACTGAACATTTATTTGTGAAAGTTTGCTTATTCGTGGTGTTTACCTCCAATAGTGGCATGAATGCCACTATTGGACAAAGATATAGCTTTTATAATTTGATATCTTCTTTTGATATCCTCTATGAATATCATGCTATTGACATACAAAGAAAAACGCACTCGAAAGTGCGTTTATTGTATTTATTCTAGAATAAATGAAATCACTAGCTCATAAATTTTGGTTGTTCATCTACAACTTCAGCGTGCCATTCATCTGCCTGTTTTTCAAGTAACGCAAATAATGCAGCTTGAATCATCTGTTGCGCAATCGCTGGCGTTTGATCACCCAGTAGTGCTTTCACTTCTTCATTAAATTGAATAGTGACCAATGGCTCTTTTTCAGAACCTGCATTACGCAGTGCCAGCTCCCCACCTTCGAGCTGTACCAACTCCAAAATAGCTTCCTGATTTCCAAATAACTCTTTTAACTGTTCGATAGACATAAATCCTCCATGCTCAACATGGGGCAAGGTGCTGAATGCACTTTGCATCTTGTAGATATTTTATATAGTCATTTAAAACAAAATTTCAAGTATATCTGATCAAAAAGATCAGAATTCAACCATTTCATTACGAAAACCATCAATAAGCTGCGATAAATCTCGGTGCCACTCTCTTAGAATCTTTGTATCAGGCAACCAAGCTTGTGGTGTTTGAGTCACTTTGATAATTAAGTTTGATGATGTTTCATCTTCTGGTTCTGGTGCACTTGGCTCAGGTGCATACTGACAAAGTCGATATGCTCTTTTGAGTTCGGCAATAAATCCTTCTTTGGCTAATTTTTGCATCACTAAAACTTCTGGTGATACTTGTCCTTTAGCCGCCATATTTTCTTCGATTGACTTTAAGGTTGGGGAAAAATCATTTAAACGGTAATAACGTACCAACTCTTGCAGAAAGGCTAAAACCGCACCATGTAAATGAAATACTGCTGCTTCACGATGTGCTTGAGCTTGTTGAACATTTTCAGTTTGTTCTCCTTGCATACATGCAAGACGAGCAAAGTAAAGTTTTTGATTGGTACGGTCTGCATGAAAGCGAGCTACACGTGACATGGAAGTTCCCTAAGATTTTGGCATTCTTTACAGTCTTAGCTTAATCTTTATTGAACAAAAATCACAATGAATTTTATCCATGTTGTATGTCAATAAAATAGATAGCGCTCGTTTTTACAAAAATATCAGTTTAAGTTTTTATTTTTATCATGATTTGGCGAGATCATTTAAATACTAAAATAAAAAAAGGAGCAATAAATGCTCCTTAGAATATCTGCCAATTATGCTTCTGGCTTATCTTCCGCTGCTTTTACACGAATTCCATGACCATGTAAGCGCAAAGTATTCAAAGCTTTAATCGCTTTGACTGCTTCTCTACCATGTGGCATTTCAACAAAAGCAAAACCTTTCGATTTTCCTGTTGCCGTATCAAGCACTAAAGTACAAGTATCTACTGTACCATATTGCTTAAATAACTCTAACAATTCAGCTTCAGTTACAGTACGTTCTAAATTACGAACTAAAATTTTCATCTCACAACCTTAAAATATAAACGAGGCAAAAAACATCAAAAAGCACTCGCCTACCTACTTTTTGAATGAAAAACGATTGCTATAGTTTAATCTAGATCTATACCAAAATCTAAATTAATCGCCCGACGTTCGATTAAGGCACTTTTTACAGTTTGCTCTCGCTGTCTGTAGTGGGTTTCTGTAGTACATAAATTTCGAGTTAAGTCATTGAGAAAATAACTTTCAATCTTACGACCTTGTTCATCCGTTTGCGTATGGGCCCAAAAACTTAAATTTTGTTTGGTTAAAATAAGTTCATTTTGGGCGCGTGTTAAAGCCACATAAAGCACACGACGCTCTTCCTCAACTTCATCGAAATTTCCTTGAGCACGTGCATTAGGATATTGCCCCGCAGAGACATTTGCCACATAGCAAACCTTTTGTTCTGTACCTTTCGCAGAATGGATCGTAATTAAAGTCACCACATCATCTTGCGACTGACGTTCAATTTCACTGATTGAAACAGGATCAAGCACATATTCTTCTAAGAACTCGCTCAGTTGGGTATGTTTAGATGCCAATTGCTTAACCAAATCAAAATCACCCACCCGTTTATGCCAATCTTTTTTGGCATAATTTTCTTCAAGTTGATTGAGAATAGCCTCTACACCGAGTTTTACACAGGCTTCAACTTCAGTTTTCAATACACTCATTTGCTTCATAATCAGCAATGTATTGTCAGGAATGCGTCCAAACTTTTCTAATTTTTCTGTGATTTTCTCAATATCTGCATCAAGTAACAGTTGTTGCGCCAGCTTACTCGCACCGACATCGCCCACGCCATTCCACAAGGTTAAAAACCGCATCCATGCAATATCATCCAATGGATTGGCAATAACACGCAATAAGCTCAGTAAGTCTTTAACATGCGCTGTTTCAAGTAACTTCATCCCACCAATAAATCGGTAAGGAACATTGGCTTGGATAAAAGCAGCCTCAATATGTCTTGCCGCAAAGGCTGAGCGCACCAACACCATGTGGTCATGCCAAGCTGAACCTTCTAATAAATGTCGCTCTTTGATGTCGATCGCGATCCATTTTGCTTCATCAAACTCGTTTGGAAAAACATGCATTCGCGGTTTAATGCCTTCACCACGATAAGCTTCAAGTTTTTTATCGTAATGAATATCGCTTTGATCAAGCAACCAGTTTGAAAAATCTAAAATTTCTTGAGTAGAGCGATAATTTTTTTCTAATTTAAAAATCTCTGCATCTGGTACACGTTCTTTAAAATGGTGGATATTTTCAAAATCCGCACCACGAAAACCATAAATTGACTGTGCATCATCCCCCACACAGAACAATGATGTTTTGTCTTTTAATGGTTCAAGAATCGCCCATTGCAAAGGATTGGTATCCTGCATTTCATCAACTAGCATGTACTGACATAAGCCCGCGACATAATCTGCTAAGCCATCCGACTGAGCCAAAGCAGAAGCAACCACGGCGAGAATATCGTCGTAATCTAGAAAACTACGTGCCCGCTTTCGGGTTTCGTACTCTTTCATGATTTCAGCAATTTGGTCTTTATCATCTAAAAACTCAGGCAATTGCTTTTCTAAAGCCAAACTTAGTTTTTGTCGGGTATTACGCGCAAAGGAATATAAATCACAAAGCTGTTGTGGTTTGGGTAAAGCGTTGGGATTCTTTTTATCGTCTTTTCCACGAATCAAACGAAACAGCATCAATTGATCATCACGATCTATAATCGAAAATTGATCTAATCCAAAAGCTTTTGGCACGCGTCTGAGTAAATACATGCAGAAGGTATGAAATGTAGATGCTCGTAACCCTTTGGCCTGATCACCTAAAGCAAGTTCTACTCGCGCCACAATCTCGCTGGCAGAACGGCGGGTAAATGTCAGAATTTGGATTTGATTGGCAGGAATGCCCTGATCAATGAGATATGCAGCTCGTGCCACAATGGTTTTGGTTTTGCCACAACCTGCCCCAGCAAGAACTAGACTATGTTTTTTTTCAGTCGTAGCAGCTTGTTTTTGTTGAGGGTTTAATTCATTAATCAGGTTGGCTAAACTCATTTTCACTCATCATTTTATGGATGGCTGCTAGTTTAGCAGAGCTATAGTGAAATTATGCATTTTAACCCAAGAATCAAGTCGTGAATTGACGCTTAAATCAGGACATAAAAATGAAGAAAAACTCAAGACAATAAAATTCCCCTATCTTTTGGAGAGATTAAAGAAAGGCTTCAACAATAAAAACAGCTTATAACCTTAACAACCGTGTCACATTTTCACTACAGCGTTCTAAATTTTGCTCACCGTGCTTTAATGCCGTGGCTAAATCACATGCACCATCAACAATACCAAAAATTGCGCTAAAGCCTTCTGCATAAAGCTCCTCGGCGCCTTCACCGATATGCCCTGCAAAAGCAATCACAGGTTTATTCAACTGCTTAGCAACTTGTGCTACCCCAAAAGGTGTTTTGCCAAACTTAGTTTGAAAATCAATCCCGCCCTCACCAGTAAACACATAATCTGCTTGGGCAATTTTTTCCTCAAGTTGGGTTTCTTTAATCACGATTTCTATACCAGAGCGTATTTTTGCTCCTGTAAAAGCCATAAGTCCGAAACCCAAACCGCCTGCAGCACCAGCACCCTGAATATTTGCCACATCCACATGCAATTGTTGTTTCACCAACATAGCAAAATGATCAAGATTTTGATCTAAGATCCCAACCATCTCAGCAGTTGCTCCTTTCTGTGGTGCAAAAATAAAAGAAGCACCATTTGGACCACATAATGGATTGTTTACATCACTGGCAATAATAATCTCAGTCGCTTTTAAACGCACATCGAGTTGTGAAAGATCAATGCTTTTGATCTGTTGAAGCTGCCCACCACCCACATCTACAGGATGGTTGTTTTCATCTAAAAATTTTGCCCCTAAAGCCTGTGCCATCCCAGCACCAGCATCATTGGTGACGCTCCCACCTAGACCAATAATGATTTTATCAACACCCAAATCTAAAGCGGCTTTAATCATTTCCCCTGTACCCAGAGTTGATGTCACCAAAGGATTACGTTGGGATTTTTCAATCAAATGAATACCATTTGCCATCGCCATTTCTATAACAGCCGTTTGACCGCCATCAATTAATCCCCAATAGGTGGATATTCGTTGCTGAACCAATGGACCAGTGACCTCAATATATACTTTACGACCACTTCGTGCAGCGACCAAAGCATCGACTGTTCCCTCACCACCATCTGCCATAGGTACATGAATAAACTGTGCATCAGCAATGACTTTTTCAATGCCACGTTGCATTGCAAAACAAGCTTGTTCGGCTGTCATACTTTCTTTAAATGAGTCAGGCGCAAGAACAAAAACTTTAGACATGAGCAAATGCATTTTGATGAGATTCAAAAATTAACATAACGATTTTTCGAGTATAGATAAACTAATAAATTCATAATTAAGACTAAAGAAATGACAACTATGCAACGTGTAAACCTTGGGAAGACCGCCCCAGAACTATATAAAACGGTCATCGAGCTTGAAAATTTATCTATGCAAAAAGTTCAGCAAGCTGGGCTTGATGTTGGATTCTCTCATTTGCTCAAATTAAGAGCCTCGCAAATTAACCAATGTGCTTTCTGTGTTCGTATGCATACCCAAGATGCAATTAAAGCGGGCGAGTCAACCGATCGTATTGCCTTGATTAGTGCTTGGCGTGAGAGTGAATACTTTACTGAAAAAGAACGTGCGGCCTTAATTTTAATTGAAGAGATTACTTTAATTGCCAATCAACATTTTCCAGATAACGCTTATGAGCAAGCTGCACAGCATTTATCTAGTGATGAAATTACAGCGATTGAATGGATTGCGATTGTGATCAATACATGGAACCGTATCGCCATTTCTAGCCAGTATAAAGTTGCAAAGTAAGCTGCGTTTTAGCACTTTAATCAATTTATCTAGGCAACACTTCGCTTTTCAAGCGTGTTAATTAAGATAAGATTTAACAGAATACTGCTCTAGTTGCATAAATATTTACGCCAAAATGCAAAATGCCTGATGTCATTCATCAGGCATTTTATTAAAAGCGTATACGATTTCAAATATCAAGTGAAACCTTAATGACTCGCTGGAGGGATGTGTTTAATTGCTGCTGCGAAGGTAAGATAGTTCACTCCTTGGAATAAAATATCCACACCTAAAAATAATCCGAGTACCCAAAAAGGAGAATCAGGTGATGCCAAAATAATTGCGCCTGTTGCCAATGTTAAAAGCCCTGAAAATAATGTCCAACCCCATCCAGACATTGGTTTCAACATAAAAGCATTAAAAATACGAATAAAACCGCCAATCAATAAAGCAATTGCCAGTAAATTGGTTAATACCACTGCAGTGGTAATCGGAGATTTAAAGGCATAATAACCCGCTGCGATATACAACACACCAAACAACGCCCAAAGCCAACGGAAACCGCCATCAAAAATTTTAAATGCTGCAATCAGGTGTAAAGCCCCACCGATCATCATTAAAGCACCAAACAATGCAACAACTGTCAATGTTGCCATACTCAGTGAAGCCAATAGCACTAATCCAAAAATCACCAATAAAGCTCCAAGCAGAAGATACCATTTACGGTTTTCATGGAGTTGATGACGAACTAAATCATTTCCTACAGTACGCATATTCTTCTCTTGGTTGTTATTCATTGATTTTATTGTTGATCTAATTCAGTTGTTTGTCTGTATAAAATCTGCATCTATACGAAAATAAAGCTTTATTTGAGCAGAATCTTAGCGATAAATTGCACAGGTCTATATGCTACTTCACCCATCCCATTTCTTGTGCAGTGAGTCGACTGATCATAGTATCTGCTAGTTCTTCAGGTGTTTTGCTTTTACTTTCTGAAAGCGGAATATATCCACCCATGATTTCTGCACGTGGTTGCGGGTAGCGTGGTTGTTGCTCAGGATTTGCATAGCCTGTTGGATAGAGTGGCTGCCCTGTTTTAAAATCATATTTATCTTTGGCGCCAAAGGTATGTAACAACTCATGTACAAGAACAACCTTATTACTCGAACTTTGCTTTCGCGATGCAAATAGATTCACCGAGCCAATACGTCCTCGTTCCAATGCAGTGGAGTGCTTCAATACTTTCAGCAACTTCGGATCATAATAATTTAAATACAGGGTCACCGATGGTGAGCCATCTTCTCCTTGATGCTGTTTCCATGCATAAAATCTAAATTTTAAGCTCCACAGAACTGTATCCAATATACGGCCTGATTCTGGAAACTTAGGTGGCAAAGTATCTAATTCACGTCCAAGTTGAAAATGGAACGAAATCGGTTGTCCACGAAATACTTGAGACTGCAAACTTAAATAATGTTTAATTTCTTCAAGATCATCTGTTGAAATTTGCTGAATATAGACTGATGTGGAGCGTTGACCATCTGCATTAATTGGATGTAATAAAACAAAGATGGGCTTGCTCCAATCTTGGTTCATATCACGCCAAGCATTCACTGCAACAATCAGCAGAATGATCAGTAAAATACCAACTCGAATCTTTTTCCACATTGATTATATTCTCAATTTTTAATTGCAATAAAAATGCTGACCTAGGCCAGCATTTTTAAATATCTATGAATTAAGCTTCTACCCATTTCCCATCTTGGTAGACCAAAGACCATTTGGTTTGTTTACCTTCTGGGGTCTCTGAACCAATATATTGCGCTTGGTTTTTACGGCTAAACTTAACCAATGTTGGATTACCATCTGGATCTTGATCAGGTGCTTGCAAGATAAACTGATACTTAGGATCAAGTTGATCTGCAACTGAACGTAACTCCGCAACCTTCGGTGCACGTGTTTCGCGTACTTTAGGGAATTTGCTTGCAGCCAAGAATAACCCCGCTGCTCCATCACGTAGAACAAAGTAATCATCATGTTTGACTGAACGTAAATGTTCCATTTTGATTGGGTCGACACGAGGTGGCGCTGGCTGACCATTTTTCAGAACTTTACGGGTATTGTCACAACTCATACAAGCGAAATATGGACCAAAACGACCTGTTTTTAACTGCATCTCGCCATCACATTTATCACATGGAATGGTTGGACCATCATAACCCTTGATTTTGAACTCGCCTTCTTCCAGCTCGTAACCATCACAATCCGGGTTATTACCACAAATATGTAACTTGCGACCACCATCAATCACATAGCTGTCCATTGCCGTACCACATATTGGACAACGTTTTTTCGACATTAAGTCAGCAGTTTCAGCACTGTCATCATCAGAAAGTATAGCCAACGACTCAACTGGTGTTAAATTCAACGTCCCTTTACAGCGTTCTTTTGGTGGCAAGTTGTAGCCAGAACAACCAAGGAAGACACCCGTTGTACCAGTACGAATCTGCATCGGACGTTCACATTCTTTACAGTGAACAGCTTCAACTTCTACAGGTTGATTACGGCGCATACCGTTTTCACCCTGTGCTGTAGTTAAACGCTTTTTAAAATCACCGTAGAAACTATCTAACAGCTCTTTCCAATTACGTTCACCATCTGCAACTTTATCCAATTGACCTTCCAAATCTGCAGTAAATGCATAATTCATCAGGTTATTAAAATTCTCGTCTAGACGATCGGTAACAATTTCTCCCATCTTCTCTGCAAAAAGACGCCGATTGTCGAGTTTGACATAGCCACGATCTTGAATCGTAGAAATAATCGCAGCATAGGTAGATGGACGACCAATACCACGTTTTTCTAATTCTTTAACTAAAGATGCTTCAGTAAAACGTGCAGGGGGTTTAGTGAAATGTTGAGAAGGATGAAGTTTCTCAAGTTTTAGAATTTCACCCACTTTGACTGCTGGTAATAAAACATCATCATCAGACTTGTTCTGACCACGCACTTTGGTAAAACCATCAAAAACTAAAGTACGACCTTTGGCCTTGAGTTCTACACCATTGGCATCAACCAAAATCGTTGAGGATAAATACTCTGCTGGAGTCATTTGACATGCAACAAATTGACGCCAGATCAAATCATATAAACGTTGTGCATCACGCTCAACACCCGCCAAACTATCGCCTTTTAAGGCAACATTGGAAGGACGAATCGCTTCATGGGCTTCTTGCGCATTGGCTTTATTCCCATAACGATTTGCTTTAGCAGGTAAGTACTTTGCACCAAATTCAGTTTCAATATGATTACGCACCATACTGACAGCATCATCACTCAAGAATGTTGAGTCAGTACGCATATAAGTAATAAAACCAGCTTCATATAAGCGCTGTGCCAGCATCATGGTTTTCTTCACTGAGAAACCTAAGCGAGTACTAGCAGCTTGTTGCAAAGTTGACGTTATATAAGGCGCACTTGGATTGACCTTAGTTGGCTTATCTTCGCGTGTTGCAACTTTATATTCAGCATTTTTTAAAATTTTCAATAAAGCATCAGTTTGCGCTTTATTTTGTAATTTTAATGTTTTGCCAGCTTGCTTGACTGCTTCTAAACGAATTTCATCTTTTGCAGATTGGGTATCTGCAAAAACTTGCCAGTATTCTTCAGGAATAAAGGCACGAATCTCACGTTCACGCTCGACCACCAATTTTACCGCAACCGACTGTACACGCCCTGCAGAGAGGCCACGCGCAATCTTTTCCCACAGTAATGGTGAAACCATAAAGCCAACCACGCGGTCGAGAAAGCGACGAGCCTGTTGCGCATTCACACGGTTTAAATCTAGTCGTGTAGGTTGCTTAAATGCTTCTTGAATGGCATTTTTGGTAATCTCGTTAAAGACTACACGATGGTAACGGCTATCATCACCACCAATCACTTCTCTTAAATGCCAAGCAATCGCTTCCCCTTCTCTATCCAAATCCGTTGCGAGATAGATTTCATCTGCATCTTTGGCCAGTTTTTTCAGTTCAGCGACGACATGTTCTTTGCCTGGAAGCACTTCATATTTAGCTTTCCAGCCATGCTCAGGATCAACCCCCATACGATTGACTAAAGCGGATTGTGCCTTTTCAGCCTTCTGTTCATCCGTCAATTTGGTACGTGTTGCTGGTTTTTTTTCTGTCGATTTACTTGAACCACCTGTAGGCAAGTCACGAACATGACCTACCGAAGACTTCACAATGTAATTTGAGCCTAAATATTTATTAATCGTTTTCGCTTTTGCAGGCGACTCCACAATCACTAGTGCACGTTTTTTCCCAGCATCAGGAGAATTTGCTGTTGTGCTTTTGGATGTGGACCGAGGAGCGTTCGCCATAATAAACCACTGTTCCTATTATTAAGTTAAATTTCAGCCAATTTAAGTAAATATGCCTTCATATCATCAAGCTGTGTTGCTCTGAGGTCAGATTCTTCATCCCAATAAAGCCCTACACAGTTGGCCTGCATATCAATAGCATAAATCCCTTTTAATGCAATGGGAAAATCTTTAAATTTCTCATCACCGAGGACCACTTGAAGCTTTTGCTCTGCTACACGGGCGCGCATCAAAGCTAAGCGTGCATCTGGAATAAGTACACTATAATAAGCCACCATACTCGCACGAGACTCTGTTGCCATTGGGATTTTCGTCCACTCTGGTGCAGCCACTAAACGTGGGTGTAAGCCCATCTTACGTGCTTTCTCTCGCATTAAACCTAATGCTTTTTCTCTAGGGCTTACGCGTAAGCCAAAAATCGAGCCCAATACAAAAACAATAATAACGAGCGCAACCCAAAGACCAGTGTGTTCCATAGTTCACCTTTTAATTCCTATATTAGAGTTGCATAAGCTGAATATAAAACGCAAGTTTAAAATTAAAATTACCTGCAATTACTCATTTTGAGGTCAGTTTAATCTCTTATTTTTCATTCATATTTTTTTCATAAAACTCCATCCAGATTCCCAATGACTGAATAGAGTTTTCCAACGTTTGTCCCAATTCGGTGATTTGATATTCCACTCTAGGTGGTACTTCTGGGTAAATCTGCTTTGTTATAAGTTGGTATCGCTCAAGCAATTTTAAATGTTTCGATAGCTCTTTTTGGGGAATAGGCGCTAAAGCCTTTTGTAATTGGCTAAACCGAACAGGATGTTTTGCTTCAATAAGATGATAGACAATCGGCAACACCCATTTTCCTGAAAATAATGCAACAAATCGCATAATCGAACAATTTTGCTCATATTGCAGTGTCATTATTTTTCACCTTACATAAAGCTACATTTTATAGTATATGAGTTTAGTCTATTTCAAACCAAACAACGACTAAGTCACCAATTGGTAAGTACTTACTTTCGCAAATAAATTTCCACAATATAAGAGTCTTTAGACAATTTAGTGAACAATATGCGATTAAAGAATAAAACGGTTTTAATTACAGGTGCAACCAGTGGAATCGGTTTTGCAGCCGCACAACGAGCAATAGAAGAAGGTGCTTTTGTTGTATTTACAGGCAGAAATCAAGACCAAATTTTGCAAACACAAAATCAACTCGGTACGCAAAGCTTGGGCATCTCATGTGATCACTCCAATTTAGCATCTCAAGATAATTTCACTCAAAAAATACAAGAATTATCAATTAAATTCGATGTAATTTATATCAATGCTGGTAATGTCACACATGAGGCATTTGGTCAATGGACAACTGAACAATTCGATGTGATTTTCAACACCAATGTAAAAGGCCCATTTTTTCTTATTCAAAATTTGCTTTCAATGATAAATCCCCATGCCTCAGTCATTTTATGTGGTTCGACCAGTATTCATATTGCCTTAGAGAAAAGTAGCGTTTACGCCGCATCTAAAATCGCTTTACGCTCTTTAGCCAAAACATTATCTAGAGAGCTTTTAGCGCATCAAATACGTTTTAACTTACTCTCCCCAGGACCAACTTTAACACCAGCCCTTAACAAAGTCGCCAATACCCCCGCTGAGACCGAACAACTTAAAGTCAGTATTGAAAATCTGGTACCAATTAAAAGATTGGCAGATCCTATAGAAATCGCCAATGCCTTTATTTATCTTGCTTCAGATGAAGCTAAATTTATAGTGGGTAGCGAACTATTAATAGATGGAGGTGTCGCAAATTTATAAGAACGTACAGACTTATCAAAACAGGATCTATAACTCAATAAAAAAGCGTTTAACATTAAATCTAATCGCTTTTTTGTTTTGCTCTGATAACTTCAAGTTTGGTCTAATTTAAGTTCATTTCATGACTATAAACAACTTCATGACCATTCCAGTAAATATAGCCTTTTTCAATCAACTCTTTAAGCAATAAACGAATATCTGACTTTGGAAACATTTGTTCCAATAAATCTCGTAACGCATAAATATCTTTAGGTTTATCTGTTTTTAGATCATTCAATTTATGGATGACTTCGATTTGTACAGGATCTATTTTTTCAAAGTTTTTAAATAAAACATTGTGTACCAAACTCACCGAATCTTGCTGATCAACTTCTTGTAAAACTCGATCCGAGTCCGCACATAATTTTTCTAAAAATTGATCAATTTTTTCAATTTTAATATTAGCTTGTGCTACGGATTCTGTCTCAATTAGGTTTACTAAAACAGGAGATTCAATATCAAGAGCTGTCCATTGCTTCAACACTTTTTTACGGTAAGCAACTTGATCATCAAAGCGTTTGACAATTTTCAAATTGATTAACATTCCAACAAGATGTTGAGCTTTTTCTGGAACAATTTGCAAAATATTAACAATAGAATTTTTCAATTTCTCAATCGTATTTGGTTTGCCAGTCATTTCTCCCAAAGCATCACAATACTTCTTCACCATGATTAAATATGGCTTATTTTTAATCGCTTGTAGACTTGGTATTGAGTATTTGTTGCGTTGACGCTCTAGCGTCGACTGAACTTGAATAAAACTGCAATCAAGATCAGCACTACGCATTAGATCTAACAATAAGCGACAGCTTGGCACTGCAGAAATTACGTCAATCTTAATTTCAGGTTCTAATAATGCCAATAGTTGTCCCACCACAACTGCATATTCATATTCTTTTTCAGATGCATTCGGTACCTCTAAAATCACCACCTGGCCACTGCTCACCCAGCCTGAAAACTCAGTTAAGTCTTCTAGAGAGTACTGAAATTGCCCTGTGCAATTGAAAATATAGAGTGTCGGGTAATGTTCAATAATCTCCCTCAGGATATTGGCTGTAGGCATATTATTTTCAAGATCGAGAAGAACAGCTTTATTCGGCATGGTCAAAAATTTTGCGACTGAACAGTGCCAAGCATTACAACTAGCTTTCAACAAAAGGTCAAATAAAATTGGAAATTTAATCCTAAACTCCCAATTCCACCTGATTTAAATTTATAAGTTTTAAATTTTAAAGATAAATATCATTGGATTGTTGCAATCACTTGATCTGCATAACAGGTTGCACCTACCTCTTTAAGCAATTGAATTAGACCATCTTGATGAGCCAAAACTTGAACTTCCATTTTCATCGCTTCCATAATTGCTACAACCTGCCCAGCACTTACGTGCTCGCCAGCTTGGACTTTCCAAGAAATGATTGCCCCATTAATGGGTGCTTGTACATCTTCAGGTTTAAGCGCTAACTCTGGTGTTTGCGTCTGTTGTAGATCAGCCTGAACTGCACCTTGAGCAAACATCCCTGCAGGTAACCCTAGACGATGTAATTTTCCATCTATTTCAATATAACTCAAAATCATAGGCTGTTGATGCTGAGGAATCGCACGTCGAGTTGATTTTAAGTCTTGTTTAAAGTCATTTTCAATCCAACGCGTATGTACTTTAAATTCGTCGATAAAATCAGGCTCATTCAGCACGGCTCGATGAAAATCTAAAACTGAAGCCACACCCTCAATTTTAAACTGCTTTAAAGCACGTTTTGCGCGGCGTATTGCGATTTCACGCGTTTCCCCCGTCACAATCAGCTTTGCCATTAAAGAATCGAAATGGCTGGAAACCAGAGAGCCTGTGCGCACGCCAGTATCGACACGCACACCATGACCAAAAGGTGCTTCAAATAAACTTAGTGTACCAAATGCTGGAATAAAACCACGGCTAGGGTCTTCTGCATTGATACGAAACTCAATGGCATGACCTTGTGCTTTAGGGGTTTCTTTGATCGATAACTCTTCGCCCAAAGCCACCTGAATTTGCTCAACCACCAAATCAACGCGCGCTGTTTCCTCCGTCACAGGATGTTCAACTTGCAACCGCGTATTGACTTCTAAAAATGATAGCGTCCCGTTTTGACTCAATAAATACTCGACTGTCCCTGCTCCAACATACTGAGCAGCCTGACAAATACTTTTTGCTGAAGTTAAAATCTCTTGGTAAATCTTGTCACTGATAAATGGTGCTGGAGATTCCTCAACTAATTTTTGATTACGACGCTGTAAAGAACAATCACGTGTGCCTAAAACCACCACATTTCCATGTAAATCAGCAATAACTTGCGCTTCAACATGACGTGGATTATCTAAGTATTGCTCAACAAAACATTCACCTCGACCAAATGCAGCTTGTGCTTCACGTACAGCAGAGTCATAAAGTTCTTTCACTTCTTCAAGTTTCCAAACCACTTTTAAGCCACGTCCACCACCACCAAAGGCTGCTTTAATTGCAATTGGCAATCCATATTGTTTTGCAAAAGCTAAAGCCTCATCTGCATTGTTCAAAGGGTCTTGTGTGCCTTGTACCAATGGAGCACCTACTGAAGCAGCGATTTTACGTGCTTCAATTTTGTCACCCAACTTGGTAATTGCTTCAGGAGATGGACCCACCCACTTCAATCCTGCGTCAATCACGGCTTGTGCAAACTCAGCCTGTTCTGACAAAAAACCATAACCCGGATGCACCATCGTGGCTTTTGATTTTTTAGCAATATCAATAATGGCATCAATATTTAAATAGGTTTCTTTTGCAGTTGCCCCAACCAAACCCCACGCTTCATCTGCAAGTTCGACATGCAAACTGCCAATATCGTCATCTGCATACATCGCCACTGAAGCAATGTTCATATCCCGACAAGCATGGATAATACGCACAGCAATTTCACCACGATTGGCAATCAATAATTTTTCATTTACATATTTTTGCTGGTTCATCTTAGTTCTCGATATCTACAAATTCGGCGATTTTTCTAAATTTGATATGGCAATCCGCAGGTATTTGTGCCACCAAATCCCAATGATGCTTGGCAACCGAAGCAATCACAGGATAACCACCTGTTAATGGGTGATCATTCATAAACAATACAGGTTGACCATTGGGTGGAATCTGCAAAGCACCAATACATGTGCCTTCGCTTTCCAATTCATGGTGAATCTTACGTGTTAAGGGTGCTTTCCCAGATAAACGTAATCCCACTCGATTACTTTCATGAGTCACTAACCATGCTTGATTGCACAGTTTTTCAATACTGCTTTGCTCAAACCAATCCGTTCGAGGTCCCATCACAATATCAAGTTCAATCGTATCGCCAAGGGACGGGAGATTGGATTTTGGCACTTCGTTGATGCTGATATTGGATGGGACAACTTGACCTTGGTAAATGACATCACCCGTTTTTAAAGGGGCTGGACCAAGAATGGCTAAACTGTCAAAAGAACAGCTATTTAAAATGGGTTGAATATCCAAACCACCACGAACCGCAAGGTAATTGCGTAACCCTGCACTCGGCGTTTGAATTTGAAATTCATCTCCCTCATCCAGTGCAATCGCTTGATAACTGTCAAAATCTACTTTTTGACCATCTGCAAATTTCACATGGATATTGGAAATTGCACCTGCCACGCTAATGACAGCTGAATTTTGCATGACTGCTTTTAAACCACCATTGAGTACCTCAATCACAGGCGTATCCGTTGGATTCCCCACGATTCGATTGGCACAATGCATCGAAACCACATCCATCGCACCTGCTGTCCCCACACCGATATTGCTGTGCTGAAAACGGCCTTCATCTTGAATCGAAACTTGCAAGCCAGATGCCGTGATTTTAAATAAGGGGTGTTTTAAAGTTAAATCTTGTCGTGGCGTGATTTGCTTGGGCACATCCACAGATACAGGCCGATGAGTTATATCCTCAAAATGCACCCGCATTCCTGGTCGTAAAAGCGCAGGATTTTGACGCTCCAAATCCCACATTTTTTCTGACGTTGTTCCAATCAATTGCCAACCACCTGGACTATCTTTTGGGTAGATACCCGAGTATTGCCCAGCAAGTCCAAGTGAACCTGATGGAATTTTTTTACGCGGTGTCTTTAGACGAGGAACGTCTGTAAAGGGCAGATCAAGGCTACTCATATAAGCAAAACCTGGAGCAAAGCCAATAAAGGCAACGTCCCAAGTACTTTGATGATGTTTTAATATCAGATCGGCTATAGAGAGGCCTTGCAGTTCCGCCACTTGTACTAAATCTTCGCCATCGTAACGAATCGGAATAATCACTTCCTGCGTATTGCGATCAAAACCTGAATCAAGGTTTAACGTACCAATCAAAACACTCAAGGTTTTAAAGTCAGTCTTGATTTCGTTAAAACAAATTAAAATTGTTTTTGCAGCAGGAATTAAATCTTTGATTCCATTCAAGTGTAAATTTTGCAATTTACTGTATAACGCCAAAGTTTCTTCTAAACTAGAAAGCTCAATCAAGAAACTGTCGGAATTTACCGATAAAAATCGCATTTACTGATCCTTTCTTGTCTTAACGCATCCACGCACGATCAGGTATGTCTGTAATCAACATATGTCCTGGTGCATGGCTAATGGCAAATGGGATTTTCGAGTTCATGATTGCCGCTTGAGGTGTTACACCACATGCCCAAAATACTGGAATTTCACCCTGTTCAATACGTGAGGCATCACCAAAATCTGGCTGATTGATGTCGCGTATTCCTAAACTTTCAGGATGACCAATATGTACGGGAGCACCATGAACACTCGGCATACGCGCCGTAATTTTTACCGCCTCAGCTATTTGATGGGCAGGAATGGGGCGCATAGAAACCACCATATTCCCTGAAATACGTCCAGCAGAAAGGCATTCGATATTACTCAAATACATCGGTACATTGGTCTTGTCATGGATATGACGCACTTCAATCCCTGCGTCTTGTAAAGCTGTTTCAAAGGAGAAACTACAGCCAATTAAAAAGGTCACTAAATCAGGATGCGCGTTATAAAGCTCACTCGCATCAGTGAGCTCATCAACCATTTCACCGTCTTTCCAAACACGATATCGTGGAAAATCAGTGCGAATGTCTGTGTCAGCAGCCAATCGAGAGTGGTATACGCCTTCTTCCAAAACATCTAACACAGGGCAACTTTGTGGGTTACGCTGGGCATACAACAAGAAATCATATGCCCAGTCTTTGGGTACAGAAATCATATTCACTTGTGTCATTCCAGCAGCCATTCCTGCTGTGGGTTGATCAAAACCCGCACGAATTTGTTGTCGCGCATCCAATGCAGCTTTTAGTTGAACTGGATCGACTTTAATCTCTTTAAACATGTGTCTTGTCCTTATTGTTTTATGCACAAAATGAACGAACTTGAATGTCGTTTTTTAACAGCTCAGCTTTAATCGCTGCGGACATTTCTAATGCGCCAGCAGTATCACCATGTAAACAAATCGTATCGGCTTGAATTGGGGTAAAGATGCCATCAATTGACTCAACCCCGCCATTTTTTAACATCGCAACCACACGTTTTGCCACAAACTCTGCATCATGCAAAACAGCACCCTCCAAACGGCGTGAAACCAGTGAACCATCACGGTTATAAGCACGATCAGCAAAGGCTTCTGAAACCACTTTTAGACCTGCCTGACGTGCTTGTGCAACCAAATTTGACCCAGCCAAAGCAACCAGTACCAATGCTGGATTATACATTTTAATGGCTTCAATCACGGCTTCGGCTTGTACGGGATCTTTGGCTACGGTGTTATACAATGCCCCATGCGGCTTGACATATTGCACTTTGGAGCCAGCAACTTTTGCCAAACCATCAAGTGCCGAAATTTGATAGAGCACATCTGCAATCAGCTCGTCTTGAGACAGATCCATATTACGGCGACCAAAACCAACCAAATCTGGGTAGGAAACATGCGCACCAATCGTGACATCTAATCGCACTGCTTGTTGAAGCGTTTTCAATATTCCCAATGGGTCACCTGCATGGAAGCCACAGGCAATATTAGCACTACTGACAACAGGTAAAATTTGCTCATCATTGCCCATTTTCCATGAGCCAAAACTTTCACCCAAGTCACTATTTAAATCGACATACATTGTGATCATTCCTTTTCAATTGAGTGTGAAGTTGATTAAAGCTTGGTGAGGTAATTAAATACCGTCGTGAATGACATATAACCCATCCACCATGTGAGTAAGCAGGTTAATACACCCAAAACCAGCAACCATTTTGGATAATTATAATTGCCCATCATGTCTTTACGACATGCCGCAACATAGACAAAAATCGTTAAACCAATTGGTAATACCAAACCATTAAAACCACCCACAAAGATCAATAAGCCCGCTGGTGTTGCACCTAGAATCACGTAAAGCAACAGGGCTAAAGAGATAAAGCTAATCGTGAGGTAATTGGTATGTTTGGTGGTTAAGTTCTTTTTAAATGCGGACATAAACGAAACAGAGGTATAAGCTGCACCAATTGTGCTACTGATTCCCGCTGCCCAAAAAATCAAGCCAAACAGTTTAAAACCAAATGTACCCGCAGCATATTGGAATGCTTGCGCAGCTGGATTGGCATCGTGACTTGCTAAATCGATATTTGCGCCGCTGACCACAACCCCTAAGAATGCCAAGAACAATACATAACGCATGATCCCGACCACCACAATACCTTTGGTTGCGGCTCTGGCAACTTCATCAATATTTTCTGGTCCTACAGCACCTTTGTCCAATAAGCGATGCGCGCCTGCGTAGCAAATATAACCGCCCACTGTACCGCCAACAATGGTTGTAATGATGGCGAAATCAATTTGATCAGGTGCAAAAGTTTGTTGAACGGCTTGCCCCACAGGTGGCATGACAATAAATGCAACGATCACGATCAAAACAATTTTGAGTAAACCCAAAATAATCATGCTCTTGTCCATCGCCAGTGTGGCTTTTCTGGAGGCAAAAATCAGAATTGCCAAAGCACCGCTCAGCACGCCGCCGACCTTGGTATCCAACCCAAAGAGTGCATTTAAGCCCAGTGCAGCACCTGCAATGTTACCGATACTAAAGAAAAACCCACCTAAAATAACCAGAAATGCGAGTAAGTAACCACTCCCCGGTAAAGCTTTATTGGCAATATCAGAAGCGCGCATTTGCGTTAAGGTAACTACACGCCAAATGTTTTGCTGAACAACGTAATCAATAATGATCGAAACTAGGATTGCAAAGCCAAATGCAGCACCTAATTTCACTGTGAATACAGCGGTTTGGGTTAGAAAACCTGGCCCCATCGCCGATGTTGCCATCATAAATATAGATGCAACAATTGCCCATTGGCGGTCAGATAAAAAAGAAGATTTCAATAAAGACATGTAGGCGTTCCTCATCCATTTGAGCTTAATCAACGCTATTTCAAGTGAAACAAAGAACATCTATTTTTCTAAAATATGAAATTCTTTAATCCTTTAAACTTTTAAGATTTTTTGGTTATGCTGAACCAAATCTGTATTTCAAATAAAAGCATAGGCGAAGGTGAGTCACAATAAGACTTTATTTAAAATTTATTAAACGTAAGATATTGAATTCATATGTTTTTATTATTTTTAAAATCATTTAATAATGAATATTTATCACTTTCTATAAGTTCTCATTATCAATATTTCATATTTTTGCAATTTTTAAATCAAAACCAAAGCCGAATAAAATGCCGTTTTATTCTTCACTATCTAATTTTATTATTCAGCTTTTTCATGGCATTTTCCGAAGTTAAAACCGCTAAATCGGTCAACTTTTCTTTTAATGCGGTGTTATTGCCTTGTGTATAGATTGCGGTAAAGTGGAATGTCTTTAATTGGATTGGCGTATCCAAAATTTCCAATCGCCCATCTAAAATTTCTTTGATTGCCGTTAGTTTAGGTACCACTGCAATCCCTAAACCTTGTTCAGCTAAACGTAATAATGTGACCAATGAATAACTTGTAATGGATAGTGGTTCATCTATCTTTTGTTCTTTCATTTTTGCTTTGAGCTCTTTATAAGGATAGGTAATTCTTGGATAGGTTAAAATGGTATGCGACATCAATGCCCGCAATGACATCTGCCCGATTCCACCTTTAAATGAAGGTGATGCCAGAAAGCTTAATTCAAAATCACACAATGAACGTTCTATACATTCAAAAGGCAAAGTTGGCCCCAGTAAAAACGCCATATCCAAATCACCAGTGCGTACACCTTCTTGTAAATCTGGAGTTAAATTTACCACGATTTCAATGGAAACTTTTGGAAACTCTTGCTGGACTTGCTCCATATATTCCACTAGCCAAGTATGGACAATCGTTTCGGAAACCCCTAAACGAATCGTTCCTGTTAAATACTGACTTTCTGTGAGTTCAGCCACTAAGTCTGTTTCCAGTCGCATAAACTTTTCAGCATATTTAAATAAGGTCATGCCCTTATGCGTGGCTTTTATTTGACGAGAACGGCGATCAAGCACTTTAAAACCGAGATCATTCTCAATCGCAGTAATTTTTTGAGAAATTGCAGGCTGAGTCGTTTGAAGCTTTGTTGCGGCTTTATTAAAACTGTTTAAGGTCACCACCCAATAAAATGCTTCGAGGTTTTTTAAGTTCATAATCCATCTTAACCCACAAATTTAGCGCTTGCGTTATGCAAATCCTTTGCCAATACCATTGCTATGTGTGAATTTACTCTTGATTCAGCACACCTCAGCCACTCATATTTCACTTTCGTTAGATCAATAATGCGGAGGACGATTGGTCATTGGGTCAAATGCTGCAATACCTTCTGACAAATCAGCAGATTCTATACGTTGGTAAATTAACTGCATTTGTTTTTTTAAATCAGCGATTTCCAAGCTTTGTTGCGCTACTTGATCATTTAATTGTTCGACTAAATCATCTAAAAATGCAATTCGGACTTGCAAATCTTCTATGGGTGCGGAAAATGACGCCTGATCATCAATATTTTTATGTTTAGTCATTTTTAGTCCTCAGTGTGGGATGTTTAGGAAACCGTATGGCCTATATTACTATAAGGGATGTCCAACTTGCGTTTGGTGGACCTGCCCTGCTCGATGGCGCAAACTTCAATTTAGAACGAGGCGAACGAGTCTGTCTGATTGGTCGTAACGGTGAAGGTAAGTCTACTTTACTCAAACTGATTGAGGGAAGTTTATTGCCTGATCAAGGTGAAATTGCATTACAAAATGGTATTACGATTTCTATGCTTGCTCAGGATGTACCGATGGATTCGGGCAAAGTTGCAGATATTGTTGCCGAAGGTGCAGGAGAAGCCGCGCTCGTCCTAAAAGAATACCACGAAGCCAGCGATGCTTGTGTATTAGGTGATATGGAAGCTTGTGATCGTATGGGCAACCTACAACATAAGCTGGATTTGCTCGATGGTTGGGCATTAGAAACCAAAGTAAATTCTATCTTGAGCAAAATGGGCTTAGATCCTGAAGCGGATTTAGCTGATTTATCAGGAGGGCGTAAACGCCGTGTACTTTTAGCACGTGCATTGTTGACGCAACCTGACGTTTTATTACTTGACGAACCAACCAACCATTTGGATGTAGAAAGTATTGAATGGTTAGAGAAATTCTTACTCGATCAAAACAATCTGACCCTGTTATTTATTTCCCATGACCGTGCTTTTGTTGACAGTATTGCGACTCGTATTGTGGAATTGGATCGTGGTATTTTACGTAGTTATGAAGGTAACTACTCACGCTACCTCGACTTAAAAGCACAACAAATGGAAGCTGAAGAAAAGCAGAATGCGCTGTTTGATAAACGCTTGGCTGAAGAAGAGACTTGGATTCGTCAAGGCATCAAAGCACGTCGTACCCGTAACGAAGGTCGTGTACGTGCATTAAAAGATTTACGTGAACAATCTAAAGCACGTCGCTCACAACAAGGTAAAGTGAGCATGGCAACTCAAGAGGCAAATCGTTCAGGTAAATTGGTGTTCGATATTGAACACTTAAGTGTGGCTTTTGGTGATAATGCACCAATTATTAAAGATTTCTCTGCATTAGTACTACGTGGCGACCGTATTGGTTTAGTGGGTGACAATGGTGTAGGTAAGACCACCTTGATCAAAGCAATTTTAGGTGCACTTGAACATGGTGGTTCGGTAAAAACAGGTACACAACTTGAAGTGGCTTATTTTGACCAATTACGTAATGCGCTAGATCTTGAAAAATCAGTAATGGCCAACGTGTCTGAAGGCTCAGACTTTGTCGATGTTAATGGTGGTCGCCGTCATATCTACAGCTATTTACAAGACTTTTTATTCTCGCCTGAGCGCGCACGTACTCCTGTCAAAGCACTTTCAGGTGGTGAGCGTAATCGTATCCTTTTGGCGAAGTTATTGCTTAAACCGTCTAATCTTATCGTAATGGATGAGCCAACCAACGACTTAGACATGGTGACTTTAGAATTACTTGAAGAAATGTTGAGTGATTATAAAGGGACTTTGTTATTGATCTCTCATGACCGTGCATTTATGGACAATGTTGTGACATCAACTTGGGTATTTGATGGTAAAGGCAATATCGATGAATACATTGGTGGCTATCAAGACTATCTAGAACAACGTCCAGATCAGCGTGTTGTCGATCAGAAAAGTGATGTAAAAAAGGCCATTGCTAAAGCGGAAGCTGCTGCGACGCCTGCTGAACCAGCTGTTAAAAAAGTGAAGTTGAGTTATAAAGATCAACGTGCTTTAGAACAGTTACCCGCAGAAATTGAAGCTTTAGAAAAAGAACAAACTGAACTAACTGCAAAACTTGCAGATGGTTCTTGGTTTGTGACTGATGCAGATGCAGCCACCAAAGCGTCGCAACGACTTGGCGAGATTGATGAACTGCTGCTTGAAAAAATGGAGCGTTGGGATGCATTAGAAGAAATGACCAAAGGTTAATTCTTATAAAATCTTTCAATAAAAAACTCCGCAAATATGCGGAGTTTTTATTGAGCCTGCCGACATTGAAACCAACAACATTGATCAATCATCTTATAGATATACAACACATATTTTCAGCTTTATGTATTAACCAGATTTAAGGACATTGGAACATAACGTAACCCATGATTTTCAATGGTTTCATCTTTCACCACAAAGCCAAATCGTTCATAAACAGGTTGTGCATTACAGCTTGAATTTACCGTAAATACTGAAACACCAGACTTTTTCACCTCCTGCAAAATAAAGTCCCACATTGTTCGGCCAATTCCCTGAGCTTGCTTCTCTTTCGATATAAAGAAATGAACCAAATGGGCCGGATTCTTATACGCAATAACACCGATCATCTGCTGATGATCGCTATAAACAAAATAGTGAATTTCAGGATTCTCAAGCATTTTTTCAATCATACTTGCGGAAAACAGTTGTCGCCCACTGTCATTAATTGCAAACTCATCAATAAAAGGCGCAATCAATTGAGTAATTGCAATTAAGTCCTTAATGGTTGCTCTTCTGATTGTCTTATTCATGTGAGGGGCATTCCAATAGTGGAGTAGCAGTAAAAGATCAAAATGCTCAATTTAAGTCTGTAATCAGAATTTCATTATCTAAATAATACTTGAAATGATATATAACAAACTCCTTCATTTTTAAAAATAAACGCACTTATTTAAATGGCTTAGTTCAAGTTAAAATGACGGCAATACTTTACTAATTAAAATTAAATAAAACTTAAAAAATCAAAGCACTTACCATTCCCCACTCATCTTACCAATGATCATTTCATTTACACTGAATTTCGCTACAAGCACTTCATGATGTTTCCATACAAATCCACCAAGATATGATTATCGAATCTAGTTCAGATCTCGAATTATTTAGTGAGAATATGATCATGAAAAAAGTTACATCATTACTTGTTGCAGCATTCACCACAGCAATTTTCGCAGGTTCTGCAATGGCAGCAACTCCAGCACAGCATTCGACTCAAGCGGTTAAAACCCATCAAATGCAAAAACAACATAAAGCTGGCCATAGCCAAAAACACCATGCCGCTGCACAAAAATCAGCAACAGCAAAAAAAGTAGAGGGTAAAGCAGCAACCAAATAATCCACTTTAAAACGTTGTTTTAAAACTGTCGCTTTATAAAATTATGGTCCTCATGCTTAAAAGCTACACCAACAGTGTAGCTTTTAAATTTTTAGCGAATGCTCTGGAACGCTTCAAATCCATTCAGCTACTTTAAACCAAACTTCTCAGCAGGCTTGATTAACCATAAGGATAATTTTCTTAATAAAACATCAAAAAATTGCTGTTGTAACATCCAGCAAGTCAATACAGATAAACCAATACAAATCCCAATTTCCACAAAAATATGAAAATCCAGTTGCCAATAACGTGCAATCAACATCACCACAAAACCATGTAGCAAATACACCGCCAAAGTATTTTTCCCAAGTTGCACACAGCCAATATTCAATAATTTTGTCCATGCAAACATCGCGAAAATGCCCAAACTCGACATCAATAGACAGCCTATTCTGATCCACGTACCATCCCACATACTTACCTTAAGCTGCTGATAACTTAAACTGCCATATAACCAAAATGGGTTGATTTGGGTGAAATATACCAAGCTTGCAATGCCCATCACGATAAATCCAGCTAAAACTTGAGTGAATTTAAATTGCTGAATTTTCTCGACAATGGTTTTGCCATAAAGCGCACCCACAATAAAAAATGGAAAGAAGCTAAAAATTCTTCCGATAGAGTATTGGTAATTGTTCCAAGGGCTTAAACCGATACATAAAGCAAGAATCAGTGCAATCGGCAGTGCAAATTTTGTTTTTATCAAAAAATGGGTCAGCGTTGTCCATACCATCATGCCCAACAGATACCATAAGATCCAATAAGCTCGTTCAAAAAAATTCCAATTAAGTTGAAATTTACCTGACCAGATGGCATCAAATGCAGGAAATAGAATTTGAAAGGGCAAATAGAGCGAGACAAAAAATAAAATATTCTTAAACCACTTACTGTCTTTAAACAACATGCCCGAAATAAAGATAAAAGCAGGCATATGTACAAAATAAATCGTACCTAATAAGACATGATCAAGCGGATCTTTCCAACCGATCATGCGTTCTAGAAAATGCCCGAGCACCACAAGAAATATCAGTGTTGCCTTACAACTGTCTAAGTAGGTATTTCTCATCGCAAGGTTGTCTAGAATAATCAGTGAATAACTGTAATTATATACCTAAAACATGTACGTGCTTTTGGTCAATCTCAGCAAGATGCTGGCGATAGATTTTAAAATTTTCCAAATCAAAACACACGAAACTGACTTCCTCTAAATTGGTCGTCTGGGTTAAAAACTTAGTCACGCTGTTTATGGCAATAAATGCTGCCTCTGATTTGGGAAAACGATAAATGCCTGTTGAAATATTCGGAAATGCCAGTGTTTTTAGCTGATATTGCTCAGCGAGTCTTAAACTGTTCAGATAGGCTTTTGCAAGAAGTTCATTTTCAGCATGCTGTCCATCTTGCCAAGTGGGGCCCACGGTATGAATCACATAATTACAGGGCAACAACCCCGCTGTGGTAATCACTGCTTCACCAATTGCACACCCCCCCTGTCTGGCCCGAATCTTTTGACAATCCTCCAAAACAGCTACCCCACCTTTACGATGAATCGCACCATCCACACCACCACCGCCAAGTAACGAGCTATTGGCAGCATTCACAATTGCATCCACCTTTTGAACTGTAATATCACCTTGAATTAACCGAATTATTTTCACGTCATGCTTCCTTGCTTATCCTCAATGAGAGTGAATGACATCTTGAATTTTCTTCTTTAAACCGCTTCATGCTACACTCCTTTCAGTTTTAACTGCCCCAAAATTTACAAAACTGCTATGAGTAAAAAGCATCAATACGAGCCTGGAAAATTTTATTGGGCATTTTTACATCCGAAATATTGGGGAATCTGGATTGCGATTGTATTTTTGATGATGCTCGCAATTTTGCCTTGGGCAATTCAGTATCGCTTAGCAACACTGTTGGGCAATATTGCCTTTGACCGACTGAAATCGCGTCGTGAAACAACAACGCGTAATTTAGAAGTCTGCTTTCCAGAATGGTCGCCTGAACAAGTCATCGACAATTCAAGACAAGTCTTTGTTGATCAAATGGTCGGGGTCTTTGAAACCTTAAATGCATGGTACTCACCACAATGGTTTAAAAACCGTGTCAGTATTCAAGGTCTAGAGCATATCCGACAAGCCAAACAAAATGGTCAAGGCATACTGTTACTCGGCACTCATAGCACCATGCTTGATGCTGGTGGTTATTTATGTGCACAATTTTTTGAACCCGATGTCGTGTATCGCCCACAGAATAATCCTTTACTCGATATGCTGATTTATCGTTGTCGTGCAACGATTTATAAAGCGCAGATTGATCATGATGATATGCGTGGATTGATTCGCCATCTGAAAGAAGGTGATGCGATTTGGTATAGTCCAGATCAGGATTTTGGATTAAAACAAGGGGTGATGGCACCATTTTTTGGTACGCCCGCTGCAACGGTAACAGCACATCGACGTTTATTGAAAATATCAAAAGCTGTCGCGATCCCACTGTATTTCTATCGTGATGGTGATATAAAAGATCCAAAATACCATGTACTTATTGAACCTGCTGTTGATCCATTACCCAGTGAAGATGAAATGGATGATGCGATTCGTGTCAATAAAATCATTGAAAATCAACTACGGATCGCGCCGACACAATATATGTGGTTTCATCGTCGCTTTAAAACACGTCCCAAAGGCTATGAGAAAATTTATTAATTTTGAAAGCTTTCGTTTTTAACAATCAGGAGATATAAAAAATATCTCCTTTTTTATTTTGGTCATCTAGCGTTTAAATACCATCGTTCATGGCAAACTGCGTCTAGTTACATATGCCCACTTTCTTGATTAAACAATGCGAATTAAGATTTATCAATAATAAGCTAAATACATTCAAATTTAAGGAAAATAAAACCATGAATATCATCAATAAAGTTCTTTTTTCATGTTTGATCAGTTCCAGTTTGATATTTACTGCATGCTCAGAGCAAAAAGCAGATATCGCCCAAAACAAAACCTCAGAAACTACGTCTAGGGTAACAACTCAAGGCAATTGGAAAAGCAAAGCGACTGAACTGAGTACAGCCAACGCAACAGAGATTACAACAGACTTGGCTCAACTTAATCAGATCATCAATCATGCAAATACTCAAGCACTTCAATTAAGAGCGGAGCTTCAATCAGCTGCTTCCCAACCTGAAAAGCGCCAGCAGATTTTACTCAAAGCCAATGATATACAAGCGAAAACTCAACAACAAATTATGGCATTAAATTTAAAAAGTAGTGAAGTACAAAGTCTACGCACACAGATGATTGATAATTTAATCACCAGCCAGAAAATGTATACGCTTTCAACAGCCTCAGATTTTAATCCAAATGCACCCAGTGATGAATTTAAGCAACTTGGTAAACGTTCAATAGCGCTTCAACAAAAAATTTCTGCTGAAATAGACGCCTTAAATCAACACTATGGAAAATAAAAACAATCTGGATCATAAGCGGGTTAAGTAGAAAGACCTAACCTTTCCATGCTCGAAAACGTGCCATCGCCCAAATCACATAAGGCCAAAAAATCATATTGACTATACTATGGATACTTTCCCAAATACGCCAATAGCCTCTACCAAAAATATCTGCGCGTGCATTAAAGATTTCAATTACAAATGCAAGCACAACTGTGGCGATAATCGCAAAATTTGATTTAAGTTGTCTTTTATGAATTGCAGCAACAATAAAATAAATGATTAAACCTGCATAGATAAATAAAGCATCACTACTTAAACCTGTAAAATGTTTAAGACTTGAAGCGAATTCTTGAACTTTTGCGAGAAACATAGCCACTCTTTTTTATTTTCAATCTTATCTGTTCTAAATTATATACCACAAATAAAGCATAACCCGAGTTCTGCATCCTGCAAAACTCGGGTTCATGAGGTTGTGCTTTCACATCTTATTCTTATTTTCTTGGTTATCCATTCCAACATCAAATCCTTGATGATTACTCCATCGACTTCGTCTTCCTTAGTGAGATTTTCCGTTCTCATTCCCTGTGTCGATAAGTAAAGATTAAAACGAATATGCTTTTCATGCTATCCGCTTAGGGCCTAAATCCATGTAAGTAATTGCTTACAAAAAATAGCCATTTTTTAATTTTTTTGTCAGACAATCAGGTTCCAACTTTATAACTTTGCGCAATTTCATCGGTTACCCGCTTTTCCTCTTTCTCTGCTTTTTCAATTCCTTCTTGAATCGCCTCTTGCGCTTCACGCTCATCCGCGTCTGTTTGCTCCAACTCTTCTTGAGTCTGCTCAAAAATACGCCCTGTTTGTAATACTACATAAATCGGAAAATGATCTGAACCCACATGAGGCAGCCGTTGCATATGCACTAAAGCAAAATCTGTACTATGAAATAAATGATCCAAAGACCATCTCAAAAACTTATAGTCAGCATGGAAAGTGTTGATATATCGACGCCCCACACGTGGGTCAAGCAAACCACTGATACGCTGAAATAAACGCGTTGTGCGTGACCAAGCAACATCGTTTAAATCACCCATAACAATACAGCTCTCATCCAAGTCTTTAATCTGATCCCCCACAATAAGCAATTCAGCATCACGTAAAGTCGAGTCTTTGGCTTCTGTTGGGCTTGGTGGTTTGGGATGTAAACAATACAGTTGCACTGCTTGCCCAGATGGTAAAATCACCGTGGTATGAATAGATGGAATTTCATCACTGAGAATGAATTTAACCTCTGTATCGACCAACTTGAGTTTGCTATACAAATGCATCCCATAGAGGTTGTCTAAAGGTATAGCCACACGATAAGGATAGTCTTTTTCAATTCGAGCTAGTTCATTTTGCCAAGTTTGATCAGTTTCAAGCGTCAAAACAATATCAGGCTGGTGCTGTTCAATTTGCTCAAGCAATAAATGATATTGATCATTCGGTGTCAATACATTCGACACAATCACTGAAATTTGCTGATCAGGATTAAGCTGATCTTTCGTCACCTGTTTAACTTGTTTCTTCCAAACGAAGGTATAAGGCAAAACCATCTTTAATTGAAAAGCTAAGGCAGCAATCAATAAAAATAAAATCACCTCACGGATCAAGTCCCAGGGCGCTGTCCAAAACAACATCAATACCATTGCAATCAGACCAACAAATAATATCTGCAAGCGTGGAAAATCAGCACCTCTAAACCACCATTCATCACGGGGAATCAGTGACCAGAAACTTAGCCAAATCACAATCGACGCAAGTACTTCTATCCAAATCATATTTTGTCACTCTTATATTCTTAATTTTTGCATGATTCATAAATTAATATCAATTTTGCATGTATCATAAACAAGATATATTGCACAATATAGTGGTGTTTTCATTGTGTATGCTATTGCAGTTACACACCCTTTTGATACACTCAAACCCCCTTTTATTTTTTAACGCACCGAGGCAAAGTGGCATGAAAGTAGGTCTGGTCGGTTGGCGCGGGATGGTTGGTTCTGTCCTTATGCAACGTATGGTTGAAGAGAATGATTTTGCTCATTTTGAGCCATTCTATTTCTCTACCAGTAACGCAGGTGGTGAATCTCCTGCTTTTGGTGGTAAAACTGCTCCAGCACTTATGGAAGCGACGGACATTACCAGTCTGAAGCAAATGGATGTCATTATTACCTGTCAAGGTGGCGACTATACATCAGAAGTCTTTCCTCAGCTAAAGGCTGAAGGTTGGAAAGGCTATTGGATTGATGCAGCTTCTACATTACGTATGGATGATGAAGCAATTATTGTACTCGATCCAGTCAACTTAAATGTTATCAAAGACGGTTTGGTCAATGGTATTAAAACATTTGTTGGCGGTAACTGTACGGTTTCGTTAATGTTGATGGGCATGGGTTCACTCTTCCAACACAATTTGGTGGAATGGATGACGGCGATGACTTATCAAGCCGCTTCGGGTGCTGGCGCGCAAAACATGCGTGAGCTGATCACTGGTATGGGGTATTTATATAACAATACTCAAGACTTGTTAGATGATCCACGTTCTGCGATTTTAGATATCGACAGCAGAATTGCCGAATTACAACGTGGCGAAGCTTTCCCGAAAGCAAACTTCGGTGTGCCTTTAGCGGGTTCTTTGATCCCTTATATTGATAAGCAACTTGAAAGTGGTCAATCTAAAGAAGAGTGGAAAGGTCAAGTTGAAACCAACAAGATCTTAGGTAATGCTCAGATTGTTCCAATTGATGGTCACTGTGTACGTATTGGTGCAATGCGTTGTCACTCTCAAGCCTTAACATTGAAATTGAAAAAAGATGTTCCGCTTGATGAAATTGAGGACATGATTCGTCAGTCTAACCAATGGGCAAAAGTGGTTCCAAATACACGCGATGCGTCAATGACGGATCTTACCCCAGTAGCTGTGACTGGTACTCTATCTGTGCCAGTAGGTCGTTTACGTAAATTAAATATGGGTAAAGAGTATTTAGGCGCATTCACTGTTGGTGACCAATTACTTTGGGGTGCCGCTGAGCCTTTACGTCGTATGTTACGTATCTTAATCGACTATAAAAATGCTTAAAGTCACAAAAAACTTATAAACAATGAAAAAGCCGATCTATCTTGATCGGCTTTTTTATGTAACTATGTTTATGTAACTCTAATGTTAATATTTTACATATAGACTACAGCTAAATATTGTATTATGGGGATGCCTTGAACTTTGTCAGAACAATGGATAGAGATGACTGTATATAACAAATTAAAAATTGCCATTTTAGCCATCATGACGTCGCAAGCGGTGAGTGCGATTACAATAGACCCGATCCAAGTTCAATCAGGGTCTGGTGATCTGCTTTATGCTGAAATGAAGTTTAGTAATGCAAATTCAAATGAAAAAATAGAAGTCGGATTAGCCGATGCAGATGATATTCAAAATATTGGTATTTCAACGCAAGCACCTGGACATTTAAATTTTTATACTCGTCGTTCTGGAGATGGCACTGGGGTGATTGTGATTACCTCATCTCGCCCGATTGTTGAATCTGAATTAAATATATTATTAAAAGTCAAAGAAGGGAGTGCGACCCATATTCAGCAAGTCAAAGCCCCATTGACCCGTGGGCGTAGCAACATTCCTGCTCCAATGAGCAATGCTTTAGTCAAAGAGAAGCCTCTGACACCTCAAATCATCGTCAGCGAAAAGGATATTGCATTAAATTTACCAACCAGTACGCAATACCACGTGACAACACCAGAAGTCTTAACTCCACCAGCTATAGCAACCAAAGCAACGATGACAACGGATTCAGCTGGTACTTTGGCGATTAATGTGATTGCACCACCAGCACTCAAAACAGAACAAAAACCAACCACAGTTGCAACAAACACACCGCCTGCGGCTACAACCAATACTCCAAACCTTCGTCAAAGCAATCATCAAAGCAGTGCTCAGAATATGCCACAAACAACGGCGGTAACTGTACAGCAAACGCCTCAACCTCCAGCCGAAAAAGCACCAGTGCCATCTGCAAAAGCTCAGACCCCACCCGCCAAATTAGACGAGCAAAAAGCAGAATCACAAAAGCCAAAAGATTCCAAAGCTGAGACCAAGCAAGCAAAACCGAATGAATCTCACGTAGAGAAATCGAAAGCAGAGTCACAAAAAGCGCTCAAACAAGAAAAGGCCAATAAAGCATTAGATAAACAACCTAAGCATATTGTTCAGGCCAATGAGTCACTGTGGAAAATTGCATCGCGGATTGCAGCAGAAACCAATCAAAGCGTTCCAGAAGTCATGCGACAAATTAAAGCAAATAATGCCAATGCCTTTATTCAAGGTGATGTAAACCGTATTCGTCGTGGTGCTGCGCTCAATCTTGCAGCAAGCTATCGTCAAATACCACAAAGCAAAAATAAAGTTGCAACGGCTGGACCTGAAATTGCCAAAAAGCAATCGGGTTCTGCCAAATATCGCTTAGATCAAGCAGAAATGAGTTTAGTCGCAGACAATGAACAACCCGCTGTTCAGAGTCAAGGAAAGCAAAATACACAGTTGAATCAGACCACTACTGAATTATCTACAAAAGTTATGACATCTCGTGAAAAAACGGTTAAATTACAGAAGAATGTGAACCAACTTGCAGCAGGTTTACAACAAAAGAATCAGCGAATTCAATTATTAAATGCTCAGCTTGCCCAATTGCAACAGCAATTAAAACAGCAGAATGCAAAGAAACCAAATAGTTAGGATATTCAAAAATATTGATTCATTGTGCTCAATGAAGGGGAAATAAAATGTTGTTGTATGTGATTCCATTTGTTCTACTTTTGGTCGTGGCCATCGTTTTAAAAAAACGAGAAGATGCCAATAAAGAAAATACCAGCACCAATAACAAAAAAAGTAATCATAAAAAGACATCGAAAAAAAATGTAGCGCGTACCGCACGTACCTCACAGAAACAACATACGACTGTTGTTGAAAATGAAGTTGTTGTTAAACAAGCAACAAAACCATTAAGCCCCGAATTAAAAAAGAATATTGAAAGACTAATTGAAGAGAAAAACTATTTCTCTGCTGAAGCAAAGATCAATCAAGTTTTAAACCAAGACAATGCTCAACATGAACTTTATCTTTATCTTTTAGATGTACATCTTGCACAAAAAGATGAATTTGCAGTGAACCAATTGATTAATCATATTCGTTCATTGGGCTTAGACGAAATCGTCATTCAAGCAGAAGAACGACAAAAAGCCAATCAAGCGGATCATCCGATTGAATCCATAGCTTTTGAGCCTTCAAGCCCTGTAGTACCTGAAATCAAAAATACAGCTGCCTTTGATGCCTTGATTGGAAATACAGAAACGATTTCACAACCAACAGTATCTGAAACTCAAAATCTTACCCATGTCGATGCGCTAGAATTTAACCACTCAACTGTCACTGAACAGAAAATTGATACAACTCAAGAACCCGTTGAGCCTTTAGAATTTAATTTAGATCCGGCTTCTCAAAAAGAAACAACACCAACAACTGAGTTTTCTTTCGAAACAGCACCACCTGCCCCAGAAGTCAAAACTGAAGCTGTCAAACCGTTAGAATTCACGTTTACAGCAAATGAACCTACAGCAGTTCCAGTTGAAAAAGCGGCAGAAGTTGAAATCGCACCAGAATTCAAACTTGATTTTGCTGAATCGATTACGCCAGTAGCTACTGAAGAAAGCACACCAGTACGTGATTTTGAATTTAAACTCACGCCTACTGAACCAGAGACACAGCCCACTTTTAATTTTGATCTAGATCCGAAACCTGAAACAGTCGAACAAGTGCATAGCACAGCAACACTTAGCCTTGAAACGCCTAGTGAAGCTGAAACCAGTATGGCCATAGATGCAAACGACCCATTACTCAATTCATTCCCTGAGCTGGCTCAAGTGAATGAAGTTCAATTAAATTTAGACCTTGCTCAACAATATCTAAATTTGGGTGCATATGCTTCCGTTCGTGAGCTACTCTCACAAAATGAAGCAGCGTATACCGCTGAACAACGCCAACAATCACAAAATTTACTCAATCAAATAGCTTCTTAAATCTATTCGTCTTAAGATAAAGCAGTCATGAATGGCTGCTTTTTTATTATGAACAAAAAAATTGCTTTAATTTACATGGGTGGAACTTTTGGCTGTATTGGGGAGCCTTTAGCACCGATGCCTGATGCTGAGTTTATTCCACAACTCAAAAAGGTCTTAGCACCTCAGTTTAAAATTGAGTGCTTTAAGGCGCCCAGTATCAAAGACAGTAGTGCATGTACAGCCATTGACTGGCTTATGCTGATTCAACAAATACAAAGCCTACAACTCCAAAATTTCCAACACTTTGTCATTATTCATGGCACAGATACGCTCAGTTATGCTGCGGCGACCTTATCACGCTTTTTAGCTGAGTCCTGTCATGTCGTCCTTACTGGAAGCCAATATCCACTGCTCAATATTCAAGGGGACAATACTCGAGAATTCACCGATGCGCTGGATAATTTAAATACTGCACTGGATGCCGTCACTCGACTTCCTGTAGGCGTGTATTTGGCTTTCTACCATCAAGTGATTCATGCCAGAACCACATTAAAAGCCCATAGCACTGCTTTAGATGCGTTTAAAGGACTCAAAGCAGAACAACAAATAGCGGTAGATCATTCCGTCCTTCAGGTACAACTTTCACATCTCGAAAAAGCCAAATCGCTGAATATCGTCAATTGGATGATGGTGCCGACTGAAATATTACAGTTGGAACGTAATCTGGAAATTTTCTCCAAACATGCTCCGCATTTTCTGATCATTCAAGCTTATGGGGTAGGTAATTTAGCCGTAAATGCGAGCATTATCCAAAAAATTAAAAGCTTGCAGGAAAATGGCTGTCAAGTCATTTTATCCACTCAAGTCCCTCTAGGCGGCATGGATCAGCGCTATGCGATTAGCCATTGGATCAAAGATTCAAAAATTTTAGTCAGTGATGCACTGAGCCAAGCAGATCTTTATGCCAAAATTGTTAAAATTTATTTACAATACCCCTCTTCGGAACAATGGCACGACCATTGGTATGATCATCCTGAATAGAGGTATTTATGCAACGTTTTGCAATTGGTATTGAGTTTTGTGGCATGCGATATAAAGGTTGGCAAACTCAACAGCCTGGCGTACGTAGTATTCAGGAAACCATGGAAAAGGTGCTCAGTAAAATTGCCGACGAGCCTATTATTTTACATGGTGCGGGTCGTACTGATGCGGGTGTCCATGCGACCAATATGGTGGCCCACTTCGACACCAATGCGATTCGGCCTATACGTGGTTGGTTAATGGGTTCAAATAGTCAATTGCCCAAAGACATTTCAATCCAATGGATTAAAGAAATGGATAACGATTTCCATGCACGCTTTAAGGCAAAGGCTCGTCGTTATCGTTATGTGGTCTATCAATCGGCAAACCGCCCTGCCTTATTACATAAACAAGTAACACATGCCTATTATCCACTCGATGTGGATAAAATGATTGAAGCGGCGCAAAAATTTCAAGGCACGCATAATTTTGAAAGCTTCCGCGCTGCTGCATGTCAGTCCAATCAGCCTGTACGTCATGTCAAACATTGTCGCTTAATTCGTCATGGCAACTATCTAGTTCTCGATATCCAAGCAGATGGCTTCTTACACCACATGGTACGTAACATCATGGGTTGCTTACTTGAGATTGGTCAAGGTCGATATGAAGTGGATCATATTGATGAAATTTTTGCGGCACAAGATCGTAAAGCGGCAGGAATCACCGCACCACCAGATGGGCTTTATTTTATTCATGCAGATTACCCTGAACAATTTGAATTGCCTAAAATGCCTTTAGGGCCACATTGGTTAAATATGCCTGAATAATTTTTTGGGGCTGCATATAAAAAATCCTTCTCAATAGAAAGATTTTTTATATTAAAACTGTTCAGTTCGTTTCCCACAAGCATACGATTTAACGCTGCTTACGCTTTCTATATTCCACAGGCGTTTCATTGGTCCAGCGTTTAAATGCACGGTAAAAAGTACTTGGCTCAGAGAATCCAGTCAAATAAACAATACGCTCAACACTTTCAGTGGTATTGGCCAACAGTTTCTTGGCTAAGCGACAACGATAATCAGAAAGAATTTGCTGAAAACTGGTATTGGCTTCCGAAAGCTGTGTACGTAAACGACGTGGGGTAATGCTGAGTTGTGCAGCAACAGTTTCAAGGGTTGTTTCACCACTTTCCAAGGTTGAACCTATCGCACGGCGTACTTCACCCACCAAATCATAACGTGCAAGCTCTTGCAGTTTTTCAATTGCAAGTTGTTCATGCAATTGCAATAACTCAGGCTCCGCTTGCCACAATGGATATTCTAAAATGGAAGGATCAAAATAAAGACGTGTCTCTTTTTGTCCTAAACTGACAGGACAACCATAAACACGATAATACTCACCATCAGAAGCGCCATTGGCAAAATTAAAATCGATGTAAATCGGTTCAAATCGTCCTTCAGTGATAAATTTAAAGAAGCGTAAAATCCCTGAAATAGCACATTCTGAAAAATGACGATTAACGATGTTCTCACCCCAAGGCTGTTCACCATTGGTTAAATAACAACGCCCGTCATCATCAATGATCAATTTGGCATGAAACGCATCGCTAATTAAACGTTGATAAGCCAAAGCTCGCTTTAAACCTTCGCCAAAGTTTTCACTTGAAATAAACAGGTGTTCGATCACTTGCCCACGATACAGTGGCAAGTGCTCTCCGAGGTGTAAACCAATATCTGGATCATTACTGACTTCCTCCGCAGCGACCCAAAATGCAAATTGTGCATTCAATGGTGTTCGAGCATTTTGGTCGACCTGACCCAATGCTACCCCAGCCTTTGATAATATTTCTTCTGTCGGCAATCCTGCACGACGGATCGCTTGATAGCCTAATCGTAAAACAACCGAAGCATCAGTTAGCTGACTCACGCAGTGCCCTTCCTTGTATGTTATTCATTTATACTTAAAACATTTAATTTAGATTACAGTCGATTGACCAAACTGACAATATTTATCCGCTTTTTTTTGTAGAAATTGTTTAACAATATGTTCGCTTATTTTCAAGTCATCTACCGCCTTGTAATGCCGAATATTCTTGTCTTTCTGTAAAAAATTGCCTATAATTTGCGCCTTTCCAATTTGATCATCAGGTAGGCTATGGCCAATAAAGAGGAACTTATCGAGTTCGAAGGCGTTGTCACCGAAACGCTTCCTAATACTATGTTCCGTGTGCGTTTAGAAAACGGTCACGAAGTGATTGCTCACATTTCTGGTAAAATGCGTAAACACTATATTCGTATTTTAACAGGCGATAATGTAAAAGTTGAAATGACACCATATGACTTAACAAAAGGTCGTATTACATATCGTGCACGCTAAGTTTTAGTGTAAGCAAAAGCCACTTTTAGGTGGCTTTTTCATTATCCACAAGATTTACCCTCCTGCTTACGCTTTTTAGTCGTCTGGCAACTATACATCTGACACATTAAAATCTGTTTCATATACCTATTTATCACTTGTAATCCATTTACTTCAAAGTTGATAGCACTAATTTGTTCTAAATTTTTAATACAACTGATCTTTTCACAGCTTCACCAGTTCTGTCTGTTTGACTCTATTTGGTAAAATTTATACGACTTGGTTTGCCCTGCAACCGATCTACATACATATGCGTGTATATTTATTATACTGAATAGAGATCATTTCTAAATTAAGTTAACTATGGATCAGGTGAAGCTTATGAAAATATATGTATGCATGTTTTTGTTCGCCTCTATTGCACTTGTTGGATGTAACAGCTTAAACACTCGACCTGCAAATTTAGATGAATATTTACAACAATTCATTGGTAAAAGCAGTACTGAGATTCAAAGCAATTTAAACTTTAAGGCGATGGGTTATCAGGTAAGCGATAAAATCCAAACCACTAATAACGCGTTAAGCTATACCATCCTTAGACCAATCAATATCCCCATGGCAGGAGGCAATGCGACTGTAGGGTCAAATGGGATGGGTATGCCAGTGATTCGTTATGATACTATGGGCACGCCAAGCTATGACATTAATTTCAATTGTAAAGTTACTTTTAAATTAAAAGATGGTGTAGCTGAATCTGTTGAGTATTTAGGTCGAGCCTGTTAGCTATTTTAAAGCGAATCTAATACCTATCGGTATAATGGTGAGAATATGGTTAGACTTTTATCAAAACTTATCAGAAGCTAAAATTTAAAATAAAAAACACAGCTTAAGCTGTGTTTTTTATTAGCAAGTATCTAAAACAAGTGCTTAAGCAATCACTGCAACGACAGCCTCACCCATTTCAGCCGTACCCACTTTACGCATACCATCAGACATAATATCACCAGTACGCAAGCCTTGGTCTAAAACTTGCCCTACAGCATCCTCAATGGCTTTTGCAGCCACTTCTTCACGAAAGGTGTAGCGTAGCATCATTGCCACAGAAAGAATGGTTGCAAGTGGATTGGCAACGTTTTGGCCTGCAATGTCAGGAGCAGAGCCATGACAAGGCTCATACATACCTTTGCCATTCTCATCTAAAGAGGCAGATGGAAGCATACCAATAGAGCCAGTTAGCATTGCTGCTTCATCGGAAAGAATGTCACCGAACAAGTTCCCAGTCACGATCACATCGAATTGTTTTGGCGCACGGACCAATTGCATTGCTGCATTGTCAACATACATATGTGAAAGTTGAATATTTGGATATTGCTGTTCTTTGAGTGCAGTCACTGTCTGCTTCCAAAGCTCAGTTACTTCAAGTACATTGGCTTTATCCACTGAACAGACTTTACCGCCACGTAAATTTGCCATTTCAAAAGCAACTTTTGCGATACGTTTAATTTCAGACTCTGAATAAACGTCAGTGTTATAACCTTGCTTCTCACCATTTTCGAGTTCACGAATACCACGTGGTTGACCAAAGTAGATGCCCCCCGTCAGCTCGCGAACAATAAGGATATCTAATCCAGAAACAATTTCAGGTTTAAGACTAGACGCATCCGCCAATTGCGGATAAAGGATTGCAGGGCGTAAGTTAGCAAATAGATTTAATTCACTACGAATTTTCAATAAACCACGTTCTGGACGAATTGAACGTTCAATGTTATCCCATTTTGGACCGCCTACAGCACCTAGTAAAATTGCATCTGCTTTTTTCGCTTGTTCCGCTGTCACTGCTGGGTAAGGTTCGCCATGTGCATCAATTGCTGCCCCCCCTAACAAACCTTGTTCCCATGTTAAACCTAAATTAAATTTATCATTGACACGTGTCAGTACTTTTTCAGCAGCAGCAACGATCTCAGGACCGATACCATCACCTGCCAAAATCAAAATTTGTTTAGACATTTGTAGTTCCATTTATTTTTCAGTATCTATACTGATGTGAGATTAAATCTTCTGTTCAACAAATTCGCTCACGCCAGTCACCGCATTATGTGGACGACAAAAACGGCGAATTGTCCGTTTTTCTTGAATCATATCGACACATAGTGGCGTCGGTGAAGAAACATTCAGCAAACTTCCTGAACCCTGTGACCTTAAGCGATACATCTTAAATGTGTATTTTTGATTTGCTTTAAAATCATGAATAACATGGAAAATTTCAGCATGCTGTTTAGTGATTGGATAGAATCGAATCACCATCTCATATTGCTGAGGTGGAATCGTTAAATAAACACCATTTTGATCTAAAGGCTCACCCGTTAATTTGAGATAACCCTTTTGAATGGCACTACGATTGGCACGTTGTGCACGTTCATCCATGATAATCACATCATTTAAGCGCGCAAATTCACAATGTTCTGCACCTGAACAATAGACAGAAACTGAATTTTGGCTGACATGTTTATTTTCAGCTTGCTTGATACGCATTAAATCAACCATTTGAGTAGATTGACATGCACTAAGCATAAGGCTTATTAAACCTATTAAAACACTGCAACTCAAAAACTTAGTCATTGCTCAACCCCAACCCTCACTTCACTGAGTTAACATTCATTTTGTTATACTCGCATGTTAGCAAGAGTTAGGCATTCACGCTATGTGTAAAATGTTCGCTGAAAATTAACCTTGAATTTCAGCAAATACCCAAGGGCGTGATTGTTTAGTTTTTTCTTCATAAGCACGAATTTCATCCGCAGCCTGTAAAGTCAAACCAATATCATCCAAGCCATTCAATAAACAGTGTTTACGGAATGGATCGACTTCAAATTTAAAAGCTTCACCTCTTGGAGTACGAACTTCTTGAGCTTCTAAATCAATGGTTAATTGATAGCCTTCCTGAGCAGTACATTCTTTAAATAATTGATCAACAACATGTTCAGGCAAAATCACTGGCAACATACCATTTTTAAAACTGTTATTGAAAAAGATATCCGCGTAGCTTGGTGCAATCACTGTACGAAAACCATACTCTTCCAATGCCCAAGGCGCATGTTCACGACTTGAACCGCAACCAAAATTGGCACGAGAAATTAATACAGATGCCGCTTGGTAACGTGGCTGATTCAAAATAAAATCAGGATTCTTCGGACGTTTAGAATTGTCTTGCCCCGGATAACCTTCATCTAAATAACGTAATTCATCAAATAAGTTATCCCCAAAACCAGTGCGTTTAATTGATTTTAAAAACTGTTTTGGAATGATTAAGTCGGTATCTACATTGGCACGGTCTAAAGGTGCAACAATACCCTGTTCAACGGTATAAGCTTTCATATCTTTGCTCCTTAAGCCTGATTAGAATGAACGTACATCAACAAAGTGACCTGCAATTGCTGCCGCAGCTGCCATTGCTGGACTCACAAGGTGAGTACGTCCACCATTGCCTTGGCGGCCTTCGAAGTTACGATTTGAAGTTGAAGCACAATGTTCACCTGGTTGTAACTTGTCAGCATTCATCGCCAAACACATTGAACAACCTGGCTCACGCCACTCAAAACCAGCTTCGATCAAGATTTTATCTAAACCTTCCGCTTCTGCTTGTTGTTTCACTAAACCAGAGCCAGGAACAACCATCGCCTGTTTAATACTTGACGCTACTTTTTTACCTTTCGCCACTTCTGCAGCAGCACGAATATCTTCAATACGTGAGTTGGTACAAGAACCAATGAATACTCGGTCTAATTGAATATCAGCCAACGCCTGACCCGCATTTAAGCCCATATATTGATAAGCACGTGTCCAATCATTACGTTGTACATCATCTTTAGCCTGCTCCAACGTTGGAACAGCTTGAGATACAGGAATCACCATCTCAGGAGAAGTCCCCCAAGACACTTGCGGTTCTATTTCTTCACCATTTAAAACGACGATCGTATCAAAGTATGCATCCTCATCAGAATGTAAAGTATTCCAATAAGCAACTGCTGCATCCCACTGCTGGCCTGTCGGTGCATAAGGACGATCTTTAACGTACTCAATCGTTTTATCATCTACTGCAACCATACCCACACGCGCGCCGCCTTCGATTGCCATATTGCAAACTGTCATACGTCCTTCAATCGACATATCACGGAATACCTGACCTCCAAATTCAATTGCATGCCCTGTACCGCCAGCAGTGCCGATTTTACCAATAATTGCTAAAACCACGTCTTTTGGAGTGACGCCTTGACCTAATGTCCCATCAACACGCACCAACATGTTTTTCATTTTCTTCTGTACTAAACATTGGGTTGCCAATACATGTTCAACTTCTGATGTTCCAATCCCGTGTGCCAAACACCCAAATGCGCCATGTGTCGCTGTATGCGAATCTCCACATACCACCGTCATACCTGGTAAAGTTAAACCCTGTTCTGGCCCAACGACATGTGCAATACCTTGACGAACATCGTTAATATCAAACTGCACCACATTAAAGGTTTTACAATTATCATCTAAAGTCTGAACTTGGATACGAGAAGTATCATCTTCAATTCCAGCAATTCCTTCTGAGCGCTCTTTGGTTGATGTGGGAACATTATGGTCAGGTGTTGCAACGTTAGCACTTAAACGCCAAGGTTTACGCCCAGCAAGTTGTAAGCCTTCGAATGCTTGTGGAGAAGTCACTTCATGCAATAAATGACGGTCGATATAAAGTAATGCTGAGCCATCATCACGTTGTGTTACAAGATGGTCATCCCACAATTTGTCATACAAAGTTTTTACTGATTCTGTTTTTGCTTTTTGGTTTTCGCCTGCCATGTCGAAATGCTCCACTGGACTGGGTAATTCTTTCATTAGCTCAATTATAACCACGTTTTTACATAAATCTAATTTATCATTTTTATTAATTTAAAAACTTTTTGGAATTAATTTTGTCAAAATAAATAACCTGTAATCACATCCATAAATTATTCAACTTCTCTTTTGTTTAATCAATTATATATTTTCAATAATTTTAAAGGAATTCGGTTAGTCAACAATAAAAACCGAGAAATTAGCAAACAAAGTTGAGGTGTAAACTAAACAATAAGCAAGTTCATCATTTAAAAAAATGGATAAATGAGATAGAAACAATCGCTATGCAATACATAAAGAATAGAATATCGTTTTATCCAATCAATATTAATCAAAAAAACCTTTTTACATTACAATTGATAATGATTATTATTTAACTAATCGATAAATCAGTGGTGAAACTCATGGCGGGTATCCAGAATTTCTTACAAAACAATCAACGTGTTTTCAAAAAAACCTTAAGTTATTACATTATGCACATCACCGTAGCAATGTTAGTTGCTTATGCAGTAACAGGTAATTTTTGGATGGCTGTGACATTAAGCTTACTTGAGCCGACCGTACAAGCATTTGCATTCTTTTTCCATGAAAAGGCTTGGAATAAACGAGACCAAAAAGCCGCTCAAAGTACTGAAATCAAAATCTAGATTATATGTTTTGCTGGGGCTGGAGATGCTAATCACCACCGCCTCCTCCGCAGCTGCTACAACTGCTACAAGAAGAAGATGAAGAATCTGAGCCTGTACTATGAGAGTGGCTCGAATCACTTGATGAACTTGAACAAGAGCTCGAAGAACATGATGATGTTGCAGAAGCCTGCGGAAGATCTGAGGCTGAACTCATCATTTGGCTATACATCGTAATCATAAAAGGTAAACTAAAAATTAAGCCTTGCTGCCAGCGAATATGGGCATCAACCTGAAAAAGTCGCGGTAAAACTTGAGTGCTTTGTGGATTCAAACGATGTAAATAACATGCGCCTTGCCAAGTATTGAGTAGTTGCTGTCTTTGAGCAGCTTGTTGTGATTCAGTTGCTTGTAAAGCATGTGGTTTATGAATCAGTTTATAGCCTAAAAAACGTTGAGTCATCGACTGATAAAACTCATCAAATTCTTCAATTAATATATGCCATAACGCGTCCACTGAATGCGAAGGCATTGCATATGCTCCTCTACGCCACAAATGAATTGCCAAATAGTCTTTAAAACCTTCTTCAATCAAGGGATAGTAAGATTGTCGAATATTCGGATGTCTTTGTTTAAAAGCAAGCCAAATATTATTTGGGATTTTAAAACTCACCAAATCTCTCATTTTTCTTAAGCGATTTAACCGAAGCTTCAACCAAATTATGCTGAGAATAGCGACGATAATGATGGGGAAATAGATATTAAAAAAATATACACAAATTAAACCCAAACCAGAAAATATGAGTATCGTGATAAAAAATTGAAGCCAAGTTTTAGAGAAAGTATATCTAGTATAATGTTGAAAATAGTGAATGGCGGTGTTTGATGATTGATTCAAATAGCTTTCCTTTTGTTGTTTTTATCCGCAGACTATAAATGAGCTTTGCTCAAATTGTATAGCAAAAAGTTGTATTAAAATTTTTCCAACGCGTGAATGGAAGCAATCACTTTGTACAAAATAAAAAAAATTGAAAATTACTTTGATTAATTCTTAAAGTTTCTAAATAATGAATTACGCATAAAAATTCTTTATGGATGAAAATATTATGAATCTCGCTGCTTTTGAAGCTTTTGTCAAAGTTATGGAAACTGGTTCTATTTCTATGGCAGCAGAACATCTGTTTATTACTCAGCCAGCTGTCACCAAACGCATACATAGCTTAGAAGAATATTTCGGCGTCAAACTTTTTGAGTCCGCAGGTCGTGGAGTCCAAGCCACACATGCAGCGCATTCATTATTACCTAAAGTAAAAAACTGGTTAAATGAGTTGGGAGATATTCACCATACCTTAAGTCATGAGCAAGGCGAAGTTAGAGGAAAACTCAAGATTGGCACCAGTCACCATATTGGCTTACACCATTTACCACAACATTTAAAAAAATACGTACAGCACTTTCCTGAAGTTAAACTAGATGTACATTTTGTGGACTCTGAGCAAGCACATGAACAAGTGCTCGCTGGGGATTTAGAACTGGCATTTTTAACCCTTCCGCCACAAGGTGATGAGCGTTTGCGTTATATCACGATTTGGAATGACCCTTTAGTTTTCGTGGTTGCACCCTTCCATCCTTTGGCACAAAAAAAGAATCTTAAGCTTGAAGATCTGATTGAATACCCAAGCTTATTGCCAGCAGCACAGACTTATACCAGCCAAATCACATTGGCAGAATTTGAAAAGAAAGGTTTAAAGCCGAAAATCACCATGAGCAATAATCCACTTGAATCTATTCGTATGTTGGTTTCAATTGGTTTAGGCTGGTCTGTTTTACCTAAAACCTTATTAAATCAAGACTTACAACAACTTGATATTCGTTTCGAAATGAACCGCCAATTGGGTATGGTTTGGCATCCTGGGCGTACACAATCTAGAGCTGTACAGGAATTGATTGAGATGATGAAATAATCCCTGCAATAAAAATCCCTTATCTTGTGACTCAAGATAAGGGATTTACATATTACACAGGAATGATCTTACTAATTATTCCCTTATAAAATCTTCATTGCACAATTTTTTACTTTACTGAGTCCTCATGTAGAGACTCGTTTAACTGATCAACCACTAATGCCCATTCACCATCAGATTTAATTTTTTCAGCAAGAAACTGACGTTGTCCCTCACTCCAATAAGATGCTTCTGTAATTAATGTATCTGCATCCAACTGGTGATTTGCAATAAAACTTTGAATCGCCTCTTCGCTAGAATCCAAACCGAGTTGTTCAAATAAATTGGTCATTCTTGGACGTGTCTGGCTCATTATATAATCTCCGTCAGTTTTAAAAGTGCTCAAATCAACATAGCATTTTTACACTATAAATGAAGTACAAAATCTTCATTTATAAAAATATTTACAAAACTTCTTATTTTTGACAAAACAATCAAGCCATAAAAAAGCAGTGATCAACACTGCTTTAAATCACAATTATCAGCCCAGCTCAAATCGACCAATCTTGGATATCCCAACCCTGTTCTTTTGCCAGATGCTCAAGACGATCATCAGGATTTACTGCAATCGCATGGTCAGCATATTCCAATAAAAAACGGTCATTAATCGAATCTGAATAAGCCCATGATTCAGTAACAGTACGACCATCGAGCCATTGATCCAAACGTGCCAATTTACCTTTTTGATAACATGGAATATTGGTCACTTTCCCCGTGTACTTCCCATCTTTTATTTCAGCATTGGTCGCAATAATTTCGCTGATACCAAATTCACGGAAAATAGGTGCTGTAATAAAATCTGAGGTTGCCGTAATACCAACCAACGCATGGCCTAAATCTTTATGCTTTTGAATCGCGGCAAAACCAGCTGGACGCATTTGTGGACGGATCACTTTTTGCATAAATAACTGATGTAACTCAGTTAAATAATCATTATCGTGTTGAGTAAGAAACTCAAAGACAAATTCATTATAAGCAATTGGATCAAGCTTGCCTGCTTTATAGTCTTCATAAAACTGATCATTCATCGCACGATGTCGGACTGGATCGACCAAGCCTTCATTGACTAAGAACTCTCCCCAAGAATGGTCAGAATCTGTATTTAATAAGGTGTGATCTAAGTCAAACAGCGCCAATTCCATGAAAATACTCGTTTAAACTGAAATTTAAGAAAAAAATTGTAAATCTATCACCGCTAGTCGATAGAAATTCGTTAAGATCATAGCAATTTTAAAACATTATTACTTTGACTTTATCGAGTTGGACAAAAGAGTGTATGTCCCCATATATAAAGTCAAATGAAATTAACAAATTTTAGGTAGCCAAATGATCGACTCAGAAGGTTTCCGACCCAACGTCGGGATCATTTTGGCAAACGATATTGGACAAGTTTTATGGGCAAAACGCATTGGACACAATGCTTGGCAATTTCCTCAAGGAGGTATCCAGTTTGGAGAGACTCCTGAGCAAGCTCTATTTAGAGAACTACGAGAAGAAGTTGGGCTCCTACCCGAACATGTCCAAATTATTGCCCAGACAGATGACTGGTTGCATTATCGTTTGCCGCTTCGATACATTCGCTCGGATTCCGATCCGATTTGTATTGGACAAAAGCAAAAATGGTTTTTACTGAAACTCACAGCTTCAACGAAACATATTCAGTTGAATCTCTCTGACCCGCCGGAGTTTGATCAATGGCAATGGGTTAGTTACTGGTATCCGCTTGGACAAGTGGTGAATTTTAAACGAGATGTATATCGTAAAGCGATGATGGAGTTATGTATGCGAATGCCGAAATATACAGCTGAAATTTCTTCAAAATATGAATGATTTTTCAAGGTAGTACTGTTATAAATAATACTGATGAAGTCGCTTTAAAACATAGCTTAAATTAGGAGCATACATCCATGTCGAACATGCAACTGGACACATTAAGACGTATTGTACAAGAGATCAATGCGTCAGTCAGTTTGCATGATTCCTTGGAAATCATGGTCAATCAAGTTTCCGAAGCCATGCATGTTGATGTTTGCTCTATTTACCTTTTAGATGAACGTAACCAGCGTTATGTACTCATGGCAACCAAAGGCTTAAATCAAGAATCTGTAGGGACAGTTTCCTTACAACTTGGCGAGGGTTTGGTTGGTTTAGTGGGACAACGTGAAGAGATTGTCAACTTAGACAATGCGTTTAAACATGAACGGTTTGCCTACTTCCCCGAAACAGGGGAAGAGATCTATAACTCGTTCCTTGGTGTTCCAGTCATGTATCGCCGCAAAGTGATGGGCGTGATGGTGGTTCAGAACACCGAACCTCAAGATTTTAGCGAGGCAGCAGAATCATTTCTGGTGACCTTATGTGCGCAACTCTCTGGGGTAATTGCCCATGCACATGCAGTGGGTAATATTGATGTTTTCCGAAAACCCAGCAATTCATCTAACTACAAGACCTTCCAAGGTTCATCTGGTGCAGGCGGTATTGCACTTGGCCGTGCCATCATCCTTTACCCTCCGGCAGATTTAGCTTCGGTACCAGACCGTGATGCCGATGATATCAGTGAAGAACTTAAGCTTTTAGACCAAGCCATTGCGTCTGTACGCAATGAAATTCAATCGCTTGATGACAAGATGCAAGATTCGCTCATGGCGGAGGAACGTGCTTTATTTAGCGTGTTCTTACGTATGTTGGATGAAAATGCCTTACCTGCTGAAATTAAAGAAATTATTCGAGATGGAAGCTGGGCGCAAGGTGCAGTTAAAAATGTGATTGAACGCCATGTTGCGCTTTTTGCGCAAATGGAAGATGACTATTTACGTGAACGTGTATCTGATTTAAAAGACCTTGGACGCCGAATCCTAGCTGCGTTACAAGAAGGCGATACTAGTCATAAAGAGATCACCTCTGAAAGTATTTTAATTGGGGATGAGATCAGTACGGCTGCTTTGGTTGAGCTCCCTGTAGATAAAATTGCTGCGATTGTGACCTCTGAAGGCGCTGCCAACTCACACATGGTGATTGTCGCGCGCGCGCTTGGTATTCCAACTGTCGTGGGTGTTACTGAACTGCCGGTAAATACGCTTGATGATGTCGAAATGATTGTCGATGCTTATCAAGGTCGGGTTTTTGTCAATCCACCACGTCGTTTACGTACACGTTATAAAGAGATCCAAAAAGAAGAAGAACAAATTGCCAAAGATTTAAAGCAATATGAAACCAAAGATGCCATTACCCCTGATGGTGTTGCAGTAAAGCTGTATGTAAATACCGGTCTCATGATTGATGTGGTACGCGGAGTTCAACGTGGTGCAAAAGGTGTAGGGCTTTATCGTTCTGAAATTCCATTTATGCTGCGTGAACGTTTCCCAGGCGAAGAAGAACAGCGTGCGATCTATCGTCAACAGCTCAGTCACTTTGCCAACAAACCTGTGGTGATGCGTACACTTGATATTGGTGCGGATAAAGACCTACCATATTTCCAAATTGAAGAAGAAAATTCAGCGTTGGGATGGCGTGGCATTCGTTTTACCCTTGATCACCCTGAAATCTTTTCCTCACAAATCCGAGCAATGTTAAAAGCCAGTATCGGCTTAAACAATCTGCATATTTTATTGCCAATGGTTACCAGTGTCAGTGAAGTAGAAGAAGCACTTTACTTACTGGAACGTGACTGGATTGCAGTTCAGGAAGAAGAACAAGTTAAATTTGCCAAACCTAAAATCGGCATTATGGTTGAAGTACCGAGTGTACTTTTACAAATTGGTGAATTTGCTGAATTGGTCGATTTCTTCTCAGTCGGTTCAAATGACTTAATACAATATTTATTGGCAGTTGATCGTAATAATCCACGCGTATCTAGTGTTTATTCACACTTCCATCCTTCTGTACTCCGTGCTTTAACACGGTTGGTTCAAGAATGTCATAAGTATGAAAAACCAATCAGTATTTGTGGAGAAATGGCGGGTGACCCACTCTCAGCCATTTTACTTATGGCAATGGGATTCAATACCTTGTCGATGAGTTCAAGTAATATTTTGCGTGTGCGTAAAGCGATTTGTCATGTATCAATGACAGATGCACAAAAGTTATTAGAAGAAGTAATAGCGATGAATAACCCACTCATGGTCAAGAGCTGGATGGAGTATTACTTTAAGCATCATGGTTTGGCCGATATGGTGAAATCGAATCGTTTGGTCAATATTTAATTATTTATTTTTATTAGATTTTTATAATTATTTAAGCAAAAATTGCAGTCCACAAAAAAGGCCGATAATCATCAGAATATCGACCTTTTTTGTGTTTATCATAACCCCGTTTTGCATTCTTTTTACGATCTACAAACACTTGGCTTTTGTTGACTTCATGCATGTGTTTGGCCACAAAGTTGTGAATCACAACCTCTGGCATTGCTTTTTTCTTTGCCATTTTCTTTACCTATTTTGCTGTATACCACTTGATCAGTGGGAATCTGATATTACGCTTTTTTGTGTAGAATACAAGTATTTGTATTGATCAAGTTTGTGACTATTTTCTATTGCACTCTTTTTAACTATTGCATCAAGGCAAATTTGCAGACTTATCTCAAATTGATTTTAATCATCAAAAGATCATTTTTAATTTAATTAAAATTTTACAAATCAGATTGAAAACTTCATGTAATTCATGAGTATTGTTATCTATAGTATTTAAAGAAATTTGAATATAAATATGCTCAATAAAATATAGGGTGATGAGTTAGAACTGGAGGATCATGTGTTCAATCAAAAGAAATTATCGAGTTTTCTACTATTATTGGTTATTCCTACACTTGGTTTAATCGCATGTAGTAAACCTGAGAAAGCAGAAGTCATAACAACTGAATCAAGTGCGAGTTCTGTACCATCTGAAACTGCGAAAACTGAATCTACAGAGAACACTTTTGATCTCTCCAAGATTCCAATTTCAAATATTACACTTGGTCAGTTTCCATATATTTCTTTGCCAAATGGTTATCAGTTTCACGAAGCAACGACCGTAAATTTTGAGAAAATACCATTTTGGACAGGTCAACATATCGAAAATATTGAAGGTCAATTATATAGTGCAGCCATTCAACAAAATGAAAATTATAAAGAAGGAAGTTTTTTAGAATTGCAACGTAATTTGGAAAATGTAATCCAGCAATTGGGTGGCAAACAAATTACACAGAGTAAAATTCCTCAACAAGAATTAGAAAATATCCCACAAAAATTCCAAGTCGATTATGTTGCAGGATTGGGAGATATTTTTAATAACCCGACACAGACCTTTGTGATACGTCAAGCCAATAAAAATATTTGGTTCCAATTGACACAGGCAGGGAATGGACATGCTGGCCTATTCGTCGCAGAAACTAAACCTGTTGAAATTACAGCTAAAGCATTAAATTCAGGCCAACTCAAAACAGCTTTGGATAAGGACAATAAAGTCAATATTGAGGTTAACTTTGCCACGGATCAAGCGAATATTTTGCCCGACTCTCAACCCCAAATTGAACAAGTCATTCAACTGCTAAAAAACAACCCTGAACTCAAATTGAGTATTAATGGTCATACAGATAATTCAGGTAATACCAAACATAATCAAACGCTTTCAGAACAACGTGCAAATGCTGTTGTTAAAGCTTTAACCAATAATACTGGAATTCAACAAAGCCGTTTAACAGCCAAAGGCTTGGGAGATACACACCCTATTGCGAATAATTCAACTGAAGACGGTAAAGCTTTAAATCGTAGAGTTGAGCTGATTAAATCTAATTAATTCTGTGAAATGCTGAGTTCAATGAACAAAGAAAACTCATTATAAATAAATGGGTTTTCTTTTAAAAATAGCTCACTCACTACATACACGATGTACTCAGTAAAACTCTATCTAGCAATCGTTTTACATCCACAGCTTCCATATCTAACATTTCAGCAACTCATCCATAAAACATACTATAAGGTGTTTTAATAAAAGCATCCGCTTGTAATCTACTGTTGATTCTTCCGCTCATAAACAAATTTTTATTAAAAGATAAAAACTGCGATAACAAGAACTTATTTACTGAAATAAAAAATTAATTACAACAAATTTCAATAAAAAACATAAATATTAAATATTTTCAACAATATAAATTTGCCAAAACCAAAAAATGCATATATATTGTATATACATTTTTTGGATTATCACCTTTGGGGATAAATACGTCATGGCTGAATTACCCAAAAAGACAAAGGTGAATAAAAAAGATGGGCAACTCTTAATTCGCATTAACAGTGCTGAGCGTGACCAGTTTTTACAACTTTGTGAAACGATGGATACCAGTGCAGCGCGTGAGTTAAGAAAATTTATCCGTAGTTTTATCAAAAAACATCAGCCAACGGATACTCAAACTAAGGAGTAACATGATGTCTAAGCAAGTTAAATCTTTAAAACAGAAAATCAAAGCACGTTTGGAAAAAATCTCCAAACACGAAGGTAAATTGAAAAAGCTCAAAAAAAAGCTTAAAAAACAAAAGTAATTTCGATTACACATCCCAAGCTTGAACTTTGATAAAAGTGGCTTAAAAAAAAGCGGCATTATTTACATAATGCCGCTTTTGCGTTTTCGAAGGGATTAAGCTAAAGCTCTATCTAACAAACGTTTTACATCCACAGCTTGTGCATCTAACATTCCGACCACGCGTCCATAAAACGCACTATAACGTGTTGCAATAAAAGCATCCGCAACAAAATCTGGTGCATATTGTTTCAGCAAAATAGCTTGTGCCAAGATGACCAAACGACTGACTAAGCTACGTGCCATAAATTGCAATTCATCTACTTGTAAGCCATTAAATAATTTAAATAAAGCTTGTAATTCATCTTGTAAAATTGGATCTTGAGATGCAACTTGTGCAAATGATTTAAATAAGACTTCAATTGATTCACGGTCACGTTGAATTGCACGTAATACATCCAAGCACATCACATTACCAGAGCCTTCCCAAATGGTGTTTACAGGGGCTTCTTTAAAAATACGTGCCATGATTCCTGTATCGACATAACCATTGCCACCGAAGACTTCCATCATCTCACCTGTCAACTCCACGGCACGCTTACACACCCAGAACTTTGCTGCTGGTGTCATGATTCGTCTCCATGCCAGAGATAATTCACCATCACTCTCATAGCAATGCGCAAGATGAAAACTCAATTGCATGGCTGCTTCTGTTTCCAAAGCTAAATCCGCCAATACCGCTTGCATCAACGGTTGTTCCGCCAAATGTTTACCAAAGGCTTTACGCTGACGGGTATAGGCAATACATTGCACCAAAGCCTGACGTAACATCGCACTTGAACCGACTGAACAGGTCAAACGTGTATAGTTTGCCATTTCAATAATCGTGGGAATCCCGCGCCCAGCTTCACCGATCATAATGCCCCAAGCATTTTTAAATTCAACTTCTGAGCTTGAATTACTGCGATTACCCACTTTATCTTTGAGTCGTTGTACTTGAACCGGATTTTTTGTCCCATCTTCTAGCCAACGTGGTACAAAAAAGCAGGCCAATCCATCTTGTTCAGTTTTTGCCACGACTAAATGTGCGTCACACATTGGTGCGGAAAAGAACCATTTATGTCCTGTCAGTAGATATGCTTGCCCACGTCCTGACTCAGCTACAGGAACAGCCCGTGTTTCATTGGCGCGCACATCTGACCCGCCCTGCTTTTCCGTCATCCCCATACCTAACCAAATTGATTTTTTCTGAGAAATCGGAATGTCACGTTCATCGTATTCAGTCGATAAGAGCTTTTCACCAACTTTTGCCCACAACTCAGGTTCATTTTGAATTAAGGGAATACTACCTAGCGTCATAGAATTAGGGCATAGATTGCCACACTCGACTTGTCCACTCAGGAAAAATCGAGCCGCCCAATCGACCCATTTTGAACTTGATTGTGGATGATTAAATGGATGTGCGTGTGTGTCAAATTGTCGATTTAGCCGCATCCATTTATGCCATGCAGGATGAAACTCTAGAAAATCTTTACGGCGACCACGAGCATCAAAACTATGTAATTCAGGAGTATGTCGATTGGCCAAATCGGCATATTCATAATATTCAGTAGAACCCGCAATCTTTGAAAACTCAGTTAGGCATTGCTGATCCTGACTGCCATAACGTTGCAAAATTTCTTGTAAGACTTGATCTGTAGTCAATAAATTATAGTTTTGCAGTTCGTCAAACTGATTGCTGATTTCATGTGTTTGCCAATTCTCTGCTGTGTTCATCCTGAATTCCTATCTTGTTGTTTTTACCAATTGCATTCAGTATAGAAGAAAATACCTTCAAGGATGTTCGGATTATTTTTATGGCTTTACCTGCAATCAATGTGCGTCGTAAACCCCGCCAATCAAGGGCACGTATCACGCAAGAAGCGTTGATGGAAAGTTTTGTTCGGCTTTTACATGAACATCCTGCCAATAAAATTACCATTCGTGAAATTACTGATCTTGCTGGTGTGGGTTTAGGGACGTTCTATGAGTATTTTTCTAAAAAAGAAGATTTGATTGCTTTAACCATTCACCAACATGTAAAAAGCAATGCAGAAGTCTTAAAAAGTTATGCACAAAGTGTGTATGACTTATCCACAAAATCAGATTTTCAAAGCTATTTACAGCAAATTATTCATTTTCAACTTGAGCAAATTCAAACACAACAATTTTTATGGGCCCAGTCTTTCTTATTAGAACGACAGGTTTCCAGTATTGAAACGTATCAAAAAAGTTATGCCATGATGGTAGAGATGTGGCAAAACATGCTGAAACCTTTTATTCAGGATGATGAAAAACTTAAACAAATGAGTCTAAATGTACAACGAATTTGCTATGGTGTTGTCTCGCAGACATTGCTGATCGAACCTGAGTTTAAGGATTGGAAAGTTTTGGAGGCGGATATGGTTCAAATTATAAATAGCGTTATATGTATTAAAAAACAGATTTTCTAAAATTGAATGCAATCAATTTTCGCTCTGCAAAATATTCTCAAATGGATGAAGACAAGTTGGTTGTATCCAAGTCCATTTTCACCAAAAAACACAAGCTGTTGATTTTTATTTTTTTATATTTTAAACCATCATTATTATTGTAAATAAAAGCTGAATTATTATTTTACCTATCAGTACGCAGAGCTCTGCCCCATTAATCGCCAAAACAAATCAATAACAATATTTTTATCAATTTTACAAATATAAAAAATCACTCTAAAGTAAAGTTATCGCTTTAAAACATTGCTTGCTCTTCCTTGATCAACAATATTTTTAAAGCAGATAAAGACCGGTAAGTTGTTTCTAAAAATAAATGACAAATCATTTATTTTTAGATCAATTAGATTTAACAATTGTGCACTATATTGGTTTTTCAATTACGGTTAATGTCATGTAATAGCGAATATTCTTTATCTATTCCATCTATTCAAAAATGAATACATGATTAATTAAAAATGGAGAAATAGAATGAGCCAAGACTCAAAAAAATGTCCTGTAACCCACCTGACAACGGCTTTTGGTGCACCTGTTGTAGACAACCAAAATAGTTTAACGGCAGGCGCACGTGGTCCTCTACTGGCACAAGATTTATGGTTAAACGAGAAACTGGCCAACTTTGTACGCGAGGTTATTCCTGAGCGCAGAATGCATGCAAAAGGTTCAGGTGCTTTTGGTACATTTACCGTAACTCACGATATTACTCAGTACACACGCGCTAAAATATTCTCACAAATTGGCAAACAAACAGAAATGTTTGCACGCTTCACCACTGTAGCTGGTGAACGTGGTGCAGCAGATGCAGAACGTGATATTCGAGGTTTTGCACTCAAGTTCTATACCGAAGAAGGTAACTGGGATCTCGTTGGGAACAACACTCCCGTCTTTTTCATGCGTGATCCACGTAAATTCCCAGATTTAAATAAAGCCGTAAAACGCGACCCCAAAACCAATCTACGTAGTGCAACCAACAACTGGGATTTTTGGACGTTATTACCTGAAGCTTTGCATCAGGTGACGATTGTGATGTCTGATCGTGGTATTCCAAAAAGCTTCCGCCATATGCATGGTTTTGGTAGTCATACGTACAGCTTTATCAATGCAAACAATGAACGTTTTTGGGTCAAATTTCATTTCCGCACCCAACAAGGCATTGAAAATTTAACCGATGCTGAAGCGGAAGCGGTTGTTGCTAAAGATCGTGAAAGTAATCAACGTGATTTATTTGATTCGATTGAAAATGGTAACTTCCCAAAGTGGAAGCTTCAAATTCAAGTCATGCCTGAAACAGATGCAGAGAAAGTCCCTTATCATCCATTTGACCTTACCAAAGTTTGGCCTCATGCAGATTATCCACTGATTGATGTGGGTGAGTTTGAGCTGAATAAAAATCCTGAAAACTTCTTCCTTGATGTAGAACAATCAGCTTTTGCACCAAGCAATTTAGTTCCAGGTATTAGTGTTTCACCTGACCGTATGTTGCAAGCGCGATTATTTAACTATGCCGATGCTCAACGCTACCGTTTGGGTGTGAATTATCAACAAATTCCTGTCAATGCTGCACGTTGCCCTGTTCACTCTAATCACCGTGATGGTCAAGGCCGTGTCGATGCAAACTATGGCGGTTTACCACACTATGAACCGAACAGTTTCAGCCAATGGCAAGAACAAGCTCAGTTTAAAGAACCACCATTAAAAATCAGTGGTGATGCAGATTATTGGGATTTCCGCCAAGATGATTCGGATTATTTCAGCCAACCACGCGCTTTATTCAATTTAATGAATGATACGCAAAAACAAGCACTGTTTGATAATACGGCGGGTGCAATGGGTGATGCACTTGATTTTATTAAGTATCGTCATATCCGTAACTGTTATGCATGTGATCCAGCGTATGGTGAAGGCGTGGCAAAAGCCTTGGGCTTAACTGTTGCAGATGCACAAGCTGCACGGGATAGCGATCCTGGTAAAGGTCATCCTGGTTTTCAATAAGTCTAGTTCAATAAAAGTCATTCAATAGAAACCGCCTTCGGGCGGTTTTTTATTTTGTATAAATGCACTATATTGAAGAAACTCCCAATTGCGAGTAAAGCCATGCAACAGAAAATTGAAGCGCTAATTCAACAACATGACATCATTTTATTTGATGAAATCTGTGTGTTATGTAATGGCTGGGCAAAGTTTTTAATCAAATATGATACACAGGCACAATTTAAATTAACTTCGGTGCAATCACCTTTAGGACAAGACATCTTAAGACATTACCAAATGCCCACTGAGCAATTTGATAGCATGTTGGTGATTAAAAATGGGCAAGCCTATAGTGAATCCACTGCGTTTTTAAAAGTGATTGAAAGCTTAGGACCACCCTTTTCATATTTAAAAATGGGGTACGGGATACCTAAATTTATCCGAGATTTTCTATATTGCCGAATCGCTTTAAATCGCTATCGTTTATTTGGTACAACTGCACAGTGTTTACTGCCTTCATCTAAAAATAAAAAACATTTTTTGGAACATAGCATTGATGCAAAATTCTAAAGTACTTCAGAATGCCTTATTGACCATTCATATTTCACTGGCTGTATTATGGTTTTATCAAGGGCTCATCCCTAAAATTATATATAAAGTCATCGAAGAGCAACAATTTTGGCAATTTACAGGGATTCAATTGTTGCCCATTCCTAGACTTATTGAACTCTCAGGATTTGGAGAAATAATATTTGGTGGATTATTTCTTATTTTTAGACAATCAAAGCTTCTGCATTATTTAAATATCATCGCGATGCTGTTGTTTTTACTGGTTGTTGCGATCGTTTATCCACACTATTTTGCGCGGGGTTTTAATCCTTTCATCATGAATACCGCAATGGCCACACTGTCTATTGTCGCAATTCAACTTCTCAATGCTCAAAAAGCCGAATAAACTTACATTCGCATATTTGTACCAAACTGCTCTTTCCATCCTTTGGTTTCAGTCGCAATTTGCTTGGCAAGTTTGCTTTTCACTTCTTGAATTAAGCGCGCCCGTTCCTGTCCATGCACAAATCGACCTTTATAATCACTTTGCATGGTTTGAATATATTCACTCAATGCACGTTGTTGTTGCTTAGTTTTTGGAGCGGTATGCAAAAATTGAAGGTATTCCTCATCTGGGTTTGTGCTAAGCGGATCACCCAAAATATCTTCAACATATAGTACAGCACTGACTAATTCCACTTTACCCTTTGCATCCACAGTATAGGTTTGTTTGCGCACACCATAAGGATAGGTCCAGAGTCCCTGCCGATCACCCGAAGCCCAGTAGCTATAAAAAATAATCTTATTATCTTTAATCTCATAATCACCCAATTCAATCTGGAGAATACTACAGTCACCCGTGGTTGAATAAATTGTATGCGTGAGCAGCTTTTTATTATCTCGATATAATTCAATATCTTTTCGTAATAAATCAACATCATCTTGATTCATCCCTGTTTTCAACTCAAAATTATTTTGATTAATTTGTATATTTTGAGTCTCAGCAAAAGCTGTACTAGATAATGCCAGTAACATCAATAAAGTTTGGATTATTTTCATTATTCATCTCCCTTGATTTTTCAATCAGGAATCAACACTATTTTTTAGTCTGGGTAAATACCCCCTAATCCTGACACAGCTTTTGCAAAACTGGAAGTATTTCACCTGCCTGACTAAAGGGTTGTGTCTGACGATAATGCTCGACCTTTTTAACCAGTTTATAGTTTTTATCATCCTGACTTTTAAACTGCTCAAGTCGTGTAAATGTCCGATCCTTACACAGTACTTGATAATAATTAATCATGTATTGCCTTTTTGGGTTCACACTTTTAACCCAAGCTTGAATAAGTTGATTCCCATCAGATATTGTGGTGATACTTTCAAAAAATTGATTATTTGAATTTTGATGAATTAATTTCCATTCATCACCCGTTTCCAAGTCATATTTTTCATTGAGAGGTTTGATACTCTCTGTATCATCTGCTGCTGGACTATCTTCTTCGGCTGTTGCCATAGTCATCTGATCTCCATCAGCCCCAGCCGCTTGAGTTAGGTCTATAGATTTTGCAGCAACTGAGCTCATCACCAAGCAAAACAACAAAGTACTCGATAAGATTTTTATCATTTTTAGTGTTCTCAATTTTTTAGCGCTCTCAATTTTTATGGCTCAATAAGACTCACTACACAACCAATTTACGGCCTTCACGAATACAGTAGAATGGATTAATCATTTTTGATGAATTCTTCATAGCCTTTTGTAAATCCTGCTCAGGCTGTTCCCGCGCTTCATCCGTCAATTGGAAAGTACGGTAATGAATTGCCAAAGAACGCTTGGCTTGTAAATCTAAATGCGCCTGAAAAGCATCTTGTGGATTCATGTGCATATATTTCATTAGCGCTCTTGGTTCATACGCACCGATTGGCAATAACGCAATTCGCGGTGAACCTAACCGTTTTTGAATTTCTTTAAAATGCGGTGAATACCCCGTATCGCCAGCAAAGAAGAAATGACCATGTTGCGATACCACAGAAAAACCACCCCACAATGCAATATTCTGATCACGTAAACCACGACCCGAGCCATGCTGTGCTGGGGTATAAATAATTTTTAAGTTTTTAAACAATGCAGATTGCCACCAGTCCATCTCAATCACATGGAACTCTTTAGGCAAGTAACAGGCATTGCCCAAACCTGTATAGATTGGCATGGCAAACTTGTTGTGTAGCCATCTTAAAGAGGCTAAATCCATATGGTCATAGTGATTATGACTGAGTAAAACTGCATGAATCTCTGGCAATTGTTCTAAAGCAATTCCAGCAGGAATCACACGTTTTGGTCCACGCCCATGTTTCGGACTAACATAGTCGGCCCAAACAGGATCAGTTAAAAAGTTATAGGGACCAATTTGAACCAGTACAGTCGCATGACTCACAAACCAGATTTGCCAATCATGTTCATCAGCATCTGGTCGATTCTGAGGTAATACGCGTGTTGCCGCATAGAATTCTGATGATTCTTTTTGGGTATCCACATTCCAAGTATATGATTTTCGGGTACCCAGCCATTTCATCAAATCCCAACGGCTACGCCCTTGTGGTTTACGTACTTCATTAAAGAACCGTTCACCATTGTGCTGATTTGAACCAATCACACTAAATACAGGTTTATACCATGTATGTGACAGACAATTTTCAGTATCAATTCGATAATGCAATTGTTGAACTTGCTGAGATGGAACAGTCTTATTTTGCATTGTGTTGTCTTGTACCGTTGTATCTTCAAGACGTACCATTGGCTCTTGTTTCGACATGATTACTCTAAACGCCCTTTCATTCTTTCAAGCCATACTTGCTGTGTTTGTGGCTTCACGAATAATGCCACGATTTCGGGATGAATACTTTTAATCTTTGCTTCAATTCTGTTCACACAGACTTCGATATCATCTGAAGTTAAACTATCTTTAAACTCTAAGCTTAAAGAAGCAATCACTTGATGTGCGCCCATTTGTTCAGTCAATACGCCATTTGCTGAATGTACGGCAGGATCTTCTTGAGCAATTTTCAATACATTATGACGCAGTTTTGGATCTGCTGTTTCACCCATCAACAACCCTTTGGTTTCCCTTGCCAAAAGCAAGGCTGATATAGCCAAGACAACACCAATCAGTACCGAAGCCACACCATCTAAAACGGGTAAATTAAACTGCTGAGCACAAAATATTCCAAGCAATGCAATGATTAAGCCAATTAGAGCTGCTGAGTCTTCAAATAAAACAGTAAAGGTTGTCGGATCTTTACTGCGACGGAATGCTTCAAAATATCCCATCTGACCTTTGGTCTTTTTAAATGTTTTCAACGCAATAAACCATGAAGCTCCTTCACAAAGCAGCGCAAACCCGAGTACCACATAGTTGACCAATGGGGATTGTATAACTTCTGGATGACGAATATGTTGAATACCCTGATAAATTGAAACTACCGCACCTAAAGCAAAAACCAACAGTGCAACAATAAAGGCCCAAAAGTATAACTCTCTTCCATAACCGAAGGGATGATGATAATTTGCAGGCTGTTGTGATTTTTTTAAACCATACAGCAATAAGATTTCATTTAAAGTATCTACGACAGAATGGACTGCCTCACTGAGCATCGCTGAACTATTTGTAATATAGGCGGCAACAAACTTAACCAGAGCAATGGCTAAATTGCCCAAAAGTGCTGCATATACAACAATTTTGTTGGAATCTGACATTTATTGTCCTGTTTTTTATCATCAAATACATCAATTTGATTTTTATAGCTGTCCTGCTTCATATTAGCGAAACTATCTGTGATTTTTCTTTATTTTTTGTTGTTTTTCACAATTGAGTGAATCTTTTATGGAACCCAATTTAACCAATATTCTAAATACTCCGTCGCAGTCTCATCCACAATTATTGAAAATTTGGGAAGCTTCTGTGCGTGCGACTCATGACTTTTTAAATGAACAACATATTTTACAAATTAAAACACTCATCATTCAGCATCATTATTTTGATCATGTGCAGTTGTTTCATGTGGAACGTGAAGGTCAAATCGCTGGGTTTATGGGACTGGCTTATCAAAAGATTGAAATGTTATTTATTGAGCCTAATTTTTTTGATCAAGGCATCGGTTCAATGCTCATTCAAAAAGCTTTTGAGTTAGGTGCACATGAAGTAGATGTCAACGAACAAAATATTCGTGCTTTGGAGTTTTATAAGAAACATAACTTCCAACAAATTGCGCGTTCAGAACTTGATGCTGAAGGTAATCCATTTCCAATTTTGCATTTAAAATTAAAGAAGCCATCCGTCTAAACGTTTTGAGATAAAGCGATATCAAAAACATCAGCATGAACGCTCTCATCAACTCTAGAATCTCTAGATACATAAAGCTGACTTTACCCAATCTCAAAGTCAATTTTATGAAATTCTCAGTATAATCATGTCTATAAGACAGATTAAAACAACTTAAACCAGTGCAATCAAACACTTTTCAAGTGTTCGTTCATATAAATTAGGATCGCTATAGATTAATGGCGAGATATGGCCATTATGTAGATTAATGAAAGTCTTGATATCAATTCTTTCATTCCTGCAAGTACGATTTTGACAAGCAAGAGCCATAGATAAATTGATTCAACTTTGTACAAATGATTGCTTCTAGGCTAGAGCTTAGAGAAATATTTTTTATTTTTATTAAGATATTTTATAGATTATTCACCATGTTATTTTCTATATTAAAATAACAATGAATTTTAAAAGTTCATTTATTTTCTAAATACTATAATCATCTTCACCTGACAGTTGTTTATAGATTATACTATTATAAAATATTAGTAAGACATTTTTTGGATTATTCTTTGGACGCGTTATATGGAATTACGACATCTGAGATACTTCATTACTGTGGCTGAAGAACTAAACTTTAGCAAAGCAGCACTGAGACTTTATACGGCACAACCCTCACTCAGCCAACAGATCAAAGATCTTGAAGAAGATGTCGGTGTTCGACTGTTAAATCGGACAAAGCGTAAAGTTGAACTTACCGAAGAAGGCGCTGTTTTCCTTGAACAAGCACGCTTAACCTTAGCGCAAGCCGATAAGGCTGTTGCGATGGCCAGACAAGTTTCCAAAGCCAAACAGCAATTGTTAAGGATTGGGTTTGTGCCCGTTGCTGAAATGAAAATTTTCCCTTATGTATTGCCTAATTTAAGGGTACAAAATCCTGATCTCAAAATTGAGTTATTTAACTTAAATAACCTTGAACAAATACGTGCAATGAAAAAGGGTGAGCTAGATATCAGCTTTAGCAGACACAATTTTCATAATGAAGAATTTGAAAGTAAATTTGTGCTGCGTGAGCCGTTAATTGTTCTTTTACCCAAAGACCATCCTTTAGCAAAGCATGAACGTATCCCTGTTAAAGCATTAAATGCTATCGACTTTATTATCCCTGCCGAAGAACAATCCAGCACCTTACATAACACCATTTTAGAATTTGCCAAACACAATAATATTGAATTGAATATCGTCCAAAAAGCTGACAATATTTTACTGAATATCAACTCAGTTGGAGCGGGCTTAGGCTGTACAATTTTGCCGAGTTATATTGCGCCATTGACCACCAGTAACACCGTCATTCGACCTTTAGATATTGAACTGCCCTATCTAGACTTGTATGTGAGTTATCGAAAAAGTGCTGGCTCGGTTGCTATACAAAAGTTCATCGAATTATTAACCAAAGTATTTTATTTGGATATCAATCGCTTAGAGCAAGAATAAAAGCACTGCTCCAAAATTGACACAGCATTGTTTTTTAAATAGGACGGCTTAAACACATAAAACTTATGTCCATTTTTTTTACGCAAATACATCTCAATTTTTAACTTAGGCGGTGTCCATCATGATAGGACGTGCATTTCATCAATTTCGATCAGGTATACAGTCTCGCCCATACTTCTTTATTAGTTTTCTACTCACTGCAGTTGTATATATGGGGATGTCTTTTGGTACAGATTGGCAGTGGTCAACCAATTTGTTATTCAGTTGGAATATTGCCATTTTGATTTATCTCATCCTAACGATGAAAATGCTCTGGGCAACCAATCAAGCGCATATTTTAAAGCGTGCTCAACAGCAGGATGCTAGCAAATGGATCATTTTGCTGTTGGTTGTGCTCTCACTCATCATGTGCTTTATTGCCATTATTATTGAACTGGCACATTTGCCCGATGTGACTGGAATTAAAGCAGGACATATCGCTTTAGCGATTTTTACCATTATTTTTGCATGGTTATTTATGCATACCATTTTTGCTATTCATTACGCACATGACTTTTATTTGGCCGTAGAGAATCGACAGGATGGAGGATTGGACTTTCCGAAAACCCCTAAGCCAACCTATCCTGAATTTTTATATTTTAGTTATGTCATTGGTACTTCTGCACAAACTGCAGATGTATCTATCACTTCTCGCTCAATGCGAGTTTTAAATATTCTACATATCCTTTTGGCATATGGATTTAACACGACGATTTTGGCGATCTGTATTAATGTTGCTGCAGGTTTTATTTAACAGAAGTAAAAAATAGTGGGATTAACACCAAAATCCAATCTCCAAAGTTTTTTATAATTTTCTGCGCTTGAATATGACTAAAAACCTCAATACAAACCAAGTATGAGATCATGCTAAGTTTGCATCGTCTTGATGATTTAGTCGCTAAAAAGCACTTGATTATTTCTTAAGTTTTTTCTGCTTTTGATTGAATTAAGATACTTTTCAATTGCAGGATGGCTTTCAATCTCTGCCATCTTCAATTGCCAAAATAGCATGGAGCCAACAAACACATCGGCTACCGTAAATTGCTCACCACATAGATAAGGTTGAGCCTGCTCCAAGCCCTGAATTAAAGCCTTATAGCTGTCCTGAAAGTTTCCATAGCCAATATGCATTTTTTGTTCATCGGTAACCTCAACCTTTAATGCGCGATCCGTTGTGGCTGCATCCCACGGTCCAGCAGCAAAGAATAACCAACGGAAATACAAACCACGTTTTGGATCATCCAGCGCTGGTGCAAGCCCTTGATCAAAAAACTTATCTGCCAAATAGGCGCAAATTGCAGGCATTTCATAAATCACCACATCGCCATCGACTAAGGTGGGTACTTTGCCAAATGGGTTAATGTTTAGATAAGATTCCGACTTCATTTCAGTGTGATAAGCCAACTCAATTTTTTCAAATTCAGCCCCCAGCTCAATCAGTAGCCATTCAATAACAAGACCTCTAGACTGCGCGTTGCTATATAGTTTTAAGCCCATTTTTCCATTCCTTTATAGTGGTGTATTGAATATAAAGGGCGGCTGTGTCAGTTTTTGTCAGGAGCTTTTTAGCATGGATTTTTTTTGCAGCTCTTTTTGCCACCATGCCTGAAAAAGATGGCGCTTAAACTCTGGGTAAATGATTTCAGTCACATTTAATTTTTGTATACGATCTAAACGAAAATTTCGAAAATCTTCACGTAATTCACACCATGCAGCCAACAGCATTTTGTCATTGAAATATCCTAAAACAAAAGGCCAAAGCATACGGGTAGAAATATTTTGTTTTTCATCTAAATAATGCACTTCGATCTTGACCTGATATCGAATAGCTAGACGTACTTGTTCGACAATTTTTTCGTCAACCACAAGCCAATGGTTGATAGACCGAAGCATGGTTTCATCAATCAGCTCTTGTTTATTCTTGGGCAATACTGCATTAAGTTTGGCCAAAACTGAATGTGCAGCATTTTTCAATGCTGGATCTGGCACTGACCTTAACCAATGCAATGCCAAGAATACTGCTTCGACTTCTGTTTCATCCAAACTCATCGGAGGCAGTAAAAAGTTTTCTTTCAGCTGAAATCCTAAGCCCGCACTGCCCTCAATATTAACACCTTGGTCACGTAAACTTTCAATATCCCGATAAACACTTCGGACACTAATCTCCAAATGTTCTGCTAAGCATTGCGCGGTAATGGGATAACGCTGTTCACGTAAAAGTTGTAATAAAGTGAGTAATCGAATAGAGCGGCTCATGGTCAATTTTTTTATTATAACTCGTTGGTTTTATCTAAGTTTACGCTGAGAGCAATCTGCAAACAGCGTAAAAGCAACTAAGCAACTTCAGGTGCCTTAAGCTGTTGAGCTAAAAACTGATGTAAATGATCGACGTTATCCGCGATCGTCAGCGGATTAAAACGCTGTAATACATCAATCGCATGTACCCCATAACTCACCCCAACACGTGGCATAGCAATATTCTGTGCCATTTCTAAGTCATAAGATGTATCACCCACCATAATGGCTTGCTCCGCCTGAATTCCAGTATAATCTAAAATTTCAGCCAACATCAATGGATCGGGTTTGGATTTGGTTTCGCTGGCCGCACGGGTGATCTCAAATAAATTCTGACTCTGGGTCTGAGCCAAAACACGATCTAAACCACGACGGCTTTTTCCTGTTGCGACTGCCAATTTGATATTTTGATTTTTTAAATCATGCAACATTTCAGAAACGCCAGCGAACCACAAATCATCTTTGGAATGCTCAACATAATGATCACCATAGCATTTTAAAATTTCAGTATGTAACTCTGGAACTTGAGGAAATAACACTTGAGCAACTTCAGGCAACCCCAAACCAATAATACTTTTCGCAGCATCAGCTGTTAACGGCTGCTCAAATTCTTTTGCAGCCACCAACAAACTCGCCACAATTTGCCCAACTGAATCAAATAAAGTGCCATCCCAATCAAAAATGATAAGCTTTACAGGTTTTTGCATGAATTATTTCCAATATTTGCTCAGTGTACGCATGACTCATTTTTAAATCTTATACGCTTTACATGACAAGCTAACGCATTTTTAAATACAAAGGGAACTTTTCATATAACAAGTTCCCTTTATGTAAAAGATAAACTGAGCAGCAAGATAGAATCAATCTTTCTTTTGTGCTCTTAATTGTGCAACCAAGCTTTGCATATCTTCCGGTAAAGGCGCTTCAATCACAGGATAACCTGGAATTTCTAATCGCATCGCATGTAAGCTTAATCTCCGAGCTTTTGGTCCACGATATTCTGTTTCATGACCGTACTTATCGTCACCCACCAAAGGATGACCAATACTTAAGCCATGCACACGAATTTGATGGGTACGACCCGACAACGGAGAAGCATAGACCAATGTTGCGTGCATAAAGCGCTCTGCCACTTTCCATTGTGTCTTAGATTCTTTACCTTCATCTGAAACACGTACACGACGTTCGCCATTGGACAATTCATAGCGCAATAAAGGTTGATTAATCAACTGTTGGTCTAAGCTCACTTGACCTTTGACAATTGCAGCATAGGTTTTTTTAATTTTATGCTCACGCAACAAGTCTTGTAGCGTTTTCAAGGTGCTACGTTTTTTACTCACCATCACCAGACCTGAGGTATCACGGTCAATACGATGAATCAATTCCAAATATTTTTTACCTGTCGCCGCACGTAAGCCTTCAATTAAGCCGTATGCCACACCGCTTCCGCCATGTACTGCAATTCCAGAAGGTTTATTGATCACCAATAAACCTTCATCCTCATACACCACACGGCTAAGCAAGCTTTGAGCAACTTTATCGGATACAGGTACATCAGTTTCATCTTTTTGCTCGAAGCGAATAGGTGCAACACGGATTTGATCGCCAATTGCCAGCTTAGTTTCTGCTTTTATACGCTTTTTATTGACCCGTACTTGGCCTTCACGAATTAAACGATAAATACGGCTTTTCGGCACACCTTTCAGGCGAGTAAATAAGAAATTATCGATGCGCTGGCCTTCTTGATGCTCGTCTACTTCAAACCAAGTTACATTTTGCCATTGTTGCGTAGAATTCATACAGTTAGGTGATCCAATAAAAAACTAAAATTTGATTAAAAACTGATCATTTAGACTATGCTTTTCATACAAAATAAGCATATAGCCCATAGGCAGATGATTCAAGGTTTGCTATAGTCAGCGCACGGATACCACCGTAAGTGAAATTTAGTGCCACCCTTTTTTAAAAATGAAAGCGTGACACATACGATAAAATTCACGACAGATGCGGAAAGGTCCCAAAAGAATATGCCGACGCCGAAGGCTTTATTATATCGGCAAAAAGACAAACTGTTGCGTTTAATTGTACTTAAAGTACAGAAATCAGTTTGTTTAAAAATATATGTCGCCAACCCAGACGTTGGTTTTTAAACATAAACTGATGCACATCAGGCAAGTCGCTGTAGAGTGTTATTCAGGACATAAGTGTTTGAGGCATTGGAACTGCACAATTTGTAAAGGTACGATGATAATTCCGTATCAAGACGCTCTCACAAAAGTTGAGATGCTCTTCGAGCAATGTGATAGTGAAAGACGAATCAAATCAGTCATCCAATGCACCACTTAAGTGCCAGTGAAAACCTCAAAACTTTAATCGTGCAAAGATTAAAGAAGTATTGCAGCATCAATACAGGCATCAAACCCAACCTTGCTCAAAACAAGTGGGTAAATTACTCAAATCATATTGGATGTATCCGTGATTTGGGCATTGATCCAATATTTTAGATGTTCGCTTCACTTAAAAAGATAGCGAGTTGTTGGTGTGAATCACTATTAGGTGTTACACCCATGAAACGTATGTTGATTAATGCAACACATGCCGAAGAAGTTCGCGTTGCACTCATCACTGGTCACCGTCTTTACGATTTCGATTTAGAAAACCGTACACGTGAACAAAAGAAAGCCAATATCTATAAAGGCCATGTCACTCGCGTAGAGCCTTCTCTAGAAGCTGTATTTGTAGAGTATGGAGCAGGTCGTCAAGGTTTCTTGTCGATGCGCGAAATTGCCAATACTTATTACAAGGCAGATCCTCGCCAAACTTCAAATATTCGTGAACTCATCACTGAAGGCACAGAACTTCTCGTTCAAGTTGAAAAAGAAGAGCGTGGCAACAAAGGCGCGGCACTTTCAACCTATATCTCTCTCGCTGGTCGCTATTTAGTATTGATGCCGAACAATCCGAAAGGTGGTGGTATTAGCCGTCAAATTTCGGGTTCAGTTCGTGAAGAACTTAAAGAAATGTTGGCGTCATTAAATACCCCACGTGGTATGAGCGTGATTGTTCGTACAGCAGGGATTGGGCGTTCACAAGAAGAACTTCAACTTGACCTTCAACATTTGCTAGATCTTTGGGCTCAAATCCAAGGTACTGCAAACTCTGGTCCATCACCAATGCTTGTTCATCAAGAAGCGGGTGTTGTGACACGTGCTATCCGTGACTATTTACGTGATGATGTTGCAGAAATTTTAATTGACTCAGAGCAAGCCTATAACGAAGCCTATAACTTTGTTAAAGCGGTTATGCCAAATCAATTGGATAAGTTAAAAACCTATACTTTAAATGAACCGTTATTTGCGCATTTTGGTATTGAAAGTCAAATTCAAACAGCTTATGAACGTGAAGTTAAACTTCCTTCAGGCGGTTCAATTGTGATCGACCAAACTGAAGCACTTGTTTCAATTGACATCAACTCAGCGAAATCAACACGTGGGCATGATGTAGAAGAAACTGCACTCAGTACCAATTTAGAGGCAGCGGAAGAAATTGCTCGCCAATTACGTTTACGTGATATTGGTGGTTTGGTTGTGATCGACTTTATCGATATGACCAAAGAACGCAACCAACGTATGGTTGAGGCCAAACTTCGTGAAGCGACGCAAAGTGATCGTGCCCGTATCCAGTTCGGTCAATTATCTCGTTTCGGTTTAATGGAAATGAGCCGTCAACGTTTACGCCCATCTCTTGAAGAAGCTACTGGTTATGTATGCCCTCGCTGTCATGGCACAGGCATGGTGCGTGATTTACGCTCACTTTCTCTTTCAATTATGCGTAAAGTTGAAGAGATAGCATTACGTGAACGTCAAGGTGAGGTTCAAGTTGAAGTGCCTGTTGAAATTGCAGCATTCTTGTTGAATGAAAAGCGTCACAGTCTGGTTTACTTAGAACAAACGTCAAATGTTCGTGTGACTGTATTGCCACATCCACATTTAGAAACTCCACATTACGAAATCTCATATAACCCTGAAGGTTTTGCGCCAACAAGCTATGAGCGTACTGAAGCTACACGTTCAAGCGAAAAAGAATTGGGCTATGAGTCATCTGAGTGGCATTTGGAAGAAGAGCAAACGCAACACAATACTGCACCGGCTCAAGCGCAAAACAATAAGCAAAATAGAAAACAACAACCTGCTCAACCACAAAAAGTTCAACAAACGGTTCAAGCACAAGTTGCTCAACCAGCTTCAAGCCCATGTGCTTGGTTAGAAAATCTGTTTGTCCAAAAGCAAGCGGCAACAGTTGACCAATCACGTTCTGCAAACAATGCAGCTGCGGCAATTGAACAAATGATTAATGGCGGTGCTATAAGCCGTGGTCAATTTGGTCAAGTGAATAATAATGTTGCTCCAACAGCGATTGAAGCTCAGGTTATTCCTGAAACCAATGCTTATCTTTCACATGCACCTGTTCAAAAACAAGAACCGCGTGAATATGAAAAACAGGGCGAGAAAGAAGAAAGAGCGCCGCGTAACAACAACAATAAAAACAAAAATCGTAACAAGCATAAAGAGCCACGTGAACAAAATACTGATCAACATCAAGTGATTGAAGAAGTGGTTCAGGTGCCTCGTCAAGAGCAACGCCAAGAACAGCGTCAGGAACAACGTGATCAACGTCGTCAGCAAAAGCAGCCACGTCAACAGCATGATCAAAATGCTGAAGCAACCCCTGCTGAACAAGCGGTTCCACGTCGTGATCGTAACCATCAGCAACGTCCAAACCGCCCAAATCGTCATCGCGATAGCAGCGTGTTTAATGATGAGCAACAACAAGCGCCAAATAACAATGCGCCAGTAGAGCATAATCAAACTCAAGAGCAACAACCTAAAGTTGAACTCATTGACACACCGAAGCATGCAGCTCTTGAAACAGCTTTAGTGGTCAATCTTGATCAAGCTCAAAGTGAAATTGTGGCATTAAACCCGCAACAAGTTGCTGCGCCAGCAAGCAACAAACCGAAGCGCCATGATCGCAATGAAAAAGCTGAAACTGTTGCTAAAGCACCTCGCACTGTAGACGCTCAACCAACTATTGCGCCTGCTGTAGAAAGTCAGACCGTAACTACTGAAGCAAAAACACCTGCAGCAGAGGTTCGAGTAGAACAGCCTGTGCAACGTGCCAGCAATGACCCGCGTCAAAAACGCCGTCAACAACGTGATGCTGCTCAAGCAAAAGCAACAACCCCTAAAATCGCACCATCTCAAGTACCGACATTAAATCAGTACACAGTGGGAACTTTGATTCGTCATGTTTATGGTGATGACTGTGCGGTATTGATTGAACAGTTTGGATTAATTCCAACATTCAATCGTGCATTGGTTAAGTTTACTGAAGAATATTCAGCGACCTTAACTGTGGAAGAAAAGACCGATGTACAAACCAAGCAGCCTGTAACACGTGATGTTGCTATCTCTAAAGCAGCGCCAGAAGCACAACCTGCTGATGTCTTAGACTTAACGCCACCAAAGCCTGAGAATGATCGCCGTGTAGCGAATGATCCTCGTGAACGTCGTCGTTTAGCAAAACAAGCAGCTGTACAAGCAAAGCAAGAGCATCAAGCTGAACTTGAGCAACAACCAGAAGAAGTGGAAACTGAGACTCAAGCAAGCCCAGTTGAAGCAGCACCTGTGGTTACTCAAAAAGAAGAAGTGCAAGCTGAAACACCCGTAGAAACTACAGTTGAAACAGCGCCTGCGGAAGTTGAAGTGGTCAAAGAAGCCCCAGCTAAGCCAGTTGAAAAAGCAATTGTTGCAACTGAAAAGGCGAAAAAGCCACAACAATCACTTGCTTTAGATACGACTGCTGAAGTTGGCATAGATGAAGATGCCCAAAAGGCAGACAATGTGGCAACAGATGAAAAACCGGCCCGTCCTCGTCGCCCTCGTGGCCGTCCGCCAAAAAAAGCGACACCACCAGCGGATGAGTAATGTGTAAAAATTTGCTTAAAATGTAGCGATTAAAGAGAACCTAGTCATTTCGATGGCTAGGTTTTTTTGCTATTTTGAAGAGATTATCAGGACATTTGTCAGATTAGGTTGATTGCACTAGTCTTATACGATTAAAAAGACAAATGTAATGTGAGTCGATGATACTCTAAAAATTGTATTGGATTACGAAAAATAAATAGGATTGATATGAGTCAAACAACACAGGCCGATCTCATCGGATTTACTGATGTCGCAGAGCGCTTACCACAGCTCATCAATAAGCTTCCCAATATCCTGACTGGACTTAAACAAGCTTATATCAGAACACCCAATACGCCTGCTGGGCTAGGTCTTGCTTTTGAACGTGCTGTAAAACGCAATCCTTATGGTGATGCGTTATTATTTGAAGATCAACGCTATAGTTATAAAGAGCTGAATAACTGGGCCAATCAAATTGCACACTTTTATCTTTCTATTGGCATAAAAAAAGGCGATGCGATCACGGTGATGATCGAAAATCGTCCTGAACTGATTGCGACCGTGATTGCACTGGCAAAAATTGGCGTAACAACAGCTTTAGTCAATACCTCACAAACAGGTAAAGTGTTGACACATAGTATCAACTTGGTCAATCCTGTTGCGGTGATCGTCGGTGAAGAATGCCGTGCTGCGGTAGATGAGATTCGTCAAGACTTAAACATTGCTCTAGACCGTCTACATTGGTTTGCAGATCAAAATACAATGCAAGAACCAGGTACAGCACCTCAAGGCTTTATCAATCTCGCTGAAAAAATTCAACAATTTCCAAAATTCAATCCTTCGACTACACAAAGTGTCAAAGGGAAAGATGGCTTGTTTTATATCTATACCTCTGGCACAACCGGTTTACCTAAAGCTGTGGTATTTACCAACAGTCGTTGGACATTGGCCTACGGAACATATGGTCATGTCTTAAACTTAGGTGAAGATGACGTGATGTACTGCACTTTACCGCTTTACCATGCAACAGGTATGGTAGTGTGCTGGTGTGGTGCAATTGCAGGCGGTTCAGCTTTGGCAATCCGTCGTAAATTCTCTACCTCTGCATTCTGGTCTGATGTCAAAAAGTTTAATGCGTCGGCAATTGGTTATGTCGGTGAACTTTGCCGCTACCTCATGGATGCACCTGCTTCAGAACTTGATCATACGCACCGTGTCACTAAAATGATCGGTAATGGTATGCGTCCAAATATTTGGGGCAAATTTAAAGAACGCTTTGGTATCGAAGAAATTTTAGAACTTTATGCCTCTAGTGAAGGAAATGTAGGCTTCAGTAATGTTTTTAATTTTAACAATACTGTTGGCTTCTCACCTACACCTTATGCCATCGTCCAGTTTGATAAAGAAAAAAATGAAGCCATTCGCGACAGTCATGGTATATGTCAAAAAGTCAAAAAAGGTGAAGTAGGCTTATTGATTGGTAAAATCACCAAGCGTTCCCCTTTTGATGGCTATACAGATCCTGAAAAGAACAAGTCAGTGATCATGAAAGATGTCTTTAAAAAGGGCGATTCTTACTTTATTACTGGTGACTTGGTTCGTGATATTGGTTTCCGACACGCTCAATTTGTCGATCGCCTTGGTGATACTTTCCGCTGGAAAGGTGAAAATGTTTCGACCACTGAAGTTGAAAATATTTGTAGTGAATACCCTAAAATTACAGAAGCTGTAGTTTACGGCGTTGAAATTCCAAATACCAATGGTCGAGCAGGTATGGCTGCCATTACTTTACATGATGGGGAAGAACTGACTGAACAGGATTTAAGCCAGCTTGCAGCCGAGTTTAAAAAGAACTTGCCAGCCTATGCAGTTCCAGTATTTTTACGTATCCAACAAATTGTAGAAACGACGGGTACATTTAAATATCAGAAAAATAAATTAAAGGAACAATCCTTTAATCCTGAAAAAACCTCTGATCGTATATTGGTATTACTGCCAAGTGCCAATGCCTATTGCGATGTCACTCCAGAGGTTTTTGCCAATATTGAAGCTTATAAATACCGTTTCTAAACTAAAAGCCCTGATTTCAGGGCTTTTTTAGTTCATTTTGTGTTATTTATAACCGAACGTTGCAAACTTTCTTAATTTTTACTTGCGCTCTATCAATATCTTGCTAAAATACGCTCCATCAAAACAAAGTGGTGTTTAAAAACTTATTAGTTTTCTTGCACTACATATTCAAGCCTAGCTTGGATGAAGGTTCAGGGTCGTTAGCTCAGCTGGTAGAGCAGCGGACTTTTAATCCGTTGGTCCCGCGTTCGAATCGCGGACGACCCACCACTTAATTGTTTTGACCTGTAAATGGATAGCGATAGAAAATTTTCAATTTTCACAAATATCGAGTAAAGCACTGCTTTACACGTCCTCACTCAGGGTCGTTAGCTCAGCTGGTAGAGCAGCGGACTTTTAATCCGTTGGTCCCGCGTTCGAATCGCGGACGACCCACCATCTTTATGTTTTAACCTGTAAATAGATACCGATAGAAAATTCTCGATTTTCACTAATGTCGGGTAAAGCATCGCGCTTTACACATCTCGCTCAGGGTCGTTAGCTCAGCTGGTAGAGCAGCGGACTTTTAATCCGTTGGTCCCGCGTTCGAATCGCGGACGACCCACCATTCTTTCTTAGGGCTTCTTTCTGTACGGTTAAAGTACTACAATAGAAACGAAACCTGCAAATATTCCGACCAAAACCAAACATCTGCATTAGATGCTTCGCCACCCTCGAAAATTTTGCTTCATCATTTGTTCTCGTTTAACTATGGCTTAGACACGTTCAGGGTTGTTAGCTCAGTTGGTAGAGCAGTAGACTCTTAATCTATTGGTCGTGGGTTCGAACCCCACACAACCCACCAGATTTTTAACAAACTTATCCTCATTAAAATAAGTCCACTTAAATTTTTTACAACAGCACGATGTCATCAAATTTATTGTTTTATCATTCAATCAATACTAAAAATTAATACTCAAAAATATAAACTTAAATTTGAGTCAACTGATTCAACTATAAATAGCCAAACCTACAATCGTAATCAAATGACACAACCCAACCAGATCGTAAATCAATCACGTATATTAGCATGACACAGATTTTCAAGAATTGCCTGAATCTTACTATTTTCCATAGATGTTATAGACATAAGGAATCTATCCCATAAATAAAAAAGTATAACCAATCTGAGAATTGGGTTAAATTTTATATTCAGTATCAGGCCCTAAGTTTTTTAAATTAGGGCTAAAAGAGACTGAATAGTGTAGTAGTTACTCCATCGCAAAGAAATCAAAATTATTTATGAAATCACCTTAAAATTTCAAATCAAGATCATCTAATATTTTGAAAAAATTAAGGCCAGAATAACCACGAACAAATTAAAGAAAAAGTATCCCAAGCCTGTATTTGTTCAATATTCAATATCGATATATACATCTGCTTGAATATCACTTGAATTGAGTAAAACAATGGGTTAAAAACCAATCAACAATCTGTAGTTGAAAAATGACGTTTAAATAAAAAGAATTTTTACGAAAAGTAAATCAATATGATTAAACCAATAATTTTATCGGTAATACTGACAACAATGGTAACCCATTCTGTTGTGTCCACAGAAATGGAACATGCAGCGGGTCTTAGCTTAAGTGGTTATGCCGCACTCGCAACAGACTACGTTTCCGTGGTCTAACCAATCTAATGATCCTACGCTACAAGGAAGCTTTGTACTGTCACATGACTCGGATTTATACGGTGGAATCTTTACTGCCGATACGGACTTCGGTGATTCAGCATCACTACATTTTGAATTTACCTCATATATTGACTATAACACGGCATTAAATTGATCTAAACAAATTAAACCTCTACTAGATTTGAGCTATAACCCATTTAACTACCTAGGTTGGTCAGATTGAGCATGGCATGAGTTTTCAGCACGTTTAACATTTGATAACGTATTTTGGGGTAAAGATAGTCTCTTAACCCATATTAATTATAGTAATGACTAAATTGAATTTATAGGTCATGCATAGAACTTAACCTTAGGCTATTCAGTACCATTGGCTGAAACAGGTTTTGGTCTGACTTCAAGTATTGGTTATTCTATCATTCTAGATAAAGGCTCATTGTTTGATCTTATTTTTGATTGTTTTAGCTTTTCAATTATCAATTATTTAACTACTAATATTTTAATTATCAAATTTCTTTAACACATAGGCTTTTGTTGGTGCGGTATGGTGTTGACTAAAATAGAGCCGATTTTCTTCAGTTCCATTAATAATTTTATCAATATCCATCACCAAATCATTTTGTTCATCCACTTTATAATAGAACTGGATCCCTTCAATTCGGTTAATCACGATTTCATGATTTAGCTCATCATAGATCCAAGTATTTTTTTGATAAGCACGATTCGATTTTATATCATTATTTTCGTATGTTATTTTCCCCATATAAACAAAGGTGCGATGTGCAGTGCCGTCTGGAAGTAAGTTAATAATAAACTCTGCACTGCCTTTATCACATTTGGCGAATGGATCTTCACAGCTCATTTGTACATGATAACGCCCCACAAATGCCTCAGCTTTTGTAGGAAGTTCCCCACTTTGCTGATCTTGACTCTGCATATCTACTACAGCAGGTAGAGTTGCTTGACCCGCAAGGTCTGTTAGTTTTTTTCCTTCGCTTGAATGAGCATGTTGCGGTGTTTCTTGTAACGCAAGCTCACTCGATGAATTTTGTGTGTCAGATGTACCTTGTTGTTTATCATTTGATTTTGAGGAATCACAAGCACTCAGTACTGTACAAATACTGATACCTAGAATTCGAAAAAAATTTACTTTATGAAAAGTTAAATACATAAATCCAAATAACCCAATTGCACAGCACCAGCAACATCAAATATTAACCTACGTATATATTATTGTGTTACACCAGTTCTCGAAATCTTAATGATGTATTTTTTACAAAAGTATAAAAAACGTATTTGTCTCAACCACCCACTACAGAGGTTTGGACACTTTTTACATTATTTTTAATGATTTAAGTGGCCCTGTTACACAGTCTTAACAATTTTAATCGGTGATTCACTTGAAGAATCAAACAGAAACGCCACTATTTAATAATATAAATTCATTTTTAAATTTTTAATCATGAATGATGATGAATTATTTTAAGGAGATTTAAATGGCCAATTCTGGTTTATATCGTTCAAGCCGTCACAATATGATCGCCGGTGTAATGGGCGGTATTGCTGAACGTTTTGGTTGGAATGTAACATTGCTGCGAATTATTTTCGTGATCGTTTCATGTTTGAGCGCAGCTTTTCCAGGTATTCTGGTGTATTTGGTGCTTTGGTTAATTATGCCCAAACAAAAATTGCAGCTAAATGAACCGCAAAGCTATGAGCGCCCTGTACGAACTATTTATGAAGAGAAGACCCATTAATTGAATTTGATTTAAAGGTATTACCCTTTTCAGCTACAACAGTTCCCCCAAACTGCTGTAGCTTTTTTTATATCGCATCTTTTTATAGTATCATTGTGCATTATTTAGTTGTTGCTGCAATGCTGCGATCATATCTGCGCGACTAATGATCCCGACCATTTTTTGATGATCAACTACAGGGATATAATTAAAAGAGCGTTCAACGAAATAAGGCACCAAGTCTTGAATTGGTTGCATCGGCTGTACAGTGACCACTTGTCGATTCATAATTTGTTTGACCAAATTTTCCCAAGGGGCACGAGCATCAGCAGCGCGTTTAAACCATTCTACAATTTCATACAATGCCAATGTACCAACCAACTCCCGATCAGTATTGATCACTGGCAAACTCATCAAATTCACACGTTTAAACTTATCTAAAGCTTGATGAATATCATCTTGCTCATCTAGGCTCATGACATCTTTGCTCATAATATCTTGGCAAAGGTATTGATGTACTGCCCTTGCATTGGCCTTTTCTTGTGCTTCTAAAATGATTTTTTGTAAGTCATACTCACTAATATCTAAAAGCTGTGTCTGTTGTTCTAACACATCTTGAATATCTTGCGGTTGAATGGTGACTTTCTGTGTCGGCGTTGGATCCTTAGAACGTGTATTGAGCTGTGCAACTTGTGGATATTGCTTTCCCAACATACGATTAAAAATGATCGCAATCACCAGCAGCAAGACTGAATTGAGTAATACTGGGTAAAAGATAAATTGATAACCCAACTGATGAATAGAAGCGCCACCCAACACGGCAGTAATCGCCACCGCACCACTTGGCGGATGCAATGAATCTGTACTCATCATCAAGAAGATCGACAATGCAACAGCAACACTAAATGCCTCGGTTGGATTGGAAATAAAGATGGTACAAGTCACGCCGACTAAACCTGCGATGGTATTCCCCACCACCATATTCCAGGGTTGTGATAAAGGGCTTGCGGGTACAGCAAAGAGCAATACCGAGGACGCGCCCATCGGTGCGATATACCATGCATTAAATCCACCGAGTACATACCAACTGACCAATGATGACACTGCTAATCCAAGCAGTGCACCAACACCACAGACTAAACGATCTTTTAGCGGTAAAACTTTAAAATTGGGTTTTAAGGTATTTAACCATTCAAGTTGCGTATGAAACACGACAGTCCTGCGCTTTAACACGTTTTAAAGTGTGAATTATACGATGTTGTGATTATAAGATATATTTATTATCTATCTTAAATGGATAAATTTTCCAAGGATATTTCTCATCCACTGATTTTTCACTGAGCATATTCAGTCAATTGATCAAGTCTTTTCCCATATTCTTGCATTGGACAAAACTCATACATGGGTGAACCAATATAGCTTCCAGCATTTTGGCACTCCTGATCAACATAAGCTTTCCATAAGCGTTGTGATTTCATGATATCGTTATAACGTTCTTGCTGATGGTCTATCTGGCTCTGTTTTTTGATCTGATCGAGAACTTTGACAATTTCCTTTTCATAATATGCTCTACTCTGATTACTACACGATTCAACCACAGCATTGTTGATGTTTCTTAAAGCCAGTTTTTCGATAGTTTGTTCAACACATTGGTTATATACATCGGGTGAAGCAACACTCTGTTCTGCATAAGCCGATATTGAACAAATAGTTGTAGATAAAATCATCATGATTATGCATGCTTTTATCATATTTATTCCTTTATTTTTTTGATCATGGCTCAATATAGCAATAAATCGATTTTAAAGGCTTTGTTTTTAGCACCCAGTCTGAGCTTAATCCTATTGGTCGCGTTTTTCCTTTTTATGAATCATCAATATTATATACAGTCTCTACTCACAATATTTGGTATTAGCTTAATCGTTTATCTGATTTATTGCGTTATAGTCATTCCAGTTGCTTATGTCATTTCACTTTGGCTTGCCCATCAGTATTGGCTTAATTTTTTCAGTATTTTCGTCGGTTCACTATTGATGTGGTTAATTGTCAACATCATTGGCTATCTTGTTTTTACTGGATCATTGCCTACACCGCTATGGAAACTATTGAGCGATTGGTTTTTTTATGCAATTTCTGTATTTGCAGGGTGCTGTTATTGGGGTTTATTAAAAGTATTTTCCAGACCATCATTCACGACTCACGATAATGTAGATAAAACTGATTACTAAAAATCTCCTCTGGATCATATTTTTTCTTCAAACTAAAAAAAGCATCCGTTTGCGGATAGGCTAAACGCATCTTGTCGCGACTCATATGTAAGCGATAAGGCAAATAAAATGTGCCTTGATTTTTAAGTGTAATATCAACCAATTGCTGAGTCAGTTGTTGCATATCCTGCTCTTGTTGTGCAGTCTTCTTTTGATTAAACAGAAACACCAAGCCAAAAACATCTTCTCGGGCATAATTCATAAATGCATCATGATCATGTTCAACTTCACGAATCGTGATATTGAGTAGATCCACTTTTTTAGTTTTTAAAACGGGCTTGAGATCTTGAATAAACTGAGCCAAGTGCTGCTTTGGAATAAAATATTCATGCAATAGATCGGTTGAATGGATATCTTTATTTTCAATCAAGGCGGCATCTTCACTGAGAATTTCATTACGACTAAATGTCGCATAAGGCGATACTGAATTCAGACTACTTTCTAGATCCCAACGTAGCCGTTTGCCGTATTCACTATCAACAGAACCACGAAACACAATCCGCTTGGTTTCAGCATTTTTACTTTGTTGTTGTGATAATGCCAAAGGTTTTTTATCAATTTTTTCAAAATAGTTTAAGGTTGCCTGCTGTAAAAAATGCTTATCTGAAATACGTAAACGACCATAAGCAAATTGTACATTTGGATTATTACTGACAATCTTTTGGTACGCCTTTACATAGTCTTCAGGTAAAACTGAAATTGATTGAAATGTTAAAGCAACATTATCAATAACTTTTAATTTTACATCGAGAATAATGCCAAATAATCCATAGCCACCAATTACCAATTTAAATAGTTCAGGATGTTCTGTACGACTACATTTTACAATATCTCCCTCTGCATTCATCAAGGTAAATGATTCAACACTAGATGAAATCGGGGGTGAATTCTTTTGCCATCCATGCCCATTGACACTGATCGAACCGCCAATCGAGAAATTACTAAAAGATTGCATCACTGCGATTGATTTGCCATAGCGGTCTAGATACCGAAGGGCCTCTTCCCATGTTGCACCCGAGCCAATCGTGAGAATATTAGTTTTCTCATCAAAGCTCATATGTTTATAGGGCAACATATTCAGTGCTATACCATCAGGGTAAATCGTATGCCCGCCCATACTGTGCTTAGCCCCTGCAATCGAGACTTTTAGATGATGTTCAGCTGCATATTTAAGCAAAGTTTTAAGCTGTCGTTGAATCACTTCGGGTGTACTTTCAACATCCACAATTTTATGCACTTTTGTCAAATTAAGATGACTGGCATCATCCCGATAGCCTGTAGGAATATGCTCAATTCCTTGTTGCTCATTGATTTTTGTTTTAAAAAGGTGAATTGCAGGAATAGAAATAACTGCCAATACAATAAGGAGAAGGCTTAGCCAAAGTTTGTTTTTCTGTACTTTTTGCATAATCAATGATTTAAAAATGTTTTAAATTTATTCAATAATTTATAAGCTATAAATATTAAAAAAGCAAAATACCGATAAAGTTTGTCAGCGATTAAAATCATCATTTATAATGACTTCCAGCATAAAAACAATATCTTAAAATAAGGAAAATATATGGCTTATATTAAGGTGGACATCGAAGCAGATGGTCCAATTCCCGGTGATTACTCAATGATTGCGCTAGGTGCAGTGTTGGTCGAAGATCACTTACATCAACAATTCTACGGTTTACTTAAACCAATTTCCGAGAATTATATTCCTCAAGCTCTCGCAGTTTCAGGCTTTAGTCGTGAAGATACCCTAAGCTTTAACAATCCTGAGCATGTTATGAAAGACTTTGCCAAGTGGGTGAGCAAAGTCAGTAAAGATCGCCCTATTTTTATTAGCGATAATAATGGTTTTGACTGGATGTTTGTCTGTTGGTACTTTCATCATTTTACTGGCAGTAATCCGTTTGGATTTAGTTCACAAAATTTAGGCTGTTTGTATAAAGGACTGGTCAAAGATAGCTTTCAAAGTTTTAAGCATTTACGCAAAACAGCACATACCCATAACCCTGTTGACGATGCCAAAGGCAATGCTGAGGCTTTATTGGCATTGAAAAAGGATTATGGATTGAACATTAAGTTTTAGATATAGCTCAGATTAGTGAGCCATGACTCAAGACTAATCTTTGCTAAAGAAAGTTTTTAATACATTCGCTGCATTAATCGCAAATCTTCAGGTTTTGGAATCTCACCTGTTTGTCCTAAAGCATGATATTTTTTAGTTAAATCTTCACGAACTAACTTCGCTTTTTCAGGATTTTTAGCAATGCCTTTGATTCCATTTTCCAAACGATCTAAAAAGTAGATACCCACTAATATATTGTCGTGTTCATAATATTTTTGATACAACTCCATCGCTCTTTTTGGATCTGCCTTGATCAAATTCCCTTGCTCATAATAGAGTGGTAGGTTCAACTGTGCGCGTTCATGCCCTGCTTCAGCTGCTTTTGCCAACCACTCCATTGAAAGTTGAGGATTGTAAATTTTCCACTGCTCCTGAGCATATAATTCTGACAAAGTAAAATAAGCAGATTTTGGGTCTTGATCATGCTTTGCGTTTTCAGTTTCTTCAAATAACTCTATTTCATAAGTCAGATCTTCAAACTTTTTATCCGTTTTTAATAATCTTACAATTGCCTGTTGTGCTGGAATGTTATTTTCATCTGCTCGGGTCGCAATTTTGTAATAATTCATAGCTTCACCCAAATGTGCTTTTAAATAAGGCTTTTGTTCTGCCATTTGTCCCATCATAAAACCGACAAAACCACCTGCATCAAATTGTAACGAATAGATACGCCAAGCTTTTTTCCAATATTTTAAAGCCTTTGCTTCATTCACCTCTGTGCCTATACCATACGCATAGGCATAACTTAAATATGCCCATATTGGAGTAGGATAATCATCATTATCCCCCATGTGTTTTTCGATGGTATGAAATATACGAACTGCTGTTTCTTTTCTATCTGGATCAGCACAATGCTGATTAAGTACAGGGTAGAAAATATAGGCTTCTGAATTTCTCTTTCCAACTGCATCAAGCAGCAACTCAAAAGCCTGTTGTTGATCAATAGCAACTTTATCGCCGTAATATAATTTTTGTGCTTTAACCATTAGGTTATAGGCTTCTAATTCTTCAGGCTCTACTTCAGATACATCTTTTTGGGTCGGTTTCATCTGCTTTTTCTGTTCTTCTGAGAGCCCCAATTGACCAAATAAAGTCTCTAAAGTTTGATTAATCATTTTTGCATTTGGATAACCTTCTATGGGTGATTGAACATACAACTCCCACAATACTTTTTGATCAAATCCTTTATTTATTTGATAAAACTCTTTAAAAATAGGCGCTGTTTGTGGGGCGAAACAAGGGGCTTCTTCTATATTTACTGCATAACTTGATGTTGTAGATATAAAACCTAAAGTCGCTATGCACATAAAATAATTGAATTTTTTCATATTAAGATTGCTCATTTTGATATAAAAATTAAATTTATAAATTTTTAAAAAAGTATTTTTCAAATTATATATAAAATAATTCAATTAGTTAATTTTATTTTAAAACAAATTATTCAATATTTTGACAAGAACCGCTAGCATTGAAAAACCCTGCAGTTTGAAAATTAAGTTTTAATTAGCCCTTTCTAATTTTGTTACAGCCCAATAATGATCTTGTGCATTTTATCATCCTCTAAATTCGCCCCTATGATTTCTAAATAATTCATTTACTTAACATTGAATGAAGCATTGTGACATCGTCATGATGAACTTCCGACATTCAGCTTTTGAAGCGCTCTCTACCTTTACAAAGTTCATGAATAAAAATTTTTTATGTTAATATCAAATATATAATTTAACTTATTTAATTTTACCAATGAACAAAATAACCCATTTCATCATTTTAGCTTCTTCGTTTTTCCTTGCTGCATGTAGTACATCAAATGAACCCGTAATTTTAGAAACAAAGCAAATTGCAATGACGGGCGAACCATCAAGCACACTTGAACTTACCCTAATTAAAAAAGATAAAATCTGTATCTTAAAAGCAAAAACCACTTCTAAAAAAACACCCACAATAGAAAAAGATTGGGCTTTTTTTAGGGAAGATCTCATTTTAATATCTGAAAATTCAAGCTCGGAACCCGTAATCAATAGCGATGCTTCAGATGCAAAAATTGAAGAGCACATTGAGGAAATGAAAATAAGAAAAGAGGCCAAAGAAATGAAAAGTTTTATCTCAAAAGAAAATCTGAAAAAATGCACATAAGTTGATCTGCGATAAGAATCAATATTTATAGACTAACCTTTGCCACACCTCCCCAAAATCCTTATACTTAGAACCAATTTTTTCTAATACTTATAGTGGATGCTGCATGAGTCGCGCCATATCGCATATTGATACATTCCAAGGCTTAATTCTTGCCTTACAAAACTACTGGGCTGAACAAGGTTGTGTGGTGTTACAACCTTACGATATGGAAATGGGCGCAGGGACATTCCACACTGCAACATTCTTACGTGCGCTTGGGCCAGAAACATGGAACGCAGCATACGTTCAACCCTCACGTCGTCCTAAAGACGGCCGTTATGGCGAAAACCCAAACCGTTTACAACACTACTATCAATTCCAAGTGGTGCTTAAACCGAATCCTGACAATATCCAACAACTGTATCTAGACTCTTTAGAAGCGATTGGTATTGACACGCTTACACATGACATTCGTTTTGTAGAAGACAACTGGGAATCTCCAACATTGGGCGCTTGGGGCTTAGGTTGGGAAGTGTGGTTAAACGGTATGGAAGTGACTCAGTTTACTTACTTCCAACAAGTTGGTGGGGTTGAATGCTACCCAGTCACAGGTGAAATCACTTACGGCCTTGAACGTCTAGCAATGTACTTACAAGGCGTCGATTCAGTTTATGATTTAGTTTGGACCAAAGGCCAATTTGGTACAGTCACCTACGGTGATGTATTCCATCAAAACGAAGTAGAGCAATCAACTTATAACTTTGAATATGCCAACGTTGAAAAAATGTTTGAGCTCTTCGATTTTTATGAAGCTGAAGCAACCCGTTTAATGGAAGCAGAACTTCCACTTCCAGCATATGAGCAAGTCATCAAAGCATCACACAGCTTTAACTTACTCGATGCACGTGGTGCTATTTCTGTCACTGAACGTCAACGTTATATTTTACGTGTGCGTACTTTGGCACGCTCTATTGCACAAAGCTATGTGGCTGCTCGTGCCAAACTCGGTTTCCCAATGGCTGAACCGCATTTACGTGACGAAGTGCTTGCACAGTTAAAGGCACAAGTTGAAGCAGAAGCAAAAGCTGAGGAGAATAAATAATGTCTAAACATACCGTTTTATTCGAACTTGGCTGTGAAGAATTACCACCTAAAAGCTTAAAGACCTTACGTGATGCATTACAAGCTGAAACGGTTAAAGGTTTAAAAGACGCTGGTTTGGCATTTGATTCAATTGAAGCTTATGCAGCACCACGTCGTTTGGCATTAAAAATTGTCAATGTCGATGGTGCACAAGCAGACACTCAAAAGCGTTTTGATGGTCCTGCCCTACAAGCGGCTTATGATGCAGAAGGCAAACCAACCAAAGCCTTAGAAGGCTTTATGCGTGGTCAAGGCATTACTGCGGATCAAGTATCAACTTTCCAAGCGGGTAAAGTTGAAAAAGTTTGTTATTTAAAAGATGTGAAAGGTCAAAGTCTTGACGCTTTACTTCCACAAATTTTACAAACCGCACTAGATAACTTACCCATCGCAAAACGTATGCGTTCTGCGGCAAGCCGGACTGAATTTGTTCGCCCAGTGAAATGGGTGGTCTTGTTAAAAGACAATGATGTGATTGATGCAACGATTCAGGATCATAAAGCGGGCAATCTGACCTATGGTCACCGTTTCCATGCCCCTGAAGCGATTTCATTAACCAACTCAGATGATTATTTGCCGAAATTAAAAGCAGCACATGTCGTGGCTTCTTTTGAAGAGCGTCAATCGATCATTGACCAACAAGTTAAAGCTTTAGCTGATGAAGTTAATGCGATTGCCATCGTTCCTGCGGACCTGCGTGATGAAGTCACTGCATTGGTTGAATGGCCTGTTGCGTTACGTGCAAGCTTTGAAGAACGTTTCCTTGCCGTACCTCAAGAAGCTTTGATTACCACGATGCAAGACAACCAGAAGTATTTCTGCTTGGTCAATGCAGCGCATAAATTACAGCCTTATTTCATTACTGTTTCCAATATTGAGTCTAAAGATCCGACTCAAATCATTGAGGGTAATGAAAAAGTGGTACGCCCTCGTTTGTCTGATGCAGAGTTTTTCTTCTTACAAGACCAAAAGCAACCACTTGCTTCTCGCAAAGAAAAATTAGCCAATATGGTCTTCCAAGCACAATTGGGCACACTTTGGAACAAGTCTGAACGTATTGCAAAATTGGCTGTGGCGTTATCTGCAATCACGGGTGCAAATCCTACTGATGCTGAAAAAGCTGCACTGCTTGCAAAATGCGACTTAACTTCAGAGTTAGTCGGTGAATTCCCTGAACTTCAAGGAATCGCGGGAACTTATTACGCACGTATTGAAGGCGAAAATGATGAAGTTGCTGAAGCTTTAGGTGAGCAATATTTACCTAAGTTTGCTGGCGATGTTCTACCAAAAACGAAAACAGGTACAACCATTGCCCTTGCTGATCGTTTAGATACCCTCACAGGTATTTTCGGGATTGGTCAAGCACCGACGGGTTCGAAAGATCCATTTGCTTTACGTCGCTCTGCGATTGGTATCTTACGTTTGGTGATTGAAAATAATCTTGATGTTTCGATTGAAGAACTGATCAAGCTTGCTTTGGCTGCTTATGGTGATGTACTGAAAGATCATACGAAGACTTTAGCCGATGCTGTCGCATTCCTTGAAGGTCGTTACCGTGCTAAGTACGAAGACCAAGGTGTTGCTGTTGATGTGATTCAGGCTGTTCAAGCACTCTCGCCAAAATCTCCACTTGATTTTGATAAACGTGTGACGGCGGTAAATCATTTCCGTGACTTGCCAGAAGCTGCTGCTTTGGCTGCTGCCAATAAGCGTGTTGCCAATATCTTGGCAAAAGAAGCTGCACCTACAGGTGAGATTGTTGAAGCTAAATTAGTTGAAGATGCTGAAAAGGCGCTTTATACCGAGATTCAAAATATCAAACCTGCAGTTCAACCACTTTTGGACGCGAAAGACTACACCACTGCGCTTTCTAAGTTGGCTGCGCTTCGTGCACCGATTGATGCATTCTTTGAGAATGTGATGGTGATGGCAGATGATGCAGAACTCAAAGCAAACCGTTTACGTTTACTTGCACAGTTACGTGACTTGTTTACAAGCGTTGCAGATATTTCGGTGTTACAGCACTAAGTAGAAATATAAATTATAACCCGCTTCCGAGCGGGTTTATTTTTAGTTTTCGCTTTCCAAAACGCATAAATAAATGAAAACATAACAATAAAAATTAACAATCTAAAACTAAATATTCCCAATACATTGTATAGACTCAATTGATCAAGTTAAGTTTAAGATCAAAAGCATATGAATTCTAAAATATTATTATCTATACCTTTAATAGTGATCACTCTCACCGCCTGCTCAACCACACCCACCAATCCAAACGCTCCAACTGTTTTAGAACAACATAAAAATATCTCTGCTGAACCAAGCACAAAACATAACCTTGCCAAACTCATCAAACAAACAGACAACTGTGTCATCGAATTTACTGGCAACTTTGAAACGGGTAAAGCCACAGAACATTGGATTTTTAAAGGTGATCAGCTCATCTCTGCATTTTCAAATGTAGATGCTGAAGTCGAAAATAAACAAACTGTTTTTGACCCAAAAGATGCTGAAAAGCAAAAAAACTTCAACTCACTTAAAAATAACTTTAAAATATCAAATCTTGAAAAATGTAATTAATCTCAGTACTTCGCTTTAATACTTCGTTGAAGCTAAAAGGGCTAAATACAAAGTTATTTCGCTCTTTTAGCCACATAATTCACAGGATATATCCAAATGAGAACGCCAATCAATCCAATCACAGCAAAAATGAAACTATTTGGAAGGTAATTAGCAAACCAATAATAAATTGGATTTAATCCCAATTTAAACGAATTCATCATTGTGTATAGCATTGCAATTATTAGCACATGGGGCAAAATCAAATGCCCAATAAATAGCTGATATTTCTTAAAATATTTTGCAAAATAAAAGCTTGGAATCAAGTAAATTAAAAATACCGCGCCCATAATGCCCCAACCCATTATTTGATGGCTGGAAGACAGTTCATCGCCACAACCACAGGCAAAACTCGGTTTTAAACTCAATATAAAGGTGAGAAATATCAGGATTATTATATTTTTCATTATGATGATTAAATCAACAATTTAACCCAAAGCTTATGTCGTTTTTGTTTTAATAACAAGCTGGAAATTATTACAGAAAATTCTTTTATCATCATTCTCACATTCTTATAAGCATCAGAATTTAAAAAATAAAAATTGCAAAGACTCCCAAACACGTTTAGTCGTAACATTCATTCACAATTCTTACACTATTGTTAAAACTCTGTAGATAAGCTGTTGCTGTTTTATCTCAAAGACTATTTTTATACATATTTCACATTATTATAGGCAACACTCAAACTTGAACTCATTCAGGTACAGGATAAAACTAATTATGAAAATGCTTAAAACAACAGTGATCGCCACAGCACTTCTTGCCAGCTCTCCTCTTTTTGCCAATACAGATGTAAGTGCAAATGCTTCTGCTGAAGTCGGAACCAATGGAGGCATTCTAAGCAACATTGGTCAAGGTATCCATAACACTGCAGATAAAGTTGGTAATGGAATTGAAAAAGGTGTTGATAAAACCCGTGATGTGTCTAAAGACGCTTGGGATGGCACTAAGAATACTGCTGCTAAAGTAGGTACAGGAATTGAAAAAGGTGTCGATAAGACCCGTGATGTTTCTAAAGAGGCATGGGATGGCACTAAAAATGTTGCTGATAAAGTCGGGACAGGTGTAGAAAAAGGTGTCGATAAGACCCGTGATGTTTCTAAAGATGCATGGGACGGCACTAAACATGCTGCTGATAAAGTTGGAACGGGTGTGGAAACAGGCATAGACAAAGGTAAAGTTGCAACGAAAGGTGCGTGGGAGAATACCAAAAAACTAAGTTCTGAAGCTGGGCATAACACCAAAGAAGCAGCGGTTAAAGTAAAAGACAAAACCAAATCAGCAACAAGTAAAACTTGGCAGAAAACCAAAGATCTAGTTAAACCTAAACCAGCAAATACAGGTGCAAAAGTAAATTCACAAACCCATGTAAAAACACCAGTAGGTAGCGCTAAAGTCGCCGTATCTACAGACGCTAAGGTTGCTACAAAATAATTTAAACTTAATGCCCATTTAGAAAAGCTCACTCAGGTGAGCTTTTCTTATACATCAGCCAGTAATATGCTATGCAATGTATACATATGTTTTCTTGCTGTAGGATTCTTCTTTCAATTTTACTTTTTATCTAAATAAAACAGTATGATAACCCCAATCTACACTGAGCGAATCGCTACAATCATCATAAAGGGATCAAAACATCATGAAGATGATCAAAAGTCTATGTGTGATCACTGCAATACTTGCAACACCATCACTCTATGCGCAAACCAATACTCAAAATCAAACCCAGCCATATGGTGATAATCCAAATATTTTTAAAGTATTGGCACATAAGACCGGTGAAGCTGTACAGAATACCGCTGAAAAAGTAGGTGATGCGACCGAAAAAGGAATTCAAAAAATTAAACCGTCTTTGGATGAAACCATTGAAAATACCAAAAAATATACCACTGAAAAAGCCACCGAGGCTCGTGATAGTACCCGCCAAGGCATCGATACTGCGGTAAAAAAGGTTGAGCAAACCAAAGATCGAGTAATGGGTAAAACCAGTTTAAATGTACCGATTGAACATGGCAGTTTAAGTCAGTCTTCGACCACACCCAATACGACGAATACTGTAACTGCTGCAACTACAGCAAACGTTCAAAATACGCCGATCACCACACAACCTGTTCAACCCGCAGTTCAAAATCAATTACCCAACAATGGGCAAGAAGAACCTGAAATTAAAAAACAGTCATTACCAATCGAGAAGCAAAAGCGTGATGTCAACACCAATACCACAGGTTTAAAAGATGCCAAATCAACCAATACGCAAAGTTCAACAGATGATGAGGTTGGTGTACCAAGATAATCAGTTAAACACACTTAATTCTTAGCACGCCACACCTTGCGCTACCTATGCTCAAGGTGATAGCAGTAAAACGAATATCGCTATTTAATAATGTTTTTAACTCTACCTTTTAATCGCACCTTTTTTTAATTGTGCTTTTAAATTAGGGCCTTTATTCATTCACTTGACGAATCACTTTACCCTGCTTAAATGCTTCAACATTTTCAAGCATTTGATTCACAATACGTTGACGTGCATCTACACTGCCCCACGCACTATGCGGTGTGATAATCAGGTTTGGAATATCTTCTGCTAGTAATACATTTCCGTGTGTCGGCGGTTCGACAGAAAGTACATCAGTTGCCGCACCTGCAATTTTGCCTTGTCTTAATGCATCGGCCAAAGCCTGTTCATTAACGATACCACCGCGGGCACAATTGATTAAAAATGCAGATTTTTTCATTTTATCAAATGCTTGGCTATCAATTAAATCACGTGTTTCATCTGTTAGAGGACAATGCAGAGAAAGAAAATCGACTTGCGCAAGCAATTCGGCAAAAGGTATTCGATCCTTATGCGTTGGTCGATTGGGTAATGATGCGACCAAAATTTTCATCCCAAAAGCTTCTGCCAACTTGGCAACCGCTTGACCCAGCTCACCATAACCAATGATGCCAAGAGTTTTCCCAGATAATTCAACAATTGGAAAATCCAGTAAGCAGAAAATTGGCGATTTGTTCCATTCGCCTTGTTTAACTGCATGCTCATATTTGAGTAAAGATGTCGCTAATGCCAACATTAACGTCAGTGTATGCTGTGCAACTGCAGATGTGCCATAGCCCTGACAATTACACACGACAATACCTTTTGATCGTGCAAAATCTAAATCAATATTGTTGGTCCCCGTGGCCGAAATCAAAATTAATTTTAAATTTTTACATTGCTCCATCGCCTCAGCATTCACAATCACTTTGTTGCTGATCACCACGTCTACATGTTGAATGCGTGCTAGAACTTGCTCTGCTGTGGTCGATGGATAAAGTATTAAGTCATCAAAAGCTGCTTTTAGCTGACTAAAATCCAAATCCTGTTTATCTAAAGATTCATAATCTAAAAATACAGCTTTCATTGCTTTTCCTTAATGATAGAGAGCCAGTTTTACGCTTATGAAGCAGATGCTTCTGGAAAACCAAAAGAATTATTCTTTAAAGCCAATAAGTATGCATTGGTCATACGGTACGCCTCTTGAATGATGGCTTCAGAAATATAGCTTTCGTTGTAATAACCATGCTTCATACAAGTAAAAACCAATTCCATCAAAATCGTCAATGTATCAGGCTCCTGTGGTACATATTCATCCACTTTAATCATTTCCAATGCTTTTCGGACACCATGACTGACCTTTTTTAATTCTATTTGGTATTCCAGATAAGCTTGCCGGGTAAAAGGTCCACTTAAAATCAACAAGCTTGCTGTTTCAGATTCATTAAAATATTTGGCTGTGGTACGAATCATACTTTCTGAGAGTAACTGCCCGTATACTTCTATCGGAGCATTTGGATTTTCCGTCAACACTCGAACAGCCGCCTGTCCGAGTTGTTTAACTAAATCGTTTAAATGCGTCAGTGCAATGTGACGAAAAATATCGTATTTCGTCGGAAAGAATTGATAAATACTGGTCCGTGGAACGCCAGATGCATTGGCAATCTCGGGAATCGAAATCTTTTCAATTCCAATGGATAACAGTAACTCTTGCGTGGTTGCCAGCATCTTATCCATTCTTTTTTGGGAACGTTCTTGTTTTGGTTGACTCACCTTTTTCGTCATTTTTTTTAAAACTGACGTTGACGTTATTTTAATCATCAGATAATCTCTCATAAAAACCAACAAATGTTGGTTTTAAAAACTTCCTTGTAGTACTACAAAAATATAGAGGAAACCGGAGATGAATTTACCCCTTTCCGATGTACAAATGTCCATACAAAGCAAAACTAAACTTTTTGCTGATCCAGAAGATGAACAACGTAGCCACCGAATTCGCAAAGCAATTTTGGAAGCTGGAAATCAATTACGCGAACGTCATCCTTGGCTGGTTCAGCACCAAGACCAAATTGGCCTAGCCATCCTTGCAACAGCTGTAACAGGGATTATTTTCAATATAACACAATACACTCGTGGGAAAATGCCTTGGTACGTGGCAATTCCGCTTTCTGCATTTTGGATGTCGCTCTTACATGAACTAGAGCATGATCTTATTCACCAAATGTATTACCGTAAAAACAAAAAAATCAATGATGCCATGTTGGCAGCCGTTTACGCCTTTCGCCCTAGTACCGTGAACCCGTGGATACGTCGCGAGGTACATTTACATCACCACAAATCATCGGGTACTAAAACAGATTTAGAAGAACGCGGTATTAACAATGGTGATCAATGGGGCTTAAAACGTTTGCTGATGACTGGTGACAATATGTTGGCGATCTATTTACGCCCCATCACCATGATGAAAACCACCAAGCGTTTTATTCATGCGCAAAAGCATTTATCCCAAGCCGCTAAACTCAAATTAAAAGCAAAACTTTCTGCGAGTTATGCACCCTTTGGACATATTCATTATGCCTTATGGCATGGTTTCTTATTGATCAATGCTGCCAAATTGGCAATGAAAGCCGCGGGCATAGCGCAACCTAAAAATAGCGTATGGAGACTTGCAGACAAAACCACAAAGTTTTATGCCGTTAGCATTGCAGCACCAAATTTCTTACGCACCTTAAGTCTGCATTTTACCAGTTCCAATATGCATTATTATGGCGATGTTGAAGATGGCAATATCGTTCAGCAGTGTCAGGTCTGGACAGATTGGCGGATGAAACCTTTACAGGCCTTTTGTTTTAACTTTGCTGGTACACATGCGATTCACCATTTTGTTGTACGTGATCCATTTTATATTCGTCAAGCCATTGCCCAAGACTGCTATCCAGTGATGCAAGCAAATGGGGTCCGTTTTAATGACTTTGGGACGTTTAAACGAGCGAATCGTAGGTTCTAAACTTGATAACTGATATCTTCGTCTTATTCGTTGATAAAAACCTTTGGCATGGATCTTTTATATTTTAAAACACCTGATTACGCCTTATAGTGAATTAAACAATCAAAAAAAAGATCTTACAATGAATTGGACAGCTTATCTGTCACTTATGCTCGCTCTGCTTTGTTTTGGCTTATATTCACCAGTCTATGCAAAAGCATATGTTTTACAGTCGATGAATAATGTGGACGAAGCTGGGTTTAGAAGTTCTGAGGGAAATGAATTTAAACTGATTAAATTAAATCGGGGTTGTCGTATTCAAGCTCGATATTATTTGGAAATGGAAAATCGTGTGTTTAATTATACCTTCCTTCATCAACCATCCATGAAGCAAAAACTGCTCCATGCCACGCAAAAAACCTTCCGTTATCACTATAAAAACGGTGAAGAAGGTTCTCTGGCAGCAGTGACTGATATTTATCAACATTCCAGCGAAGTCTATAAAGTCAGTGACTTAGAGGTTCAAAATGAATTTAAAAAATATAGTGCGTTATTTCCAACCACCTATTTAAGGCAATGTAACTAAAGCTGTATCTGTCTATTTAATTGGCTCAAATGTGAAATCGTTAGACACCAAATGGTGTTCCATCTCAACCGCTGACTTTAAGCAACCTTAAAGTGGCAAAACTCATTTAAGCTTTCATCATCAAAACTCACCAAACCTTGAATATCGCAACTCATATAAAAGTTTTTATAGGTCAACACATAAAAGTCAGTGGTTTTTTTAATCACAATGGGATTCATATCCAAAGACAAAGCTTCATCTTGCTTAAATAATTTGGTCACACGGCGATCATTCATACAAATCAAATAGGTCTGCTTTTTGATTTCTACCTGTGCCAAACCATTGTTTTCAACATGTAATGGAATGATATATTTCCCATTCACATCAATTACTTGTTGATCATAGCTTTCTAGCTTTTGTGTGATCACGTTAAATACTAAAATATTGCCAAAACTGTCTTGTAGCTGAGTTTTATCTTCAAAAGCAAAATTGACTTGAATACCCAGTTTCTGCAAATCTTGCTCATCCACTCGCTTATTGGTCAATAAAATACGCGTAATGGTCTGCTTTAAACTGGCATCAAAGAAAGTACTATCCAGTTGAATATCTGTACCTTTTAGAATTTTACCCAAAGCTTCGTTATGTGTCCCCAATAAGTGAGCAATCACACTTCGATAATAAAATTTGCTGTTTTTCTTTACTTCACGAATCTGCTTATAAAAATAAGTTTGATCGTATTCACGTTCAATAAAATCATGCAGTAACGCAGAGTTGGCTAAAACTGCAATCGCATCATGACCAGTATACGGTAAATGTAACGTATGCAATTGAGGGATCAATGGCTTAATTTTTAAATAATGTTCTTTATCATTTTCAAAATAAGGGTCATAAACAATGATGTATTCACAGTCGGCAACGATATCTTGTGCCTGAATACGCATATCCGCATTTAATTCAGCATCATAGAAATCTGTATAACGCTTGTCCTCAACCTCTAAAGGGTCGATAGAATATTGCGGAACCATGGCAACAACACGATTCATTTTTAAAGCTTTGGCATATTTGATTGCCGCATAGCCACCCATCGAACCGCCATAACCCACGATATTTTTAAATTGTTTTAAAATGGGATCTAGGTGCTCTAACAATGCCACCATGCTTGAAGCAGGAAACCAAGACTTCTGTTTTGGCATAATCCCGACCACAGCATAGTTATATTTCATCAAAGACTTTTCAGCATTGATGGAAAGTCCTTTGGCTCTAGAAATCAAGTCACCAAATGACAGAACTAAAGTGTCAGAATCGCCTTGTAAATAGATTGCTCTAATATGATCATCTTCAAAAATTATTTGCTTATCCATTCGCACACCGAGCATTAGCTCTATCATTGGCTGAAATTAAATAAATAGGCACTTGCCTATTGATTGCATCAAGTGTCATATTTTATAGAGTCTAGTCAGATAAAAAAGCGCAAAATATGACACATTCCTTACATCCTGCTGCTCAAAAAGGCTTCAGTACTGCTGCAGAACTTTATCAACAAGTCAGACCCAATTACCCACAAGATGTGGTCAAATGGTTAAAAGAAGATTTAGCCCTTGGCTCAGATTCAAGTGTTGTTGACTTAGGCGCAGGTACTGGAAAATTTCTCCCTTACCTCAAACAAGCAACGACCAATATTATTGCTGTCGAGCCCGTCACAGAAATGTTGGAACAATTGAAAATAGTACATCCTGATGTGCAAACGCTTCAAGCAAAGAGTGATCAAATTCCGTTAAAATCTGAAAGTATTGATGCTGTTTTGTGCGCGCAGTCATTTCACTGGTTTGCCAATATTGAAACTTTGAATGAAATTCACCATATTTTAAAACAGAATGGTCATCTTGGTTTGGTCTGGAACCAGCGTGATGAGACGATAGACTGGGTTAAAGCATTGGCAGATTTGCTCGCAACAATCGAAGATGACACGCCACGTTACCATAGTGGCCAGTGGAAATTGGTGTTTGAAAATCAATTTTTATTCCAACTTGAAACAGCCAAAGTCTTTTCACAAGTACAAACTGGAACCGTAGAAAATGTAGTGAGCAAGCGATTATTATCCACCAGTTTTATTGCTGCGATGTCTAAACAAGAACAACTCAAGCTAAAACACAAATTCGAACATATTGTCTTGGAATATACGGGTAAACATGCGCAAGATGAAATAGACTTCCCTTACGTTACCTATGTTTATAACTTTAGGAAACTGCGCTAATCGAAACGCTTTAATGAGGAATGTTTATCATGAATTTAATACTTCGCCCTTTACTCCTTTCAGGTTTACTCACATCAGTCGTTTTCATGGCAGCATGTTCTCCTAAAGATAGCCCACAGCAGAATAATTCATCTGAACCCAAAGATGCCTCTCAAGAGATCATGGATCAATTGAAAACCAAACCGATTAAAACCTTTCCAAGTACACCAGACGATGCTCACGATATTGCATTGCTTGAAGAATATGATCAAAAATTTACTGAAAATAATAATGCTTTAGAAGCTGATCTTAAAAAACGTGCTTCTGATGGAAGCCTTACTGAAGAAATAGATCGTCAGCTTAAACGTGATGGTATTGAATCTGCACTGAATATGCTCAAAGAGCTGGATCTAAAAACCGAACAAGGACGCTATATTCAAGGGTTACGCTATCAATATTGGGAAAATCAAGCCAAAGTCTATGATGAGAAAAAGCAATCTGCAGATGGGGAGCTGAAAAATCCAAGTGATGCAGTCAAAGGTATGGGAGAAATGTTAAGTGCTGATGAGCAACTTGATCATTGGAAACAATTGACCGATAAAAGATAAAAAAACAAATGCTTTAATCTGCTCTTGTGCGCTAACAGATCGCACAAAAGCAGAAACGCTGATCAAGATTAAAACTCAATGCTAAGAAACTCGAATGCGACAACGCCATTGTTGATCAGGTTGTTTTGAAGACTCCCATGAACGAATATGCACCAATTCAATATAGTCTTGTCCTGGTTTTTCAGCTTTAAACCGGAAAGTTTTTGTTCCACCTACACCCACTGCCCCCTCTTCACTGTCATTTTGCAAATAGGTTTCTTCTGTTTTAAAAATTTTAAGTGGTTGTAATAACTGCCATTGATAACCTGTGCTAGGATTTTCAGGTGCATTGAAAACAAGTACCTCACCTACTTTCATATCCATCAAAGTTGGGCACTTTTGTTTCAATGTATACTCATGTGTTTTACCTTCCACTGTAGGACTTGAACTTTGACAAGCGACTAAGCCCAAACTGCAAAACAACAAAGTAAAACCCACTAAACCTTTCATTTATCACACTCTTTATGATCAAATTGGCTAAAATTATAGCAAACCTTATCATCTTCTCTGATGTGGCTCAATTTGAATTTAGATATTTTGCTTTTCCAACCACTGAATAGAATTTACACGAATCAGTTTACACGCCCCATCCCCCACACCATTCCAATCTAAAGCAGATTTCCACACCAAATCTTTATCATTCACTTGGACCAAATCGCCTGTTAAGCGAACGAGATCCCCGCGCTTTACCTGTTTGATTTGCTGAGCAATTTTAGGATTAGCCGGGATAATATGCATGTTACTGACCAATTGAGTTGCTAATTGAGCTGGAATGGGTGGTCGAGCCATTTTCCAATTTAAGAAACGGTCATATTGATTGATTGAAATCTGGCGGGCAATTTCAGGTTCAGTAAATAAACCACGAGTTACCGCATAATCAATTGGAGAAAATTTTGCTTGCTCATCATCTTTATATTCTTTTGAACCGAGAATCCGAAACTCCCCATGAAAGGGTTCTAAAACAGAAATTTTCTGATGTTGATCTATTGGCGCCAAACCATTGGCAATATTAAATGCTGGGTTACTTGTTGAAACTTTAGAGGAATCAGTAGATTGAAAAGCATATACCTGAAAAGTACTCAGTGCCATCAACGCTGCACAGATTAACTTTTTACTCATAATATGCTCCTCAAACCACAGTTAAAATTGTACAAAATCTATAATCCTAGTATTAATATAAAAACTTAAAATAAAAATCGAGTTTCGGTAACAAAATACAGAGATTTCGTCCTATTTTTGTCTTATATTCAAAGTATGCTTTGGTTAGAATTTAGCTTATCCCCATCTAATTGCATAAAATTATGATTTATAGATTTTACCAACAACGTATCTTCCCGCATTTACTCAATCAAGTGATGCAAACACCCAGCATGATGGATGGACGTGCAGAATTACTTGGAAAAGTTCGAGGTGAAGTCTTAGAAATCGGTTTTGGCACAGGTTTAAACCTGCCATTTTACCAAGAGGTTGATCAAGTTTATGCACTTGAACCAAACCGCGATGTATACCAACTTGCTCAGAAACGGGTATTTGATGCACCCTTTCATGTACAACATATTCAAGCCAGTGCCGAAAAGTTACCTTTTGCAGATAATTCAGTCGAGAATATCGTCAGTACATGGACTATGTGCAGTATTGCCAATTTAGATAAAGCCATTCAAGAAATTCATCGGGTTTTAAAACCTCAAGGTACACTACATCTAATTGAACATGTTCAATATCATGACAATAGCACCCTAAAAAAATTGCAAGATATTTTAACCCCTATACAAAAGATTATTGCCGATGGTTGCCACTTAAACCGTAATATTGAACTTGAACTTTTAAATGCCAATTTTAAGTTTTCTGAAAAATATTATTTTGATGCTGAAGATCTGCCAAAAATTGGACGGCGTATGTTTATGGCCAGAGCACACAAGCTCTAAGCTTTCGTGGTTTAATAGAATAGATAAATTTAATAGAAAATTTGAGATAGTCAAACCACCTCATTATTCAGATAAGTGATTTTCATCAAGTTATTGATCATCAATGAAGCTTATGTTTTTGTATGAACTTTTAAAGGTTTTTAGCAATGAATAAGTTTTTGTATTTTTGAATCCTAGATAGTTATCCTACCTCCCCTACTGGGACGACAGAGATGTCACCGTTGAGCGGGGTTACAGGACATACACCTCGCCCATTGAACAAAAACAAAGCACGGTTTTTTAGCGCAAGGTTTGGTATCCCTTACGAAAAGTGAGGCATCACCTACGCCAAGATACTTTAACTTTGATTGTAAAGTATGGCATTGCAAGCCTTTTTATAATCAAATAATTTATTTTTTCCATACAATTGCTTTAATCCAAAAGCTGCACACTCAATTACACTTTTATCCTCTAATCTTGAAAATCAATCCGAATCGTTTCAAAGCGTACTCGCCCATCATGAATTGCTTGAGCAATCGCTTGCTGTCCTTTAGTCAAACGTGCCCCACCACTCTTAATATCAATCAACACCACTTCAATATCCTCTGCCAAACCTTCACCATCTCGAAAATCGGTATAACCATCAAACACGACATAATCAATAGGATCACCTAAGAACTTGGCATCACTGGGTAAATAACGAAACTCAGGCATGATTGGTGCAAGTTGTTCCGCCATTTTGCCTTTCAGCACAGCACGACTGGTATTTACACTACGCTTTTGCGCGCTTGCTAAAGCCTGCTGATGCTCTAACTCCAACTCAGCAATATACTGTTCGTACTCTGCTTTTATTTTGCCATTACGCGTACTTGATAACACGATTGTGGTTAAAACGATGCCAATACACGCACCAATTAACATCGCCATCCAGATGGACATGCTTTTTCCTTTAACTCGATATCTTGCACAATGTAAACAACTACTAAAGTTTTGTCATGTATAACCTATATGCTAAAAATTAATGCTAAAGTAAGGTGAAGGTTAGCTTACAGACTTAATTGATCAATCATGAAAACAATACTTGTTGCAAATTTAAAAGGCGGTTGTGGGAAAACAATTACAGCAATAACATTAGCGACAGCGCTTGCACAAAAAGGCTATAAAGTGGCCTTGGCTGATGCAGATGGACAAAAATCTGCACTGCAATGGTTAAAGCAACGCCCTAACACTGCAGCAACAATTCAAAGTCTGGATTGGCGTCATGAAAAATCAATTGGTGATGCACCTAAAAACCTAGATTATTTAGTGATTGATGCACCAGGTGCCTTAACTGGTGAACATGCAGAACAACTGATTAGTGAGTGCCATGCTGTAGTCACTCCGCTACAACCTTCTTTTTTTGATATCGACAGTACTCGACGTTTCCTTAAACACATCCAAGACATTAAAAAAATTCGTAAAGGCAAAGTTTCTGTATATCTGGTTGCCAACCGAATGAAAGCCAACAGCTCTAGCTCGAAAGATATTCAGCAATTCTTTGATAAAATCGAACAAAAACCTGTTGCATGGATATCCGAACGTACTGCCTATAGCCAATTGGCGATGCAAGGTTTAAACGTTTTTGATAAAACCCAAAAGAACTTTTTAACCATTCAAGAACAATGGCAACCCTTACTTGATGCTTTAATAGACGATCCAAGCGATTGGTTCTAAAACCAATTCAATAAAGATCAGATAAAGTAGGGTTAAAATTTGCCACACTTTATTTTTCAGTTAATATTGAGTCAATCACTCACAATTTTTAGAGTAATTCGTGCAAGATTTCACTTCGAACTTACAACGTATCTTATTGTTTGGATTATTGTTTATCCTTATTTTTCTAGGTTACGATATTCTCAAATACTTCATTGTACCTGTGTTATGGGCCTGTATTATTGCCTATATGACTTGGCCAATGTACAAACGCATCTTAAGAATGTTTGGTTCGAATCGACCTACCCTCAGTGCATCACTCATGATTACGCTGGTGGTTTTGGTGGTTGGAATTCCACTGACTTTTGCCATTTTTATTTTACAACATGAAGGACGAAATCTTTATTTCGACCTCCAACGCCAATTATCTTCAGGTCATTTGACTGTTCCAGACTTTATCCGTGAACTCCCCATCATCGGCAAAGAAGTTAGCCGTACTGTACGTGAAATTAATGCTGATCCTACCAGCCTTTCACAAACCATTGGTCTTTGGATTCAAGGCCATATGAACTATGGTAAATTCGTCTTGAACGAAATTACCAAAAATCTGGTTAAGCTAGGTTTTGCAATCATGTCTTTATTCTTCTTCTACCGAGATGGTCAAACCATTTTGGAGCAAGTCAGTAAAGCCTTACAAATGTTAATTGGTCCACGTATTCACCATTATCTTGATACCATTTCTGAGACGACTCGGGCTGTGGTTTATGGTGTTGGTTTAACTGCCGTTGCTCAAGCATTTCTTGCTGGTGTGAGTTATTTTGTTGCAGGTGTACCCAATCCAATGGTCCTTACCATTGTGACGTTCTTGATGGCACTGATTCCATTCGGCCCTCCTGTTGCTTATGGTGCAGTTTCATTATGGCTTTTCTCACAAGGTCAAACCATGGAAGCAATTGGTGTAATGGCTTGGGGTGTTTGTATTGTCAGTACTGCTGATAATGTGATTCGACCTTTGGTTATTTCAGGTGCAACCAAGATTCCGTTCTTGTTGATCATGTTTGGTGTACTTGGTGGATTAGCAAGTTTTGGACTGGTTGGACTGTTTATTGGCCCTGTCATTCTTGCAATTCTCTTGGCAATTTGGCGTGAGTGGTTACATGAAACTACTGAATCAGAGAGCCTCATGCCTGATGCAACAATGGCTTATGACATTGATGAGGATAAACCCACCAAATCCTAAGCTGAATGCCAGCAAGTAAACGTTAAAATGCAATAGTTATAACCACTATATTCGCCAATAAGCATGAGTTGGCGAATATATCTTGTATAGCTATCTTTAATATCGCAGATATACTACATAATGATTTTCTTCATTTATTTTAATCAACATAATCAATACCAATCAAACTCTCTGTTAAATAAATTCATACAATCAGACATTTAATTCACATTGTTTATCCTGTTGGGCTTTGCTTGAATAGTTACTAATCATAATCAAATACTTTGGATGCGTTCAATGACATCTACTTTTTTTAAAACTTCTATACTTTGTACATGTATCACCCTATTTACAGCAGCATGTAGTACAACAACGGTTAACCCTAAGCTTAAAACACCATTACAAACAGTAGATATTCATGCTGTATCTGCACAAGGCATTGGTTCAAAAATTGGTACAGTGAGCTTGCAAGACTCTCCAAATGGTTTAACAATCAACACTCAACTTAGCCACTTACCTTCGGGTTATCATGGTTTTCATATTCATGAAAAAGGTTCATGTGCACCTGCTGAAAAGGATGGAAAAATGGGCGCTGCTTTAGCTGCGGGTGGGCATTTCAATCCTCAAAAAACTGGTCATGGCACCCCGAATGATGGACATATGGGGGATTTACCTGTACTGAATGTAGATTCCAATGGAAATGCAAAAACAACCTTAATTGCGCCACGTTTAAAATTGGCAGATATTCAGGGCTTAGCCATCATGATTCATGCAGGCGGGGATAACTATTCAGATCATCCAAAACCCCTTGGTGGTGGTGGAGATCGTATAGCATGTGGTGTGATTCAATAATTTAATCATAAATTGTGGATAAGTCTGCTCTTATCCACATCTTTTTTATTTCAGATGTGAAAGCGCATAACGACGGCAATGTTCCAAATAACCAGCCTCATGTACACTCATCAATTCAACAATACTCCGCCATAGCCAAAATGGTGCCTCGATGGTTTTTGATTGATTGCGTTTTAACTCTTTTATCCAAGCATTGCGTACTGGATCATCCATCTGTCGAGCATGTGCACGACCAACCACAAAAGCCAAATAGAAAGCCAAGTCTTTGGCTTCAACTTCATTGACCCCTTCTATTTCGAGTTTTAAATCTTGTGGCAATAACTCTCGAATAAAAATCGAAGTATCTAAAAACTTACTTGCTCGCATCCGCTCCCCTAAAAATGGTGATAAGTGTCTTGCACCTTCAACAATTCTTGCTGCATTGTCTTTTGGCATCGGTGTATTTGAATAACGTGGTGCAAGTGCTGTTGTGGCTTCTTTCAGATCCATTAAACATAGGCCTTTCCCATCTCTGACAATATGATTGGATGAATCCATCAGTACGATATAGCGCAATAGGCCTAAAGAACTGCACCCTTTAACCCAATATGCTGAATCGATGACTTTCAATTGAGCGGATTGATCACGCTGGCCAATCATTGTGACCAAGTCCTGAATATCAGGCTGATTAAAAACACTGTGGATTTCGAGATGTTCTTTTTTCAATAGGGGCCAAAATCGTTTCCCCAAGATGATTTCTGGCTTTAAAGCTTCTAAACGCTCTCTTGCTAAATTTTTCCAGGTTCGCTTCAGTGCTTTCTGCATTGCACTATGCACAAGGACAGGTCGCTGTAATTTACCAATCCCCTGACCATTGTGTGCTAAGGCATAAACATAACCCGCGTAAAGCGCTTCAATCATCTGTGCGGTAACGACCCCAGGTAAATCAGAGCTACGTACAGCCGTCGCTAAGGATAGTCCTAAGCGGATAACATCATTGGCTGGATTACCAATCACGGTTTGATCTAAATCACGAATCTCAATATCAATTTTACCCTCTGCATTGGCTACAGGACCCAAATTACCGGTATGGCAGTCCCCACAAATCCAAATCGCTGGTCCTTGTGGTATCGAACTTATTTCCGCTTGCTTTAACCAATCATAATATTTGGCAGTATTGCCTCGTACATAGGCATGGATGGAACCTGCCATTTTTAAATTACGACGTTCTGTTAATTCAGCATTGCGGTAACGCGGTTGTTTTATTTCAGTGTTTTGCTTTCTTGGCATTTTTACTATTTTAAGTACTTGATCACTTATTCTGAGTTTTTTTAAGCGTTTAAGTAAGGGCTCAACTGTATATAAAATGTTGAATATTACCGTTTCTTTTTTACATTTCTACATGCAATAAATCATATCGCCTTATCAGAAACGAGTAAAATATTGAAACGTCCAAGCCACTGAATAGACACTGTGAATAGCTATCAGCAAATCTTTCAAAATATAAAATCAAATTCGACTTTGATTTATTGCATACAGATTTTGATTGTTTTAACTGGAACAACGCTTGGCCTGTATTTTCTAGGTTATGATCAACTTATTGTACCGATTACACTTGGCGCAATTGCAACAGCACTCACTGATTTTGATGACCGACTCAGTATTCGGTTAAGAAATCTAGGCTTGGTCTGTGTGCTGTTTTTTACTGTCAGCAGTATTTTAGATTTTTTACATTCCTATAAGCTTTTATTTTTAATTTACTTGTCGCTTTCCAGTGGGGCTTTTATCTTAATGGGTGCCTTAGGGCAACGCTATGCCACCATTTCATTTGGTACTGTGCTCTTGTCAATTTATACCATGTTTGGCTTAGGTGAATATTCTGAGTGGTATCAACAACCCAGTTATTTTGTCATGGGTACATTATGGTATGGCTTGACCTCTATTATTTTCTACTTGCTAAAACCGACACAGGCTGTACAAGACAACCTCTCTAATAGTTTCAATCTTCTTTCCGAGCTTTTGACATCAAAAGCAAAACTATTTGATCCTGATAATGTCGACAATATTGAACAGCTTTTATTTGACCTATCTTTGCAAAACAGCCAGTTGGTGCAAAACTTAAATTTAACCAAAGCCTCATTACTCACCCGATTAAAAGCCTCTCGTGCAAATAAAAACACCATCTACTGGCTCAACTTATATTTTTTGGCCCAAGATATTCATGAGCAAGTTACTTCCAATTATTTGCACTATGAAAAGATCCAACAGAACTTTAGCCGCACAGATTTAATTTATCGCATTCAAAAAAATGTCCGCTTACAAGCGCGCAATTGCCAACAACTTGCTGAGGCAATTTTAAAGCGTCAAATCTTTCAAACGCATCCTGACAATAGTATTGCTTTAGCACATTTAGAAAACTCAATGCTGGAATGGATTCAACAAAATCCACATAATTTAGAAGTAAAAAACTTACTGTTGGTGTTAAAAAATCTCAAAAATGTGCAAGATCAATTTATTAATCTGAGTATTGAACAAAGTAATTATCAGCAAAGTTATAGCCACCATCGAGATAATCTAAATTTATTGGATGATGATATCCATGATCTACCAGACCTTTGGCTCAAGATTAAACAACATTTAACCCCAAATTCTGCATTGTTTCGCCATGCGGTGCGAATCTCATTTGTGTTTGCTGTCGGGTACACAATTTCCTTACTACCCTTCGCAAAAAATGGCTATTGGATTCTACTCACGAGTTTATTTGTCTGCCAGATCAGTTATTTTGCCACCAAAAGTCGTTTAAAACTGCGCACTTTAGGAACTGTATTAGGCGTACTTTTAGGTATTCCCATTTTATATTTTATACCTAGTATAGAAGGACAGTTACTTCTCACTATTATTTTTGGGGTATCCTTTTTCTACTTACGTTCAAAAAAATATGCCATGGCGACTTTAATGGCAACCCTAATGGTTTTGTTGATCTTTAATTTAAAAGGTGCAGGCTATACCATTATTTTACCACGTATTATCGATACTATTTTGGGATGTGTAATCGCATGGTTTGCGGTCAGTTTTATTTGGCCAGACTGGAACTTCCGTGATATTTCCAACAATATTCGTAAAAGCAGCAAAGCAACATTAGACTATTTCGATGCGGTTGTTGAGCAATATCAACAAGGCCGAACCAATAGTATTGATTATCGTAAAGCACGCCGAGCTGCACATAATGCACAGATTGAATTATCCACGATGATTTCCAGTTTAAGTGCTGAACCCAATCCAAATCAGGATTTAATTCACAATGCATTTAGATATTTGGTCTATAGCCATAGCCAGCTCAGTTATGTTTCTGCTTTAGGCAGTCATCGTGAACATGTGCATGATCAGCAGATTTTAGATTTGATGTTGTGGTGTAAAGACACGTTAAATGATGTTTTGCTTAACCAATCCGCTGTAAATGAAGCATTAATTGAAACAAAGCTCACTGAGATTCAGAACATCAATGATCAAGAAAATTTATCAGATAATTTACTTTTGGTGCTTAAACAAATCAGTTTATTATTGGAAACCTTACCTGAGTTGTTAAAACTAAAAACAACTTTACTTCGATTAGAAATTAAATAGCAAGAATCACAAAATATTTTGAGACATCACATGAAATTTAAAATTTTCCTAACGTTTTTATTTTCTGGATTGGCTATCGGTGCTATGCCCAATGCTTTTGCAGATTCTCAATTTAATCAAGACTTACAGCAATTTTTAGAGTGTAAAAAGACACTGAAAAATTATTATGACTTAGGTTTTGACTTTGAGGATGATTTGAAAAAGAATGGCTGGATCAAACAAGGTGAAGAATATAGCTATGTCAGTAAAGTCCCCATTACGGTATTCGGTCAATCTACAGATCAAATTAGCTTAGTTTCTGGTGGGATGCTGGCTGTTTTAAAAAATGCGAACACCCAAGTTCTCGCGAAAAAGTTTCAAATTTCTCAAAACCCTTTCTTTAAAGATATGCCTTATTTCTCAGGAGAGAAAATTGTAAAAACAGATCTTGAGACCAAAGAAATGGAAAAATCTTTGCGTAAACTGACTTTAGCTGAATCTAATCCAGTTGTAGATGAAGGTGAACATAAGACCTATATCGGTTGTGTTTATATCACTGAATTTGAACAGCAACAGCAGGATGCAGCAATCAAAGCATTACAATAATTTATCCTGAATATCGGAGCAAACTTTTGGGTCGGGAGGCTAAAATATTATTCTCCAGAATGATCATCAATTCATTTAAATGAATCAATTTTATTTACTCATTTTTTAAAATAGTTTAGATAATTCGGTTAGACTCAAGCTTCATTCTCATTTGATTAAGTGACCATGAATATCAAATCTTTACGTATTGTTGGTTTTCTCGAAGGCATCTCCTTTCTCCTTCTTCTCTTTATTGCTATGCCTTTAAAATATATTTGGGATACACCAATCTATGTAAAATATATTGGCATGGGGCATGGTGTGCTATTTCTTGCTTTTTTGGCAGTTTTATTGATGGTCTGTGGAAAACAGAAGTGGTCTATTAAGATATTTATTTTAGGTTTGATTGCTTCAATTTTACCTTTTGGACCTTTTGTTTTTGATCATAAATTAAAAGCATTACAACAGCCTTAACCTGTTTTATTTATGAAGCAAAGCTCCCTCTCCTTTTATAGGAGAGGGAAACTCAAGTGAGCTTAAAATTCACCATTTGCTTTACGTTGCAGCATAATTTTTTTCACTATTCTACGTGGAATAGTGAACCACAAAGTAATTAAAGCAAAGCATGACAACGCATAAGCCCAGAGATGGAACTGTTCATACAAAATTCGAATCAGTTCAATTACAAAAAAGAAAGTGAACATCATCAACACTGAAACAGCAGCAGCGACAGTCCCTTTAGAAACTTCGGATGACATTAACGCAAAACGATAAAGCACTGAAAAACTAATTCCTTCACCAAAACTGACTAAGGTCATCCCTAAAATAACGCAATAAAGAAAATATTCGCGCCAAATTATTCCTGCCACAACAATTAAGGTACCTAACAGCATCAAAGGTAAGCCAATCAAAACTGTTTTACCTAGCGGCAAACGATCAATCACTTTAATCAGTGCAATATTGCCAAGAATCAATCCACCCAATACAGGAAATTGTGCCAGTCCATATTGCATACTACTGAGTCCCAGTTCTTCAACCAACATCACAGGAGATAACGCAATCCATAGCATTAAAGGCATCGCCACCATCGGCAAACCGAGGGTCAGGCCCATGAAAGTCTTGTTTTTTAGGACTTGCATATAATCATCCCAAATATAACTCAAAGGCTTTTTGGGAATACTGGTAGTAGGTGATGGCATTTTGGCTTTTAGACCAAACCAACTGAGAAAAGCTAAAAAAGCAATCGCAATAAATCCCCAATGCCATGACACATGATCAATCAGGAAAGCACCAATGACTGGGCCAATCAAAGGGGCAAGCAAAGAAATATTTGCCATCAGTGCCATGACTTTAATGGCATCACGCTCTTCAAAAGTTTCTTGAATCGCAGCATAACCTACCGCTGCGATCACAGATAAACCAAAACCTTGCAAGAATCTTAAAACAAGAAAACTTTCAATATTGTGGGTAAACAGAATTAATAAACAGGTGATAACAAAAAATGCAACACCTGACAATAAAACTTTCTTACGTCCTAAACGGTCAGACAAAGGTCCGAGTATCCCTGCGACGCATGCCCCGCCGAGGAGATAAAATGACATAGATGATGGTGCCCATGCACTACTCACACCAAATTCCTTGGTAATTGCGAGCATCGCAGGTTGGACCAAATCATTACCGATATAAACTGAAAATTCAAATAACACCAACGCCAATGGAAACATAAGCGTAGCGCGACTCAAACTTGCAGTTTGTTGTTTTTGCACTAAATTTTGCATTGTTTTCTACATATCATTATCGGCTTGCATCGCTCACACTACTTTTTTTAAAGATAAGTGTACGCCCAATGACAAGCACTGAAATATAAATATTAAATTGTGGAATTTACGTTGAATAAAGGCAGTTCAACACCGTATTCACAAGGTGTCTAATTCAATAGGTAAAGTAATTGCTGAAACTATATTTGTGAGATTTTTTAACTTGACCCGATCTATAAGAAAGCTCATAGAAGTACACACAGGGTAAAGTTTGGGTAGTCTAACACAGACAAATTTTCAGGGGAAGTTGAACATTTATTATTCTTCAGCTACTCTAAATACTGGTTAAGCTGATATAAATAATTTAAATGAAAAATAAAAATCCTGTATCACTGATCATTATTGGTCTGATTTTATTGTTGATTAGTGGAGGACTTTATTTTATAAGTTCTGCACCAAATATTAGCGCTGAAGATCAGGCTCGATGTGAACAATTGGTTCAAAAGAAATATGCGGAAGATTCGAGCTCAGTGATTGAAAGCTGTAAAACAGATACAGGCTTTGTGGCCTTGATGGATGTTCAGGCCAATGGTACTGGGTCGGCTGAAGATACGGCAAAGGCAATTAGTTCAGCCAACCATAAAGAATTGGGTTTTGGTATATTTGGCAAGTTCTTGATGGGGTTATGCGTAGGTGTCGGAATTGCGATGCTAATCAAAGGCTTGATTGCACTCAAAAACAAACAACAATCGATAAATTAGCTATAAAAGCAAATTATAATTCACATAGTTTGCTTTATTCATCATGTAGCACTTTTGATTTGATAAATGTGCCACGTTTAATATCATCATATGCTTCAAGAATTTCAGCGTAGCTATTCATCACAAAAGGGCCATGACCGTTGATGGGTTCTTGAAGCGGTTTGCCTGTCAGCAGCAGCAATTTACACTGTTGCAATGCCGTAATTTCTAAGTCTTGTTCTAAGCTCGACATGACGGCAAGCCCTTGCTCTTCAAATATCTCATCTTCAGCTTGAAACAATGCCTTGCCGGTTCGTAAATAAACCAGTGTGGTTTCCCCTGCGCCAGCGGGCAATCTCACCTTATGCCCTGCTTGGATTTCAATATCTAAAACATGAAGTGGCGAATGCGTTTTTGCTGGCCCTTGTTGTCCTTGATAATGCCCAGCAATCACCCGTACCGTTCCAGCGCTATTCGGAAGTTCAATCACTGGAATATTTGCTTTTCGTAAACTCTGATAACGTGGTGGGTTCATTTTATCTTTAGCTGGTAAATTCACCCACAGTTGCACCATTTCAAAATAGCCACCCGTTTTTGAAAATACCTCACTAAAGACCTCTTTGTGTTCTACACCGGAAGCTGCGGTCATCCATTGCACATCACCCGTTGAAACAATACCACCACCACCCGATGAATCACGGTGTTCTAATTCACCAGCAAAAATCAGGGTAACCGTTTCAAAACCACGATGAGGATGCTCACTCACCCCTTTGCGTAAATTGGTCGGTTTTAAAACACCAGGTCCTAAATGATCCAGTAACAGAAAGGGAGAAACCGTATTGCCTAATTCATAGTGCGAAAATACAGAAAGTACAGGATAAAAATCTCCTATCGCAAATCGGGTGTCATTACGATGAATAAAGGCAAGGGTTTTCATAGTGTCACTATTCTCTGATTGAGTAAAAGCATTAGCCATAAAAATGTTGTTTTAAATTAAAGCTATATTCGGTGAGATATTGCTTTAATTTTTCAATATCATTAGTAGGTTCAATCGTTCTTAGATTAAGGACTTCAATTTTATCTTCTAACAGTTTTAAGATCTGTGCTTGTTCAGCGACAGGTAATTGTGCTTTTTCTTTTTGCTGTTTTTTGATTTCTAAATAATCTTCTGCCCAATGACGTAATGGATCATGGGAGTCGATTTGATCAAACAATTGCGTAATCTGGAGTTCAGGCATAATTTGCTGTGTTGCCAACTCTGCTGACATCAGACCACGAATAGAATAAAACACTTTTTTATAGGTAAAGTTATCTGCAGTTTGCATGACATGCATACCACCTTTAGCCAGCGACAAGTAATGATAATACAGAGCTTTATAGTCTATTCGTTCAAGTAAGCCATCTCTAAAAATTTCCCATTCAGGAAATTGATTGAAATAGACAATATGTGCACGTACCCACTCTAAAACAGTCGGATTACTTTTTGCCAAAAGTCCAAACATTTTATTTAAGTCGAATGAAACGAAATCAAAGTCGCCATCCATGATCTCGATTAAATCACGGTGTTGGCGATAATCGTAATATTGTGCCTTGGAGGGTAGATGAAAACCACGCACATCGTAATCACTGTCTGGACTTGCCATGCCCCATAAACGACTACCGCTTTCGATATAAAACAGTGGATGTTCATCTCGGTTTTGGAATAAGTTTTGAATTTCTTGTTGGATGTTCATTGTGTTCACATTTTGGGTAAATCTATAGGTTTTATAACATCAATTTCAGTGCTTTTTAAATTTTCTTTGAATTCAAGATCGACTCCCCTTTATTTTTAATTTAAAAGTTTTATCAATAATCGCTTTAATTCATCATGATACTTACCAGCATAATTTGCTTTATGTTGGATATATAGCCAAGCCTCCTAATTATTCATACAAGTGATTTACATCAAGCCATTGATCATAAATAAAGCTTATTTTTTGTATGAACTTTTAGAAACTGTTGGTTATCAATTCATTTTTTGTACTTTTAAACCCTAGATGATTGTCCTACCGTGGGGCGACATGGATGTCGCCGTTGGGCGGGGGTAACTGGACGTACCCCTCGCCCAACATGAGCAAAAACAAAGCAGGGCTTTGTTTGCAGCGCAAGGTTTGGTATCACCTACGAAAAGTGAGGCATCGCCTATGCAATGGTATTTAAACTTTGAATATAGGGTATGGCATTGCAAGCTTTTTTATAATCAAACAATTGATTTTTACATGTGATTGATTTAATTAAAAATATCAATCAAGAGAAGTTATATTCTTGTGTATGAGTTTTTTGACAGATTGACTATCATTCAACTTCTTGTATCAGTCAAAAATGCGAAGGATCAAAACCATTACCTACAATTAAAATATTCATTTATTGTGATTTGCCAAATAAAAAACGTACCAAATCTGATACGTTTTTATCCAGCATTTCTATCTATTTTCAATAAGAAATATAAAATAGCCAAAGATAATTATCCTTTAGCTACAAATTTTGAATTTCTTAATACATTTTCATGACGCTCTAATGCTAATTCTATGAGTTGAGTAATTAATTCAGAATAAGTGATTCCACTTACCTCCCAAAGCTTTGGATACATACTGTTATTAGTAAAGCCAGGTAAAGTATTTACTTCATTTAGTAAAACATCGCCATGCTCAGTCAAGAAAAAATCGACACGTGCAAGTCCCAAACAACCTAAAACTTTAAAAGCTTTAATCGAAATCTCACGAATCTTATTACTTTCCTCTTCTGAAATTGAAGCAGGAATCACCACTTCAGAAGATTGATTATCTATATATTTTGCTTCATAAGAATAAAAGCTAGACTTTACAACCACTTCACCACAAACACTGGCTTTTGGATTGTAATTACCCAAAACACCGCATTCAATTTCACGACCTTTAATAAACTTTTCAATCAATACTTTGCTGTCATATTGAAATGCGTTTTCTAAAGCAACAATAAACTCTTGTTCGTTTTCAACTTTACTGACACCCACTGAAGAACCTTGATTCGCAGGTTTCACAAAGACTGGAAGTCCTAAAGTATTTTGAACCTCATGGAAACTCACTGCGTCTAGCTGGTAAGCATGAACAGTTAAAAATGGTGCAACCGCAATCCCAGATCCTTGTAACAAACGCTTGGTGACATCTTTATCCATACAAATTGCAGAACTTAAAACATCTGAACCAACAAAAGGTAGATCTAAAATTTTAAGCATGCCTTGTAATGCACCATCCTCGCCTAAAGTCCCATGAATGATAGGAAAAATAACATCTATGGGTGGTAATCCTTGCGCATTTTCAATTTCAAAGATTTGAGATTGTTTTGACTGCAAATAATCTTCATGTTCACGAGGGGCGAGAGAAATTAATTTAGGATCGTGGCCATATTCTAAATAATGAGTAACATCCAAAATACGCCAAGCACCATCTTGGTCTATTCCAATCAAACTAAGATCAAACTTTTGCAGATCTATTGCATCCACGATATTTTGTGCTGATTGTAGTGACACACGATGTTCTGATGATTTTCCACCAAAAATTATTCCAACTCTAGTTTTTGCCATTTTTGTTTGTACCCTGATTTTAATCTTCCAAATCTTTAAATCCCGATAAATAATTGATCAAGGACATTTTGCCTTCTGGAAGGTCTTAGTGTTCTTACCACGATAACACTGATATTCCTTCTGCATATCTATACGTTTCCACTGACCATCAATATTTTTAAAGCTATATACGCTACGAATAGAACGTACTGAATCATCCATCAAACCCGTTTCAGTCAACTTCACTTCTGCAACAGTAGGTGATTCCACACTATTAAAATATTGGCGCAACTCAACAGTCGCGAGATCCTTACGTAAATCAGGACGTTCATTTAAAACCTGACTTAATGGGGTCTCTGAACCACCCACTTTATTCATTAAATTTTGTGTTGTTGCACAGCCAGATAAAGTCACTAAACAAAATACTGAAATTAAACTCAAACGATTCATTCTGATCACCCTAAAACTAAAAGCATAGCCTAATGATGCTATGCTTTTTAAACGTACACTATTTAAAAACTGTGTCTTTATGACTCAGCTGCAATATGGCTAACATCGAGCACTATGATTTGTTGATCATTTTCATCAAACATCAAGGCTTGATTACCTAGATCCAGCATATAAAAATGCCCTACATTGGTTAGAAAATGCCAAGCAACAATCTCTTGCCCATTATACTCATGTGATGGATCACCAATGGTAATACGATCTAGTTCCTGACCTGCTTGCTGGCATAAGGCTTGAATAATTTTAAAATAACGGGGGCTGTTTTCAGCTGCCTGCTGTTTACGTTGTTCTAAATTTAGAATTTTGGCTGTAACTTGCTCGATAATCGCCAAGATTTGATCTTCATCGACAACCTGTAGCTTTGGATGCTGTTTTAACCATCGACTATTGATTTCAATCAAATCTTCACTATCGTTCAATGCATAAAATTGGTCATCAAAAGCATTGAGAATATCTCGCTGCTCATTTTCTCCAAAGTATTCACCCTCTAAGAACTGTTCTAATTGCTCATCCGTAAACTGATCAATTAAATCCGCACTTTGCTCAAAGAGAGCCGAATGCCCAGTCGCATTCATGGCTTTTAATCCTTCACGAACATGTTTCACCATGAACGCATCCCAACCTGTGTTATAAACAAATTGTGAAAAACCGCCATTATTCACTTGAGCAAGATAGTAATCGACAAAATAACTATATAAAGCCTCTGCGGATACTTCATCATATTCAACATAATGTTCAAATAAGCCATTTAAGGTATCAATATTGGACATAATCACATCATAGTGATCATCACTATCTAAACTTTGTTTAGAAATTAAAATCTTATCAATGAGCATAGTTTTCAGTTTCTTATCAATATTTAAGCGCAATCAACATAACAAATTTTCGGCAACAAATGGCAACAAGCATGTAACTTTATTTTATCTTTTGTTTGGCAATAAAAAAGCGCTTCTCTCGAAGCGCTTGTACAAGCGAGCTATTTAAATCATTACAGATCAAATAACTTACCTGGGTTCATGATGCCATTTGGATCAAACACTTTCTTCAAGGCTTTCATATATTCAATTTCTTCAGCAGTCCGCGTGTAATCCAGATAAGGCTTTTTGGTCATGCCTACGCCATGCTCTGCAGAAATTGAACCGTCATATTTCTTCACAGTTTCAAATACATACTTATTTACTACCTGACATTTGGCAAAGAATTCATCTTTAGATAAATTCACAGGTTTTAGAATATTTAAGTGCAGATTTCCATCCCCAATATGGCCGAACCAGCAGATTTCGAAATCAGGATAATTTTCAGCGACAATCGTATCAATTTCCTTAATAAAAGCAGGAACATGTGTAATCAATACTGAAATATCATTTTTATATGGGGTAAATGGTGCAATCGTTTCAGAAATATCTTCACGTAAACGCCATAAGCTTTGAACTTGTTCAAGATTTTGGCTCATCACCCCATCAAGCACCCAACCTTGTTCCATACAATGCTCGAAAATTTCCATCGCAGCATCCATAATCGGCTCATATGGTGCTTCGAATTCAAGTAAAACGTAGAATGGACATTCTGTTTCAAATGGACGTTGCACATGACCACGATCCAAAACTTTTTTCATCGCAAGTTCACCAAAGAACTCAAAAGCAGTTAAATCAATTTTGCTTTGGAATGCGTGCAATACTGGCATGATTGCATCAAAATCAGGAACTCCCAATACCATCACTTGTAGATCATGTGGTTGACGTTCAAGTTTAATTTCAGCTTCGGTCACTAAACCTAAAGTCCCTTCACTACCAATAAATAAATGTTGCATTGCATAACCTGTAGCATTTTTAATCATGCCTTTGTTTAAACGCAATACATCACCTTTACCCGTCACCACAGTCAGACCAAGTATCCAATTACGAGTCATGCCATATTTGATGACTTTAATCCCGCCGGCATTGGTTCCAATGTTACCACCCAATTGTGATGAGCCCGCAGAAGCGAAATCAACGGGATAATACATCCCTTGTTCTTCTGCATAGTTCTGCAACTGTTCCGTCACCACACCCGCCTGAATACGCACCATACGATCAGCTGGATAAAATTCTAAAATTTGGTTCATTTTGTCGAAACTCACGACAATTTCACCATTGGCAGCAACAGCACCTGCCGATAAACCTGTACGTCCACCCGATGGAGTAATCGCAACATTAAATTGATTAGCCAATTGAACAATAGCTTGCACTTGTTCTGTGCTCGATGGAAAAACGATGACCGATGGCTGAGGATCAAAATGCTTAGTATGGTCTTTGCCCCAATTTTCTAAGCTGTCAGCATCGGTTTTAATCCGGTTTTCACCGACGATTTGCGTCAATTGGGTCAATAATTCAGGTGCTATCGTTACTGGAGCATTCATCGTTTTGCGGACCTAGCAAGAAGTAAATAAGTGGTTGTCGTACTATAACATTCGAGATTTTAAATCAGTCTGTGAAAATTTTTCAGCATTTTTTTACAGCTGAAATCGTCAATTTTACTGATTTTAGCAGTATTTTACCTAGATGACTGCTGAGGATAAAGCACAGATTTGATTCACATTATCCACACTTTGTGTATAAAGTGGCTGCAAGCACTATAAAAATCAATGCATTAGCATTTCATTTAATTTTTGAATAATGCTTATCAGAAATCGTAGATAAAATATCCACTGTCCTGTCACAATCAAAATATCTATAGAACAAGGTCTATGGTATCATATTGCGACTAAATTTGGCCTTTGTAGCGGAGCCGTAATGAGCCAACATCTTTCACTACCTAAAGATAAAATTCGTTTCTTGTTGTTAGAAGGCGTTCATCAAAACGCAATCGACACGTTAAATGCTGCCGGATATACCAATATCGATTCCCGTAAAACTGCGCTTGAGGGTGAAGCGTTGCAAGAAGCGGTTAAAGATGCACACTTCATTGGTATTCGTTCCCGTACACAATTAACTGAAGAAGTCTTTGCAGCTGCGAATAAATTGATCGCAGTGGGTTGTTTCTGTATTGGAACAAACCAAGTGAATTTAAATGCAGCCATGATTCGTGGTATTCCTGTATTTAACGCACCATACTCAAACACTCGTTCAGTTGCTGAATTGGTTCTTGCAGAATCTATTCTTTTACTTCGTGGTGTGCCTGCTAAATCTGCTTCAACTCACCGTGGTGGTTGGAACAAGTCTGCTGTAGGTTCATTTGAAACGCGTGGTAAAACTTTAGGTATCGTGGGTTATGGCTCTATTGGCTCTCAACTTTCAGTTTTAGCTGAAAGCATGGGTATGCACGTCATTTATTATGATGCAGTGACTAAGCTTCCTATGGGTAATGCACGTCAAGTCGGTTCTTTAGATGAACTCCTTGCAAATGCAGATGTTGTTACACTGCATGTACCCGATGTTCCTTCAACACGTAACTTCTTTGCAAAAGCTCAATTTGCGAAAATGAAAGAAGGTTCAATCTTCATCAATGCTGCACGTGGTACATGTGTAGTTATTGAAGATTTAGCAGATGCAATTAAATCTGGCCATATTGCTGGTGCGGCTGTTGATGTGTTCCCGAAAGAGCCTAAAGCCAATGGTGAAGAGTTTGTTTCTCCACTTCGTGGTCTAGACAATGTGATTTTAACACCTCACGTTGGTGGTTCAACCATGGAAGCGCAAGCTAACATCGGTCTAGAAGTTGCTGAAAAATTTGTTGCTTATTCAGATAAAGGTATGACTTTATCTGCAGTAAACTTCCCTGAAATCGCACTTCCATTAACTGAAGGTAAACACCGTTTACTGCACATTCATAAAAACGTGCCAGGCGTGTTATCTAAAATTAACAACCTGTTTGCTGAACACGGCATCAACATTTCTGGTCAGTCATTAATGACTAAAGGTGATGTGGGTTACTTGGTGATGGATGTAGACGCAACTGCATCTCAAGAAGCGCTTGATACACTTCAGGAAGTTGAAGGCACAATCCGCGTTCGCGTATTGTTCTAAGACGACGAAAGCTAGAAAACCACAGGTATTTGCCTGTGGTTTTTTTATTGGGCTTATAAATCTGGTTGAGGTCGTTCTCTTTCAAATGACTTCTTTCGTTAGTTAAATGATTTGATCAATAAACTATTTAGCATCTTCTCTCCCTCTACTCTACAAAGACAGTGTACTATCTAGAACTCAATAGGCTTTCAAATTACATTACTTTTTCATATAAATTGTTTTAAATAAGAAGTCTATTGCAGATATTTTCCGCCAAGTCCTGAGTCTAAATTCTAGAAAGAATGCCAAATTTTAAAAATGCACCACACCTTCAAGCTATAGTTTTATTGTTCATTGCCATGATCAGTATGCAAAGTAGTGGTGCATTAGCAAAAACATTATTTGATCAATTTCCAGTAATAACCATTTCCGCTATGCGTTTATTACTCGGCTCATTGATTTTAGCCGTGATTTTTAAAATTTGGCAGGTCAATTTTAAACAGGTGAAATGGTCATCCATCATCAGTTATGGTATTGCCCTTGCAGGAATGAATGCTTTATTTTACTTATCGATTCATCGTATTCCGCTCGGAATCGCCGTAGCGTTTGAATTTATTGGCCCGCTCAGTGTGGCTCTATTTCATGCACGGCAAAAATTCGATTTTATTTGGGTCGGACTTGCGATACTTGGACTAGTTTTACTGTTTCCATTTGATCAGGCAAAGCAAACTCTCGATCCTATTGGCATTGCCTTTGCCTTAGCTGCTGGCGCTTGCTGGGCGCTGTATATTATTGCAGGTCAACGACCTTCAGGAGTTTCTGGAAACCATACCGTATGCTTGGGGATGTTTGTAGGTATGTTGTGTTTAATGCCAATTGCCTTATTTTCAGGGATGCCTTTAAAAGTTTTTGAACCTTCAAATTTAATTTATTTTATTGCGTTGGCGATCTTAGCAAGTGCATTGCCGTTTTCATTGGAAATGATTGCATTAAGAAATTTATCTGCTTTAAGCTTTGGCACGTTAATGAGCCTAGAACCTGCAATTGCAGCATTTTCAGGATTTATTTTCTTAAATGAACAATTATTATGGACACAATGGTTAGCCTTAGCCACTATCATTAGTGCATCGATTGGTTGCACCGTAACCGCACAAAAAGCACGGGATATAGAATAAACCATGCCGAAAATTGAAATAAATGATGGATGAGTGTTAACTCATGATTTGAGCACAAAGACTTGGTTTTCTATTGGCACATTTTGATCTATTTCAACAAGCGTTAATTCACTTCCAAAACAAGCACCTGTATCTAAAAAATAGCAATTATGCTTCTTGGTGACAAAATCAACTACTGTATGCCCTAGAAAAACCTGTTCCACACCAACAACAGTTGAATAACGCATAAAGCGTTTATTTTTAATTCGCCCTCTGCCCCATAAAGCCAACTCTCTACTTTTAGACCGTGTTGCAACTTTAAATGCATCCCAATCATTTACATCAATATCCGCATGCACAAAACCATATTTCTTATTTTGATAAATGACTTCTAACAGTATGGGTAAAGTGTTTAATTGATCTATGACTTGTTGTTGCTGTTCTGAACTTAATGCATAAAACCATTTTCCACCATGATGCGTATGCATATCTTTCATCATTGGATCGATCTGCGACAGTAAGCACATTTCTTCATGATTACCTAAAATGGCTTTAAACCAAGGCTCAGTAATCAGTTGCAGACATTGCAAACTGTCAGGACCTCGATCAACAAGATCCCCCACAGCAATCAATAGATCTTTTTGAAAATCAAATTGAATTCGTTCAAGCTGTTGCATCAACATATCATAACAACCATGTAGGTCTCCCACCACAAACAAGCGCCCTGTGTGATGGGTATAGGTTTCAACATGAGATAGGTTGTGTTGCGATAACTCAGACATAGATTGATCTTTGATTAAAACTCAATTGAAGCTGCTTCAATATGCTGGTTTTTTTTGGCTAAATCCAAATATTTGCTGGCAGTTTTTTTATCTTTACGCACCCCGATCCCATCTTTATAAATTTTAAATAATTCAAAATAAGAGTCGATATCGCCATGATCAGCCGCTTGTTTAAACAAATCTGCACTTTGGCTTAGATCCACCTCGACACACTTGCCTTCCTGATACATTTGCGCCAGCAGAAAGAATGCACGTGGAACTTTTAGTTCTTTGGCTTTATTTAACCAAAGTAGTGCACCATCCGCATTGTTTTGACGTTGTTCAAAAATCGCCATACACAGCATAGCCTGCACATGCCCTTTCTCTGCAGCTGAATTTAATAATGGGAGATGATGTTCATGTTCTAACGGTAATAACATCGACAATTCAAACTGTGCGTCTGGATGGTTTTGCATTGCAGCACGTTCTAACCAAGAAATACCTTGATCAAGATTTTTCTCAGTTCCCATCCCATAACGTAAACACTGCGCTAAAGAGTATTGAGCTGGAACATTGCCTGAAACCGCAGCATGTAATAATAAATCAAAAGCCAGCGTTGCATATTCTTTTTGCTTTTGCTCAGTTTTGGCATTTTCCGAGTTTTTTAACAGCGTCACGGCGGCTAAATAGGCGGATTCAATATGTCCATTTTTTGCCGCTTTAAGTAAATGTTCTTGTACAACTGTGGCATCCACTTTAGCACTTTGCTGTTCGATAAGTGCACAAACATAGCAACCAAATGGATCATTGTTTTCTTGTGCGAAATTGGCATATTTAAAAGCGACATCAGGGTTGTTTTGTTTTAAATAACTAAATGCCAATAAAGCACAGGCAAAATAATCTTTTTCTGCAATTTTCAATAATTCATTTTGAACTTTGATTGGATCAAAGCCTGAAAATTCGACCAAAAACTTCAAACTATTTTGATGCTGATTTTTTAAATAATTATCTAAAAGTAGTTGATAAGCTAACTGTAAATCTTGTGACAATTGCTGTTGGGCATAAACAAAAATCGCTTCTGGGTGATTCAGTTGAACCGCCCGTTGTAAATGAATTAATGCTTGTGCTTTTGTCAGATGATCGGTGGCATTATTCAACCCTAGATAAGCAAGTTCTAAATGGGCAAGTGCATGATTAAGCTTTGCTGCATGTTGAAAAAAAAGAATGGCAGACTGAACACTTTGATTCAGATAACGGCCTAAAACATGCCACTGCCCTAACAAGGTACTTGCAGGTGCAAAATTCTGATTGGATGCATTGACCAACAAATCAACACGTGCTTGGGCATCTTGCTCATTTTGAGCAACCCCTTGTTGTTCTAGTTTAAGTACGTCGATATACCAAGCTTCTGCTTGTGAATGTTCTGTTCCATTTAAGTCTAAATTTTCAGTTTTATTCGTATTTCCTGACATCTTTTATTCCTAACACATGTGCCATTGCAAGTATAATCATCCCCATCTTACAGATGAGTTAGCTGAATCTCAAAGGGAAATGTTGAATCAACATTCATCTATTCTCGAAATACTTAAATAAAACCTAGAAAGTGTTAAAATCTGCGCAATATTTTTCTTCACCTTAGATATGCCAAACTCTCAACTCACTGCTGTGCTTTTCATGGTCTTATCTATGGTGGCTTATCAGATCAGTGCCTCATTTGCAAAACAGTTATTTGAGGTTTTAGATCCGATTACTGTGGTTACCTTAAGATTATGTTTTGCTTCTATTTTAATTATTTTAATGTTCCGTTCTTGGAAAATTATAAAACGTTTACCTTATCTCAGATGGAATGAACTGCTCTACTATAGTGGTTCAGTCTGTTTGATGAATGTGCTGTTCTATGCCTCTTTAGGGAAATTACCTCAAGGCATTGCAGTTGGTTTAGAGTTTTTAGGTCCATTAACTTTGGCACTACTTTCGATTAAGCGAAAAGGTGACTATATTTGGGTGTTTCTTGCCATCATCGGTATTACACTGATGGTGCCTTGGCAAGATGCGACACAACATAATTTTTCCTATCTTGGTGCTGCTTTTGCTTTGGGTGCGGGCATATGCTGGGCGAGTTATATCTATTTCGGGCAAAAAGTTGTAAGACAAAATATTGGTATGCATGCGCTTAGTATTGCAATCGTCTTGTCTGCCTTGGTTATGCTGCCAATCAGTGCCGTTCACAACCCAGATGCCTTACTACAAACACAGTACTGGGGCAAAGCCTTGCTGATTGCACTTTTAGCAACCGCCATTCCTTATGCCTTAGATCTGCTTGCTTTAAAACAATTAAGCAAAATGAGCTATGGTACTTTATCGAGTCTATCTCCAGCTCTTGCCGCAATTTCAGGTATGGTATTACTGAATGAACATATTACTGCTTGGCAAACCGTTGCTTTAGTCTGCATTATGATTGCATCGGTAGGAGTAACATTTAGAGCGGCGAAAAGCTCAAATGCTCATTAAAACATTATCAATGCTAACACACTGCCAGTAATACATAATCCCAACCATATTTACGCGGTTTTTAGGAAGAAAAGAAGATCAGCGTAAATAAATGATATAGCCAACCTGTCAATAAACTCAGACACAAGAGCATAATTCTTATTACTTAATATTCCAAATTAAATCAATGATATGTAGAAATAAATTATTTAATTATAAAAATTTGGAATGCCACACTTTTCGTAGGGGATACCAAATCTTGCGCTGCAAACAAAGCCCTGCTTTGTTTTTGCTCATGTTGGGCGAGAGATACATCCTGTATCCCCGTCCCACGGCAACATCCATGTCGCTCCACGGTAGGATAATCATCTATGATTTAAACGTACAAAAATGAATTGATAACCAACAGGTTTAGCCCACCAAGCGGATAAGGTCTTTTGCTTTATACTTTTTATATTCGGATAAATACTTCTTCGCTAAGATTAATTTTTGATTTTCATCTAAAATTTTTACGGCTTTTTGAAAAAAAGAATGTTCTTCTTGTTGAATATGATGCGCGATGATTTCAGATAATCGTTTCGCTAAAACCAACCAACGTGAGTGGCTAAAATCAGTTTGTTCTAGCGACTGTAATATTTCATCCATCTCATGATGTTCAGCAAGTGCCAAACGGGTAATATTTAAACCTGAATCCGTCATCATTAACGGCATATAAAAATAGCGATCTTTCGCAACCGCATGGGCAAATAGTTCATTTTTTAATAAATTAAAAATTTTCCTTCGTTCAGGGCTATCGCCTGAGGTATGCGCTAACTGTTCTGACAAATCCTTCTGAATGATATGGCTTTCTCTCAAAGCCTCAAATATATTCATCTAAATCCCTCTTTTTATGATATTTGCCTTCCATTGCTTCGGTTTGTAATTTTCGATCAAGAAACCAACAATATTAGAAGACTAATCAAAAAAAATCCTGACAAAATTTAAGCTTTTTTGTATCAAAAAAATTAACGAGAGCATCTGCGAAATTACGCAATAAACATTTGATAGGCCAAGCGACAAATCAAAATGCTGACCAAAATCAAAAATAAAATTCGAATAAAACCACTGCCATATTTCAGCGCCATTTTCACACCAACCAATGAACCACATACATTGGCAACAGCCATCAGTAGACCCAATTGAAATAACACATGTCCAGTGGGAATAAAGAAACTCAGTGCGGCAAAGTTAGTCATGAAATTACCAATTTTTGAAAGCGCCGACGCATGTAAAAAGTCAACTTTCAGATAACGAATAAAATAGAAGATGAAAAAACTACCTGTGCCCGGTCCAAATATCCCATCATAAAAGCCAATTAATAAGCCACCCACACCCGCGATTAATAACATTTTATGGGTGATTTCTTGTTGAAAATGGACTTGTCCAAATTGCTTTTTAAAAAATGTATAGATTGCGATCACAATCAGCATAAACAATACAAATGGTCGCAAAATTTCTTGGGGGATAAGTGAGACACAAGCAGCGCCAGCAAATGAGCTAATAAATGCCGTGATTCCAATCACCGCCAACAGTTTCCACTGAATTTTGACTTGTTTTAAATATGAAAAAGCAGCCGATACTGTTCCACAAATCGAAGCCAGTTTATTGGTTCCAAAAACTGTAGCAGTAGGATAATGCGGTAAAGCCCCCATTAATGCAGGAATTTGAATCAGCCCTCCACCTCCAACGGCAGCATCAATTGCCCCTGCACAAAAGGCAAAGAACACCAAACTGAGGATGATATCAAATTCCATAACATTCACTTATCTTTTAAAGGCGTCTATTAACGCTGGGAGACTTAACCGTACTTTGGCTTAATCAGGCTTAAATTTAAACTGAGTAATTTTCTAACGATGAAACGGAATTAAAGATTTAAAACACGTTTAGGCACTAAACGTTTTGTATCTGTAATTTCTGCCAATCCTAAACATTTATCAGCATCAAAAACCAAGACTTCGGTTGAGGCAACATGTTCAATATTGCTTTCCATACCGCGGCAAAAATATTCCGCACGTCCTTCAGGTACTTGAACTTTAGGGAAATGATCGATTGGTGCATATACAGGTAGCAACAAAGCTTCACGCGCTTGTTCAGTCAGGCTTTCCAGATATTCAATGGTATATTCCGGAATCAAATCAAAATGACCAGTTTGAGTTCGATTTAAATATGTTAAATGACCAAATGTCCCCAGTGCTTTGGCAATGTCTTCGCCCAAAACACGAATATAAGTTCCTTTAGAACAGGTAATATCCAGGGTCAGGCTGTGTGGGGTAAACTCAAGCAACTCAATGGCAAAAATATGAATCGGCCGTGCATCACGTTCAATTTCAATTCCCTGACGAGCCAACTCATATAAAGGACGACCCTGTTTTTTTAAGGCTGAATACATCGGAGGAACTTGTTGAATATCCCCAGTAAATTGAGCCAGAACCTGTTGAATACTTTCTTGGCTTAATTCAGGGACATCTTTTTCAAGTAAAACTTCGCCTTCTACATCACCAGTTGTCGTGCTATGGCCTAACTGAATGGTTGTTTGGTAGCGCTTGGTAGAATCTAACAAATAATGTGAAAATTTAGTCGCTTCACCTAAGCAGATTGGTAACAGTCCTGATGCCAAAGGATCAAGCGCTCCTGTATGCCCTGCCTTTTGAGCTCGATATAACCAACGTACTTTTTGTAACGCGGCATTTGAACTAATGCCCAAAGGCTTATTCAATAAAAAAACACCACTGATATGGCGACGCGGTATTTTCTGAGCTTTTGAAGACATATTGGTCTGAATACGGAGAATAATGCGCTATTTTAGCAAAAACCATTCGTCTATTTTTACAAATTTTCTGTTTGAAATTTAGAATTCTATGGCAAATTTTATTTTCAATAAAAAGACTAAAAATTGTAGGAATATTAGATGGATCTATCTAAAAAAATGATTGGGATAATCATTGGTAGTCTCTTGATCATTCTTTTAGCCGTGATTTTTTGGCTAAAACCAAATACAGAGTCTACTGAAACAACATCAACATCTGAAAAAGCACTTCAGCAGCAGACTGGACCATTGACTTCAACTCAGCTCGCTGCATCTGAAGCACAGAACTTTGCCAGTAAAAGCCAACAAGATACGCAAATCAATTGTCAAATCCGCGCTGATGCTTCCAATCGTTTAATTGTTAATGAGCAGACCAAAGATTGTTTTGAATATTTCATTACACAATATGGTGAAAAAACCATTGAGCAAATCAAAGCAGATTTTCTCAGTTATACCAAAATCAGCTATAAAGAGCCTGTGTTATCGCAATTAAATAATCTATGGACACGTTATATCGATTACAGAAGTAAATTAGGCGATTTACCAGCACCCACTGCAGATAAAGAAAGTGCAAAGTACTATCAGCAGATCTTGGTCAACACTCAAAACTTAAGAAAAAAATTCTTCTCAAATTATGAAATTCAAGGCTTATTCGGTACACAGGACACCTATGACCAATATACCGTAGACCGTCTAGAAATTATGGATAATCAAAAATTATCTACGGCTGAAAAAGCGCAAAAACTCAAAGAACTTTTCGAGCAACTTCCAGAAGACTGGAAAGAAAACTTAAAACAACTAAATCAACTTGAAGACTTAAGAAAATTGACAGCGGAGATTAAGGCACGTGGTGGTTCTGCGGAAGAGCTTCGTCAAATGCGCACCAATCTAGTGGGACCAGAAGCGACACAACGCTTAGAAACACTTGATGTACAAAGAAGTGATTGGAAAGGCAAAGTCAATCAATACCTTGCTGAGCGTGACAACATCCTCAAAAGTAATCTGAGTGACTCAGCCAAACAGCGTGCTGTAGAACAATTAAAAGCACAACAATTTGCAAATCAGCAAGAACAACTCAGATTACAAACTTTCGAAACAGTGCATGATCAAGGAGGCAAACTACCTTTTGCGAATTAGTCTATAAATATTTAAAGCAGCCATAAAATGATAAAAAGGCAGAAACAAAAAATATTTAATTCTGAGTTTATGCCACATTCTACGTCTTTGATTTTAAATCTAAGCGTAAGAATTTTATGGAATTTCACATATCAAAGATGCTGTTAAATTTGAAAATAATATTTATGACAATCTCATAGGAGGGTTAACAAAGACTAGAAATTTGTTAGGGATTAACAAAGCTTTAATGCAATTCGCACTTTTGGTTTCGGGTAATAATGAAAATGATGACATACCCATCGCTTGAAATCATAAGGGTTGTAAGCAAATTTTAGCTTGCAACATAGACTACTTGTTGATCAATAATTCACTTAAAACAAAAAGAGTATTTTAAAATGAAATTTAACATCAATATTCTCGCCCTAAGTTTAATCATTGGACTCAGTTCGATGACTGCATCTGCGTCTGGATTACAAACGGTAAACCCACGTTATGTTAGTTCAGACTATGCAAAAACTAAATACCCCATTGTCTTTAATCATGGAATGTTCGGTTTTACCCGTCTAGGAACCTCATCCTTTGGCTTAGATTATTTCTATCAGATCCTCCCTGATTTAGCCCGTAATGGCGCAAAAGTTTATGCGACTCAAGTTTCCCCATTGGAATCGACACAAGTTCGGGGTGAACAGCTCTTACAGCAAGTGGATGAAGTGATCGCACTGACTGGCTCGCCCAAGGTCAATCTTATTGGGCATAGTCATGGTGGACCAACAATTCGCTATATAGAAATCGTTGCACCAACAAAAGTCGCCTCTTTAACTGCTGTTGCTGGAACAATTAAAGGCTCTAAGGTCGCTGACGATATTGTAAATAATCGAGGTGTAAATGCGCTTCTCACAATTCTCGGTCAATATATCTTAGCACCTGTGATTACACTGCTTGAAGGTAATCCTTCCCTTTCTATAAGCCTTAATAACTCTTTACAAAGTATCAGTGAGAAAGGCTCTGCTGAGTTCAATGCAAAATATCCAAGTGCTGCAATTCCAAAAGACTGTGGCGATGGTCAAAAAGTGACAGCCAATGGTATTTATCATTATTCTTGGACGGGTACGGCTCAATTCACCAACATTTTGGATGTTGTTGATGGTGTAATCTCTACGCTGGCACCGTTGTCTTATAAAAATTTAGATAATGATGGTTTAGTTAGTCGTTGTAATAGCCATTATGGGCAAGTAATCCGAGACAATTACCGACAAACTCACTTGGATGAAGTCAATCAAATTTTAGGACTACATGGCCTATTTTTTGCGCCAAACCCGCTTGATCAATACCGTCAACATGCCAATCGTCTGAAATTACAAGGCTTGTAAATATTGCCGATGAGAGGCGATAAAATGTACTGTTCATTCAGTCTATTTTATAGTTGAATAGTTAATGATTCTGGAACCATTTTTGATACTCAACATCGTATTGAATTTCGAATTCCAGAATCTGATTTGAACTTAGATTTAAAAACCGAAGAAACCAAAGTTACAATCCCAAAAAACATGATCAAAATTAATATATTACACTCAATAAATTTAAGATTGAGGTATTAAAACCCCCAAATAATAAAATAGATGGAGCTTTAAAATGAAATATGGACGTATTATCGCCAGTCTACTTCTGACGAGTACATTAACAACTGCACATGCATCTAATGCGCAACAAGTGACTGTTAGCAAAGTAAATTCTGAGTATGCAAAAACCAAATATCCTGTGGTATTTGTGCATGGTATGGCTGGGTTTATTCGTGTTGGCGATGTTTTAGGATTAGACTACTGGTATCAAATTTTACCAGATTTGGCTCGTAACGGCGCCAATACGTGGGCCACACGAGTATCTCCTTTTAATTCTACCGAAGTGCGCGGTGAGCAATTGGCACAACAAGTGGAAGAGATTCTAGCAATTACTGGCAGTCAAAAAGTCAATCTGATCGGACATTCTCATGGCGGTCCAACCAGCCGCTATGTCGCAGGTATTATGCCTAATCAAATTGCTTCTGTCACAGCTGTTGGCTCTCCACAGAAAGGCAGTCCTGTTGCAAACCTAGTCTTAAGCGTAGAAGGCACACCGATCCAGGGCCCATTGGTAAGTATCGTAAACTTATTTTCAAAAGCAATTGTCTGGGCACAAGGTCTTAATCCCAATGAACTCCCTCATGATGCCTTGGCGGGTGGGAAAAGCTTAACTATTGAAGGTTCTGCACTCTTTAACAGTAAATTTCCCATGGGTGTCGGTAACACAACTTGTGGTGAAGGGGCGTATCAAGAAAAAGGAATTCAATTTTACTCATTTACCGGCAATACGGCTGTTACAAATCTTCTAGACTTGGATTCTGCTCTACTTGGTACAAGTCTCTTGATTAACGCTGGTCGTGATAATGATGGTTTAGTCTCACGATGTAGTGCTAAATTTGGTAAAACTATTCGGGATGATTACCGCTGGAACCACTTAGATGAGGTCAATCAAGTTTTAGGATTGCGTGCAATTTTTTCACCGGACCCAGTACAGGTCTACCGTGAACATACCAATCGTCTAAAATTACAAGGGCTTTAACAGAAGCAAGAAATAAAAAAATGCGCCATTTGGCGCATTTTTTAGCTGTAAAGCAAAGTTAAAATTAACCTTGTTTACGTGCTGGTAATTTTTCACGAATACGAGCAGCTTTACCAGACAATTCACGTAGGTAATAAAGCTTAGCACGACGAACGTCACCACGACGTTTCACTTCGATTTTAGCAACAATTGGAGAGTGAGTTTGGAATACACGCTCAACACCAACACCGCTAGAAATTTTACGTACAGTGAACGCAGAGTTCAAGCCACGGTTTTTCTTCGCAATTACTACGCCTTCAAAAGCCTGAAGACGCTCACGCTCACCTTCTTTTACTTTTACTTGAACGATAACTGTGTCACCAGGAGCAAAAGCTGGGATATCAGTTTTTAACTGTTGGTTTTCAATTGCTTGAACTAAAGGATGTTTACCACTCATGTGGGAATCTCCGTTTTGCGGGACAGAAGAGGTCTGCACAACCGCTGGGGATAGAGGCTAAATCGCGTATCAACCCGTTTATCTTTCCCTTTACTTCTGATGTTACTCAGATCAATAAAGAGCCTAATATAAGTACTTAAAAATAAGTATTTTCTCGAAGCCGACTTCTTATGGAACTTAAATTCCTCAGGGCAATAATCATGAATTATTGCTATTTCCTGACTTAGAAGTACAGCTTCTGACTCGCGTTCAAACAAACATAATCAATGCTTGCCTACCATCGCTCATCTTTTAGCCATTTTTTTTGCTGCTTGGTCAACTCAACTTGTTCCACCAACTCAGGTCGGCGTTCTAAAGTGCGTTGATAGCGTTGCAAAAACCGCCATTTTTCAATATTGGCATGGTGCCCTGACTTAAGTACTTCAGGAACATCCAAACCTTCAAAATGATCTGGCTTGGTATATTGTGGGCAATCTAAAAGACCATCCACAAAAGAGTCCTGCACTGCAGATTGTTCATCTGACATGGTATTCGGCAAACGTCGAATAATACTGTCTAATAAAACCATCGCAGGGAGTTCGCCACCTGATAATACGTAATCACCTATTGACCATTCCTGATCAACATATTTTTGGATCAAACGCTCATCAACACCCTCATAACGTCCACACAGTACAATTAATCCATCATATTCAACAAATTGCTGTACTGCTGGTTCATTTAAGGTCTGTCCTTGCGGTGACATATACACCACAGGAACCTGAACTGCACCTGCTTGCTTTGCAAGTTCTTTCGCATGGTGGATGGCTTTTGCCAATGGCTCAGCCATCATCACCATACCAGGACCACCACCAAATGGACGTTCATCCACTCGTTTGTAGTTACCTTCAGCAAATTCTCGCGGATTGATACAATGAACTTGTACAATGTCACGCTTTGCTGCTCGCCCGCTAATTCCGTACGCTGTAATCGCTTCAAACATTTCAGGAAAAAGCGTAATGACTGCAAAAAACATCGCAGACTCCTCTATTTTCCTGCTGCGCCAATCCTTATCGGATTAGAAATCTACGCCCCAATTGACATAGATACGACCAGCTTCGAGATCAACGCGTTGTACCACATCTTTATGCCATGGAATCATTCGCTCTTCGCCATCGATGCTATCTGCTGTTGCACGAACAACCATGACATCATTGGCGCCTGTTTCAAACAATTCATGGATTTGACCAAGATTTACTTCCTGCTCTTCATCATTCAGACCTAATACAATTAGACCCTTTAAATCAGACCAGTAATACTCGTCCACGCCTGCTTGAGGCAGTTGCGATTTTGAAATCCAAACATTAGCACCAACTAAGTTATCTGCTGCAGTGCGATCACTCACACTTTTCAACGAAACAACCAAGCCTTTGCCATGTGGTTTCCAACGTTTTACGTCTACAATTTGCCAACCTTCTTTGGTCTCAATGTACCAAGGGAGGTAGTCAAATATGTTGCTCATAGGTTCTGTATTGGAATAGACCCAGAGCCACCCATTTAATCCATATGCTGAACGTAGCTGTCCAATCTGAATACGATCTTCGGGCACATTCTGTGCTGGTGTCATGGGCTTACTGCCTAATTAAAGGTTTAATTATGCAGTAGCTGCAGCTTTCTTAGCTTGAGCAGCTAAAGAAGCAACACGTTCAGACGGTTGAGCGCCTTGAGCAACCCAATGAGCAAAACGATCAGCATCTAAACGAAGTTTTTCTGCTTTACCTTGAGCTGTAGGGTTAAAGAAACCAATACGTTCGATGAAACGACCGTCACGCGCATTGCGGCTATCAGTTACGATTACTTGATAGAACGGACGTTTTTTAGCACCACCGCGTGCTAGACGAATTACAACCATGATAGAACCTTATAGTTTTTACGGATTATCCTTGTACCGACCATCGACACATTTCAAACCCCTTTCATAGAGGGCGATATTTTACGTTATCTTTGGCTTGAAAGAAAGATCAAATTTTATTTATCCACAATTTTGAATTTGATTTTTATCTGCCATCCCAATTTGTAGTTGCTGATGGGGTGCAGGTTGAGCCTTTGGTCCAACATTTCTGCCCTTGGCTATTTAATCCGATATCCCCATTCCCATCTTGTTGTGAACCAGAAATTGGGGTAGCCGTTAAAGACCATGTTAAATTATCTGTAGGAATTTCTAACTTAACTTTGTATTTTGTCGCTCCTGTACTCGGATAATCTTCTTCAAATGCTCCGTTTTCCAATTTCGCATCTTTATATGTGCCTTTCGCCATTTTATAATTGGATAAATTTCGAGCAATCTGAAGCATTTCACTTTGTGCATCAACTCGATTTGTTCGAACAATATATTCTTGATATGACGGATAAGCGATTGCAGCTAAAATTCCTATAATTGCAACAACAATTAATAGCTCAACTAATGTAAAACCTTTTGATTTCATAATTTTCACCATGATGTAACATCACTACCTGTACACGCTATAAAAGTGACACTATCTTTGGTTTTACAACGAAGCCCTTCACTCGTCATAAGTAAATTATAGTTTTTAACGTCTGTACTTTCTGCTTTTATTGCCCAACCAAATCCAGATACACTTGAATTCATCAGCGATAAGTTCTGACTAGATAAATCGTTAAGTGTAATTTTGTATTTAATATTATCTCCAGTTGATCCAACAGGAACTGAAATCACTTCGGACGAGTTTGAACTATATAAATTTTTTAAATCAAAATTTTGATAAGTGAGATTCTTAGATTTAAATATCTCTAACTGATTTGCAATTTTCTGCATTTCCTGTTGAGCTTGCGCCGCTGCCGCCCGCCGAACATGATCTTGATAGTTTGGATAAATAATAGCTGCTAAAATTGTAATGATAACAATGACAACCATTAGTTCTATTAATGTAAAACCATAAGTATTCCTGTGACAAGCTTGGCTTGTCACAGTTCCATATCGATTAATTCTTCTTAGCTTCAACATATTTTTCATACCATCGGATTGGGTTTAAAATCTTATTACACTCCCATCTTCCTTTTCCTTGTTGTAAACCCAGCAAAGTTAAGGCACCACAATTATTACCAGTATTATTTCCACCACCAGTATCATCTGGACCAAAAGTAATGCCTTGAATACCAGGCCCTAAGATGTTTTGGTTCTTGCCATCTACAATTTGAAAACCAGTACTTTTTTCAAGGTTCCAATCGACGACTCCTTTTGAATCTAAACAAGCCCCATACGGCAAACAGAACTGCTGAGTATTACTTTCACCAATAATTCGAGGCTGACAAGGGTTTTGTTTATCAACAATACCTGTCCCCTCTGGGTCATAAACTGGAACAATAAGCCTACCTGTCATTGCAACAGGTTCTTCTTCAAATGCTTTTACCCCACCAGCTGTTCGACCAGATACCGGATTTCCATTCTGATCACTAGAGAGTGAACGATACCATCCTTGCATCCCTGTTTTAGCGTATGGGAAAAAAGTCGAAGAAATGATACCTGTTATGTTTTGTGGATTTTCTTTTAAATATTTTAAAGTAATATCAATAGATTTTAGATCAATGTCTTTATAAACACCTGTCTGAGGATCTTTGATACCTGTAATCAACCCACTATCAGCAATATCGCGATCAATGAGTCCATAAACTTTATTTGATGGACGTCCAGTTAACTCATTCAGAGGTAACATGAGTTCACGACCTTTATTCGGTGAAACATCCAAGGGGGTACTACGATCACCAGATGCAATACCAACCATAACAAAAGTTGAGGCCGCTTCATCATGTACAGTTAACGTTGGTGGTTGATAGAAACGAGGTTGATCTCCATTTGTAATACTTGTTCCATCCGCTTTTGTTGCAAGATTTCCTAAACGAACAACTCTTTTCCCAAAGGATGCTACTGGAGTATTTTTGGCATTATTTAAATCAACACGAAATACTTGCCCGCCTAAATCACCGAAATAGAGGTTATCAACTAAGCCATCTCCATCACGATCCAGAGTACTGATTCTACTCACCACACTATGGGTCATATTTGCATTGTTGATATTCGCATTAGTATTACTCGCCCACCAAATTCTCTCACCCGTTTTAGCATTGATGATATAAACAGCATTACCATCTGCCTGTGCTTTATTGTTGCATGAGGTAGATGGATAATCTGTATTGGAATTTGATGAATTCAGTTTAAATCTTGGATTCTCATAGCACATATCATAGCCACCACCCACAATCATCACTCGAGTAATTTGGTTGTTATATCGAATATTGGCTAGTACAGGTTTAGACCAAGTTTGCCCCATACGAGTGTAGTCGCCTGTCCCACCAAGAATACGGAAAAGTAATTTAGGTGCGCTTGGATTAAGGACATCTAAGCCATAATAGCTTTTCCCCCCCATACGCATACCACCATATACATTCATTTTATTTGCAACGACTGAGGTTTCTGTATCATTTCCGCCAGTCACCTTATAATCTGAATCTGCAACCCAAGCGCCATTGATCCCTTGTGTAACTCCATTAACATCTGACTCACCTTTCCTTAGCGCTTTTGATAAAGTACTGTCCTGCAAAATTTCAGTAGGAACAAATACCATCTGCTCTTCACCAGTCAATGAATTGACGATACGCAAAGCACCTTCCATACTGCCATAAAGCACTGACTGATCACGGGTAGACTTTAAATTGCCATCTGCATCTAATGTTCCCTTATAAGTCATTTGTACTGGAAAAGAATGAATACTTGCCCCCATAGATGTGAAAGCATCTTTAGGTGTATCTAGGCTATTTGGAAGCTGCGTAGAGCTTAGACTTAAGTTATAACCTAAGTAATTTAATAACTTTAATTGAATATCTAATGCTAAATTTTTTAACCTGCTGTCTGTCTTAAACTTGTCCAGTAAATTTGTTGCAGTGGTGGCGGATTGAGTGACTAAAAATAAATCTGAATTTTTATCTGTGGAAGTAATTACTCCCCCTGATGCAACACTTTTAATATCTGAAAAAAGTGGTCTATAGCCATTAGGACTTACTACTGTCGGTAATTTAATTTTTGAATAGACGCCACCCGCAGTAACACCATCACCATCAGTTAAAGAGCTACTGTTCCAAATATCTTGAGAACTTGGATTGAGTAATCCATTGGTTTGGAAAACAAAGTTGCTTCCTGATTTTAAAGCGCCACCTTGAATACTGTATTTTTTCAAGTTCCCCGTCCAAGTGATATTCTGAGTCCCTGGTTTTGGCTCCAAGGCTCTCAAATATCCATAAGGTTGGAAGGATTGTGGACTTAAAGCATCTACAGGAACAGAAATCGCCCCGGTTGATAATGGGCTTATTGGATTTTTTCCTAAATTATCAATAAATTGAATAACGCTATTGGTAATTTCATCAGATTCTTTTGCAATAAAAAATCCACCGTTACCATACCCTGGTTTATTTGTTTTATAACTTGGTGCTGTAGGAGAACACTGGTCATCTGAAGTACGATCATCCTGTGTTCGGGAACTGAGTCTGCAAGCATTTTCTACATATTGATTGTTTAAGTTATCCATAGTGCTACCAAACCCCACAAATGCAGTTTGGATAGAGACACCTGTTGGATTTTTGGTTTTATCAAATAGTTTTTTGGCAAATTCTCCCATACAACGCCAACCACCATCAGAGTTATCTGAAAGCCCCCCAGCACAACTAAAATCACTACCTAATGTATCTAGGGCAGAAGACATTAAGTTACTTGATCTAGTGTCATCTGTTGTATTAGCAGCGCCATCGGAAAGAATATACACCCCTTGCCCATCACAGCTTTGGCGATCAGCAACAGCAGGAAGTGGAGAGTCATAGGTTGTATTATCAGCGACTTTTGTATCATCAGCAGATTTTGTAAATCCACTATCGCTATTGGAGAATAAAACAGTTCCTGTTTTATTATAGCATGTACCACTATTACCGTTTATAGTACATGATTGAGCTGTTAAACCACTTGTATTGATAGAATTCACTGTACTCCAAGAGGTGCAATTTGTTCCTGAAGCATTCCACTGATTACACTGATAATTATAAGTTGTTGGCCACCAACCGCCAGTTGAATATGAAAAAAACATCGGGGCATTATTTAAAGTTACTGATTGTAATGTTTTAGTACCCATTAAATATGCTGCTGCTTCTGCATATCCATGTGCTGTAGGTGTACCATTGTAAGCTGTTAAATCTTTAAGTGCATTTTTTAATGCTATTCTTTGCGTAGAACTCACCGCTCCTAGCTCTTTTGCTGGAACTAAGATTTGACCACTACGACCATCCCCATTCGTAGAATAATTCCCTAAACCAACACGAACTTGTCTTAATGAAGCATCTTCACTATTTAAGAAAGTAAACATTCCATCTTTTAAACGAGTCAAACGGTCTAAGCATTGATACCCAGTTATTGTTCCACTTGAGTTTTTAATTTGCTCACACCCAGTGACTTCATTTTTAACGGCGGCTGTTGCAGCAGAAGGAGAGACATAACAAAAGTTACGCTCATAACTAGGAGTGGTTCCTGAATTAATTCGATATGCTTTATTATTAGTAAGATTCGATAAACTTGTGGTTAAGGTTGCTAAAGCCGTTTGTGTATAACTTATTCCACAGTTTAAACCATAATCATCTCTATAACTGAATCCACTGCCATTCGCAGGTCCCATACTACCCGATGTATCCAACATCATCACCAGCGTCTTTTTCCCTGCTGTAGGTGCAGCATAAATCTGTAAATCATTTGCTTGAGTGACAGAAGATACAATCAGAAATGTACCGACAAATGTTGTAAATCCAACCATGCCTAAATTTAATTTTTTTTGCTTGGCTACATAATTCAATGAGGCCGTAAGCTTTTTAGATATCATTTTACATTCCCCTAAATTTATACTGGCGCCTTAACCATTTTTATAAATGTTTGTAAATTAAACTCTTGGACTTGACTGTTAACTGGAATACCAAGATTTACGAGACATTGTGCTGTTGTTTGCAGAGCACTAGTTTCCGCATCTGAATTATCATTCACATTTTCTTTTAAACATGCTTGAGCAGCGGACAAGTTTTTAGCATAAATGGGCATTACTGCTACTGTCGTCATCCGAATACGTTTTTGCTCAGTTACCCCTTGTGGAATTGTTTGTCCACCACTTACATTAATATTTCTTGCAAGTAATGCCAAAGGCGGCAAATCGGATGTATCTGTTGGAATTTTAATAGAAACCTGAGTCACTACACCTCGTCTTGCACTACCAAAGTCAGTGGTTAAATTACAAAAATTATCTGTACTTCCCTCAACCAACTCCACATCAGAACTCACATTTCTAAGTACAGCCATAGATGTAACTGAACCAAAACGAGTACTCACTCTAGGTTTATAGCAAAATACATATTCTTTACCAGGTTCTGTATCTGCATCTTTCAAAGCCTTACCTATAACACTTGAAAGATTCACTTGCTTATTTAAATCCTCTAAAAAAACTTGGTTAATTGGTGTATCAGCCGTTTGACTTGAAAGCTGACTAATTTGCGCATTTGTCGCAATATTCAATGTCGTCATAGAGGTCCGAATCGCCATTACTCCAACTATTGTTAAAAATAACAACATCATCATAACAACGATAATCGTTGACCCTTTCTGCTTGCTTAGGTTAGTTCGATGTTTCATAAATCTTCTCTCCTAAGCCATTTCTTAAAGCAATATTTGTTGTATATAAACGTCGTAAATATTTGGTGCTTTTATCCGTTAAAGTCACTTCACCATCAGGGAAATTAAAGCTTTCTTTAGAGGGGTCTATATTTTTATTTGTTATTGGATCTTTAGAGCGAACCAAAACCATCATTCTAATCGAGACAACTCTAGGTATATTGGGAGAGGACGCCCCTTTTACTGCAGTCTTAAATTGCTCAATTGTGTAATAGCTAAAATTGTTTCCAGCTTTTGCTCCGATGTAAAATCTAACAAGATCCACTCTCGGCATAATCACTTCACCATTGTTTGAATCATTTAATCCAGCAATAGAAGGGACACTACTTCCTGGAGTGTTTGCATCACAAGCCAATGCCAAGTTACCATTATCTGTCCTTAAAAAATAACGTTGAATAACATACTCACTAGCCTGTACTTCTCTACCTTCACAATTCATCATTTTATTGGGTGCTTGAAACATAATTGTTAGTTGATCACTACTCGAACTCGTCCCAGTAGAACCTCCTGATTTTGTTAACAATCCCGCACTTACATCTTTTAACTGGAGATTTGCCTTGCCTAAAGCTGGATCAGCACTGGTAAAAATAATTCCGCCATTGGGTGTTGTTGTATCTAACACTGGATTATTTACATTTCCAAAATTCGCTAGACGAATATCTCTAGCAATATAATCAACACCGAACACACCACTATCTTGTAACTCTGCACTTGCTTCTTGCATTTTTGCCGTAATTAGACCACCTGTGAATAATTGCAAAGCTGCAGCGCTAATAATAAGACCAATGGCAAGAGCAACGATCAACTCAATTAGTGTGAAACCCTTCTGAGGTCCCATTATTTCTTGCTTCGTCATGAATCTCATTTAATATGCCTCCATCATTAGGCATTTTGCAGTAAACACATACGTTCCTGTGCTACTCATACAAGCACTATAATCACTTGCTTTTAATTTCGATGCAGTTTCATCCCAAGCAGCGAATAAGCATTGCCTTTTAATTGTACTGCCTACCCCTGGACAATCCGTCATTGTAATACTAATACCGATTCTTGATGCTGCATCAGCAGCCAAATATGAATCATAATCCGCCATTTCTGCTGGCGTACATGTGGCATTAAAACATTTTTTTTTCGGAGACTTTTCTCCCACTCCAATATAGTTTTTTACTGCAGCAGGATAACTAGATTGACCATTAGGATTAGCTCGAATACTTTCTGTTAAACCTCTCAAAATTAGGGTTGCTTGAGATCTTGTAAGCGCTTCACCAGTCGCGTCCACCGCCCTTAACTGTAAAGCAGTAAATCCCAAAACCCCGATCGCAAGTAAAACCAGAGCAACTAAAACTTCAACCAATCCCACACCCAATTGATTCTTCTTATTCTTCATGAGCATGCTCCATTCTTTTCAGAGGATACAATTCCAATAACTGATACTGTTATTTCGGTAATTTCCTTATTACCACATATTGTTATTTTCCTTGCCTTTAAGTTGGTACTCGGCACATTATCAAGTGATGACCCAATAGCACTAAAAACAACATTTAAGTCACCACCAACACTAACAGCCTTATCAATATTGGCTAAAATGACACGTTTTGCATCAATGAAATTTGAAGCATTGGCGCTACTAACACCTGCTTTGGTTAAACAAAGTGTCTTTGTTATTTCCTGATTTGAGCCATCTTTATTTGGACAAACGATCACAGACATTTTCATTGATGATGCACGGCTCTTCGCTTCTTTTAGTGCTTTCATTAACTCTTCATTGCTTTTATTTGCCTGATAGGTTGCTAAGAGCTTTGAAAAAGAGGGCGCTGCAATCGATGCAACAATTGCCAGAACAGCAATCGTCACCATTAACTCAATTAAGGTGAATCCCCGATTATTTTGCATTGCTACTCCCCATTGCAACAAAACTTTACCCTATTAAAAATCATAGCTTAAATACTTACAAAACCAATACAAGTTGGACGAAAGGCATAAAAAAGCAGATAACTGAAATCTCAGCTATCTGCTTAAAAAATAAAGTTTAAATTTAAGCTTGAGTTACATGAATCCGTAGCTCTTTTGGCAAACTAAATGTGATGTTTTCCTCACGACCATTTAATTCTTGTGGCGCGGTCGCACCCCAGTCCTGTAAACGTTGAATTACTTGCTTAATTAAAATCTCAGGTGCAGATGCTCCTGCTGTCACACCAACCTTATGATTTGAGTTAAACCATTCTTGCTGTAACTCATCTGCATTATCAATAAGATAAGCATGCTTGCCCATACGTTCAGCCAACTCACGTAAACGATTCGAATTTGATGAGTTTGGAGAGCCAACAACCAACACCACATCACATTGTGTGGCTAAATCTCGCACAGCATCTTGGCGATTTTGTGTGGCATAGCAAATATCATCTTTACGAGGCCCTTGAATTTGAGGGAATTTATTGCGTAAAGCATCAATCACTTTGGCCGTATCATCTATAGATAAGGTTGTTTGGGTCACAAAGGCTATTTTTTCAGGATGATGCACTGTTAATGAAGCAACATCATCTTCATCTTCAACCAAGTAAATTTCACCACCATTTTTTTTGTCATATTGACCCATGGTACCTTCAACCTCAGGGTGACCTTCATGACCAATTAAAATCGCTTCAGTTCCTTCACGGGCATATTTCGTGACTTCAATATGTACTTTGGTGACCAATGGACAGGTTGCATCAAAGACTTTTAATCCACGGCGCTCTGCTTCTTGTTGAACAGCCTTAGATACGCCATGTGCACTAAAAATAACAATATTATCGTCAGGCACTTCATCCAACTCATCCACAAAAATTGCACCACGCTGACGTAGATCGTCAACCACAAATTTGTTATGAACCACTTCATGACGTACATAAATAGGTGGATTAAAACATTCAAGCGCACGATTGACGATGGCAATTGCACGATCTACACCTGCACAAAATCCACGCGGATTAGCCAATACAATTTCCATAAAACCCTCAATGCTCACTTCAATGGTTGGATATATTTTATCGATTAAACACAAACAATGTGTAAAAACAGTTTTGTTTGTGTTCGCTCTACTCTAAAATAGAGAAGATATTTTATCATATCAGGAAAAATATCATGTCGGGTCTATTGTTTGTCGTTTCTGCGGCATCAGGAACAGGCAAAACATCTCTCGTTAAAGCGCTGCTTGAGCGTGTGAGCAATTTACACGTTTCTGTTTCACATACGACTCGTGGTCAGCGACCTGGCGAACTCGACGGTGTTCATTATCACTTTACCTCTAAAGAAAACTTTCTTGATCAAGTGAATCAAGGTGGTTTTATTGAATATGCAGAAGTTTTTGGTAATTATTATGGTACTGCGCAAACAACGGTAAGAGACCAATTGGCGAAAGGCCATGATGTGCTACTTGAGATCGATTGGCAAGGTGCAGAACAGGTTCGTAAACTTTTTCCTGAATCTAAACAAATTTTCATCCTCCCTCCTACTCAATTTGATTTACGTCAGCGTCTTTCAAATCGTGGTACAGACTCGGTTGAAGTCATTGAGCATCGTTTAAGTTGCGCGGTGGAAGACATGCAACAATATGTCAATTTTGAGTACATCATTATCAATGATGATTTCAATAAAGCGTTACATGATTTGGAATCTGTGATCAATGCCAACCGCTTAAAAATAGATCAACAGGCAAATCGTCATCAAGCTTTAATTACCAAACTGATTACACCCCAGTCTTAATCGTATTTCAATGCTTTCTAAATAAGCTTCGATTAAAACTTGAGTCTATAGTGAAAGCATTTTATACTGCACAGTCTATTTAAAAAATTTGTATTCAAACGAGAACTCTTATGGCACGCGTAACCGTTGAAGATTGTTTAGACCATGTGGACAACCGCTTTGAGCTTGTACTAGTGGCAAGCAAACGCGCGCGTCAATTGGCACGTCAAGGCATTGAACCGACTGTTGAGTGGGACAATGACAAGCCGACTGTTGTTGCATTACGTGAAATTGCGATTGGTCATGTGACTAAAGATATCTTGAAGCAACGTGATCAAGATTACCAAACGTCTAGTCTTGACCTTGCTTTATCAGCAAACAATCTTAATCTTGAAGGTTTTTCTTTCCAATAAGCTAAGCCTTTATAAAAAGCCTAGTTTTTCAACTAGGCTTTTTTATTTCAGTTATTTTGCAAAAAGTTTTGCCAATCAATCGACAAAATTCAAATTATTTGTTAAAAAAAATAGATATATTTGATGTCTAGAAATTGACAAGCGGCTCAATATGCTTTTCATTAAAGCATTAGGAAAAATATTTCAAATTTGTAATTTAAGATAGGTGTTCTATGCCAGGCCAACAGGTCAGCCAATCCAAGCAACAGCTGAATGTAATTATCGACGCTTACTTAAAACCAAGCGATGTCGAGCGAGTACTTGTGGCTTGTGATTATGCTGATATTGCGCATGATGGTATTACACGTAAAAGTGGTGAACCCTATATTTTACATCCGATTGCGGTGAGTTGTATTTTGGCACATATGCGTATGGATGCTGAAACACTCATGGCAGCACTATTACACGATGTGATTGAAGATACTGATTTCACCAAAGAAGATATCTCTGAAAAATTTGGTAAAACCGTGGCCGAATTGGTCGATGGTGTTACCAAACTCAGCCATTCCAGTGATAAAGAATATAATAAAGCAGCATCTTTTCGTAAGATTCTACAAGCCACCTTACAAGACCCACGTGTCATTATTATCAAACTCGCTGATCGTTATCATAATATGACAACACTGGGTGCTTTACGCCCAGATAAACGAGCACGAATTGCGCAAGAAACCTTTGATATTTTTGTTCCCATGGCACGCCTTGTCGGTATGAATGAGATGGCGGATAACTTAGAACATTTGTGTTATCAAAATCTCGATCTCGATATGTACAATGATGTACAAGAAAATTTACTCAAAACCAAACCAGAGCGCTGTAAATATCAATCGGTTTGGGAACAAAACTTAGCTGAACTGCTCAATAATTATAATATTCAAGGGCGCATCAAAAAGAAAAATAACAATATCGAACTATTACGCCACTTTGTAAAAAACGAAATTGACTTACAGGAACTCACCCACAGCCACGCTTTCGAAATTATTTTACAAAGCATTGCCGATTGTGACCGATTGGTTGATGCCTTACGAGAAAATTTCCAAGTCATCGATTATGAAGATCATATCCGTCGGCCATTACCAGGCGGAAACCAATCTTTGATGATCAAACTCAAAGGTGAGCGCACAACACTGTCTTTAACCATTCAAACCGAGCTGATGCGCAAAGCAGCGCGCTTTGGGGTGGTTCTTGGTGAAAACGCTCCACAGGCATGTCGTTCAGCGATTCAAGCGTCGATGAAGAATTTAGATATTCTTGTTGGGGGAGAGTGTGCAAAGACTACATTTAGTGACCTCCTTGATTATCTACATCAAGAAAAAATCTGGGTCTATACACCACACGGACAGCTACATGAATTGCCTCAAGGTGCTACAGCAGTTGATTTTGCATATTCAGCAAGTCTGTTTTTAGGTAACCATGCTGTTGGTGCTAAAATTAATGGTGAAATTAAACCCCTTTCAACACCTTTAGTCAGTGGTCAGGTGGTTGAAATTATTACCGATGTATTGGCAACACCAAATCCAGACTGGTTAAGTTTTATTAATACCCAAAAAGCACGTCGTGCGATTCAGAACATCTTGCGTGACCAAGATCCCGATGAACAACGTTTAGTGGGGCAACAAGCGCTTAACCGTGCTTTAAAATTATTTAGTCGCTCAACTAAAGACTTGTCTGAAGCTGATTGGAAGGATTTATTAGAGTGGCGCCACGTAACTAATAAAGACACCTTATTTGAACAAATTGCAGTCGGTGACCTGCTACCGCAACTGGTCGCCAATCATTTATTTGCTCAATCCAAAGCCACTGAGGAACACGCTTCTAAGCGCTTGATTCAAGGTACCGATGGTGTCGATGTTAAGTATGCACACTGTTGTAACCCTGTATTGGGAGATCCAATTCAAGGACATTTATCTCGTCGTGGTTTAATTGTACATCGTGCACGTTGCCATAATTTATTGCATGAGCAACATTTACACCCAGAAAACATCATGTCTTTGCACTGGACGTCGGAAGAAGAAGACGATGTTAACTTCAATGCTTATTTGAGTATTGACCTTGTTTTAACTGATGAACAAATTTCAGAATTGATTTACTTATGTCGTAAAGCAAAAACTGGGGTTGAATCAGTCCGTTCTCATGAAGATAAAACTTATGTGAATATCGTGGTCAATAATCGTAAACAAATTGCGCAAATCATTCGTGAATTACGTATGCAATTTGGTTTTCCTCGAATTAGTCGGATGTCCATGCCCGTTTCAATTAACGAGGCGCTAAAAGCAAAAGCGTGCTAAATTAAGATCTGTAATGTTTATCGAGAGTCTTCGATGCACTTTGCATGCTATTCATCCTTTATGATGAAATGATTTGAAATCAAGGAGAAATCAATGTCCCGCCAAGTGATCCATACTGAAAATGCCCCTGCTGCAATTGGTACTTATTCACAAGCTATTTTAGTAGACAATACATTATATCTATCAGGGCAAATTGGCTTAGATCCGTATAGCATGGAGTTGGTTGAAGGCATTGAAGCGCAAATTCGACGTGTTTTTGATAATTTAAAAGCAGTGTGTGAAGCCGCAGGTGGTTCTTTAGCAGATATTGCAAAGCTCAATATTTTTCTGACTGATTTATCAAACTTTCAATTGGTTAACCAAATCATGGGCGAATATTTTGCTCAGCCTTATCCTGCTCGTGCAGCATTAGGTGTTGCATCATTACCTAAAAATGCGTTGGTTGAAATGGATGGGATTGTCATTATTCCTCAATAATAGCAGTCAAATATTAAACATTTGATTTTAAATAATTTAAAAAATAAAACTAAATACTACCGATCAGGTAGTATTTTTTTATTCAAAAAGCCAATAAAGATTAATGATATTTCAAATTAATTCCATTGACAAATGATAACAATTATCAATAATATTAGATATCGCATTTAACCTTAGGGTTGAGTTTCATGTACGTTTGTTTATGTCGTGGTATTACAGATCAAGATATCAAAGATGCAATGGCAAATGGTGCAGAGAGCTACCGTGAAGTACGTGAATTATTAGACTTAGGCACGTGCTGTGGTCGCTGTGCTCCTGAAGCAAAAAGCATTATCAATGAAGAGCTATCACTTATTGCAGCACGTATTTCTGTTGCCGCATAGTTTTAAATCCAAAGATTCAAGCATAAAAAGTTTATATAAATAACGACAATAAATAAGTTTTTTAATGATCCCCAGATCATTCTCCTCCCCCGCTTCGACTCAAGGCGGGTTCGTTTTTTAATCAATCTCTTTTAGCCAAAACGACATCCCTACTGTTTTTGATTGCGATTTTCATTTGCCGTTCCATAAACTACTCGTAACCCTCTAAAAAGTTGATTAATATAGAGCCATATCGAATTACCTTAATCATTAAATTTCAATGACTCAGTTTAAATTCACATTAAGGTACACAATTAGAATGGAGTTTTAGCCATATGCAAGGCAATCGAGATGTAATTAATCAACTCAATCAAGTGCTTTACCATCACTTGACTGCGATTAACCAATACTTTCTACACTCGCGTATGTTTAATGATTGGGGAATCGAAAAACTTGGTTCGGCTGAATACAAAGAATCTATTCGCCAAATGAAGCATGCGGATAAGATCATTGAACGTATTCTTTTTTTAGAAGGCTTGCCTAATCTTCAACATTTAGGAAAGTTGTATATTGGTCAACATACGGTTGAAGTTTTAAACTGTGATGTACGTAAAGTAAAAGAAAACATAGATGCATTGAAAACAGCTGTTGAACTGGCTGAAAGCAACTTAGATTATGTGACTCGTGATCTTGTTCAAGAAATTCTTGAGAAAGAAGAAGAATTTTGGGATTGGACAACAACCCAACTAGATCTAAGTGAAAGTGTTGGTATCGAAAATTATATTCAAAGCCAACTCTAATTAATTTTTAAATATCACAAAAAAATCCCCCAATTGATTGGGGGATTTTTTATTTTATTTCAAAATGTAGCGATGCAAACACTACAGTCATCACAATTCACTTTTATGAAAGGGTATTATTTTCCTGCAACAGATACAGGTAATAGATCCTGATATGATGTCTCTTGCCCATGCAGTGTCTTTAGAATCCATAACTGATGTTCAGCTTCAGCTTTTTTACCATTAAAAGCCAAGACCTGTGCATATTTCTGAATATCATATGCCGAAGCTAAGTTTGCCACCACACGCCCCATATATTGCAACTGCTGATCCGACATTTTGCTATATGGATTTAGACCAATCCACCAGACACGTTCTTTAAATTGCGTCAGCAACAAAATATCTTGATTCATCACTGCTTGCTGTGAAGCACTTAACGGTGTTTTCTTATTTACGAATACACTTTGTTGGCGGTATAAAATATAGTCTCGATAAATCACTCCCACCAAGACCAAACCAATCACAATAATACCCACTGTAACCGAAGACTTTAAGTTCTCTGTAGGCAAACGAGGATACTGAGCTTGGATGATCCCCAATAAAAAACCTAAAGGAAGTAAGAAATATGCATAGTGAATTGGGTATTCCAATAAAGCATGAATCAAAATGGCACAGACCATCAAACCCGCTGCAATTGAAACCGCATCTTTAATGCCTTTATTTAACCAATACAACCAACATGCCATATAAACAATAATCAATCCACCAATCGGGATACCATTCCAAATCAGTAAATCCAAAATCACGTTATGTGCCGTTTTATACCATTCATGTGATGGATATAAATCAAAAGCAGCGATTTGCGCCATCCCTGTTTGGTTCCAGCCATAACCAAACCATGGCTTTTCTGAAATCGCAACGAGGGCTTGATTCCACATATCTAAACGGAGATAACCTGATGTTGCTCTCTCGACCACTGAATTTGCTTGTGCTACGTCTTGGGTTGATACAGATGCAATCCACTGATTCAGAATCGGCAAGCATGTAATCAACGCAATAAACACACCAGACCATGCGAGTAATTTGATAAACCCAAAGCGCTTAGTTTGACCGAATTGCTTGATCGTCAAATAAATCAATGTGAACAAACATACCACCCAAGCAGTTCGTGATTGAGTTAGTGCAATGGTGAATAGAAAAATAAAAGTGGATGGCCCGAGTATGTAATTTGGCAGTATCTTCTTTTCATAAAAATATAAACATGCAAATACCCCCATACACATAAACGTCGCCAGATTATTCGGCTGGGCAAAGTTTGCATAGGGACGATTACCGTTTAGCAGATTCACCAATGGTCTAAAATATTCGTTTACGCCTAACCACTGGGTCATTGCAATAAAACTTGAAAGTATCGCACCTGTAAAAACCACAAGGCTAAATACTTTAAAGACTTGTTCTCTTTGACCTTTTTCCCCTATTGCTAAGTTATAACCAACAACTAGCATCAGCCAGAACATGACAATATAGGCTGTGCAAAGCAATGCATTACTTAAATACAAAATCTCGCCAAAGCCCCATTGAATCAATGGAATTGCCAATACAGGTAATATAAGCAATTGCGGTTTTGGTATTTTTAAATCTTTGTGAATAAAAGCACTAAGCAATACTAAAGCCGATAGAAAAGTAAGCGCTTCACTACCGAAGGTTGTCCAAGGCATTTTATGGATCGGTAAAAGCCAAGCAAGTAAAAGCAAGACTGCTGAAAGAAGATAAGGGATGGCTTTCATAGGAAAAGTGAAAAGAAAAACTAAGCCTATTATAACGCCTACAATAACTTTCTGCTTAATGAATGATAGTACAGCCTGCACCTTTACTTAAATCACAACGAATATCTACTGTTGATGAGTTTTTACTTCTGGCCTCGATTACTAGGTTGGTTGTCGATTCATTCCATGAAGAAGCATCCGTGACAAAACTACAGGATGAGATAACTGGAGATGTAGGGTTAGTTGCATCATTTTGGTCATTTAATGCATAAAAAATATAGTTACTATAATTTTTTGTTTCAGATAAACATGCTTTTACCCCTGCACTTTTAGAGTAGCTTTGATATGCTGGCACTGCGATTGAGACAAGAATTGCAACAATCGCAATCACAATCATTAGCTCTATCAAAGTAAAGCCTCTTTGGTCTTCCATTTTGAATTATTCAATAGCTGTTTCAATACAATTTATAGATTCTTTTCACTATTTCAAATACTAATTTCTAGAGACACAATAATGATTAAAAAATATCAATAATTGTCACATTATTACAAGTCATGCTCTTTTAAATCAGCCGAGACATGATGATCCTTATAAAAATTATACTTTAGCAAATCATCATGATTGATATCACTTTTATATATTTTTTCTATTAAAAAAAGACAATATTTTGCATCCTCTTGCTTGCCATTATAAGCAGCCAACTGTGCATATTTATATAAGTAATATTTTGATGGTGTTAGAAGGGTAAGATTTCGATATATCTCAATTTGATCTTCTTTAAGCTTAGTAAAAGGATTTACAGCAATCCATTCCGCATCATATTTTAATTGATCTAGGATAAAAATTTTGTTTTGAGCCTGATATGGCGTCACTTTATCAAATTGTGGCTTCTCTTTAAACAATCTCATCATTTCATAAAGTTTTGCCTCAAAACTTTCAGTTATGCTTGCATTATAATCTCTCCAAACAAGCAAAATTAAAGACAGCCAAATCAATACAATTGAATTACCAATCACTTTTGATAATTTAAAATATTTACCATTTCCATCTTCAGACTGAATAACACCACATAACACTGCTACTGGCAGTAAGAAAAAAGCATAGTAAAGAGGAAACTCTAACATTGCATGAATCAACACAACACTAATCATCATTAATGCAATTATGGATTCTATTGAATTCGCTAGTCGATAAAAATGAGTATACCAGTAAAGAGCGTATCCAGTAATTAAGCTTCCTAAAATAACACCATTCCAGACCAATATATCTAAAATAATATTATGTGAACTTAGGTATCTTTCAGGAGTATCATGTTTCGGTAATGCATCTAAATATGAAAAACTACTCTGATTCCAACCATACCCCAACCAAAGATGATCTTGAATAGAAATAATCGTGTGTGTCCACATAGGTAGCCTTAAATACCCTGTTGTTGCTCTTTCCATCGCTGTTGATGCTGATATTCCAACAACTTGACTGAGTAGTGGTAAACTTAATACAAATACAACAAACAAAAAAGTGAAGCCAATGGCATAAAAATGATTAAACCTGAATGATATTTTATGATTCCTAATTAACCAATAAGCTACACAAAAGATTACCCCTAACCAAACTGTCCGAGATTGGCTCAACACCATTGCAAAAAGAATAGTCAACGCAATCATCAAAATAATAAATGATGGTAATTTTTGTTTTTCAAATATATATAAACATCCCAATAGCGCTAAAAATAAGGCAGTTGCCATATTATTTGGTTGAGCAAAATTAGCAAAAGGCCGGTCTCCTTTTAACTCTAGAATAAATGGAAAGTATGATTCACAATCCAGCCATTGCATAATTGCTATAAAGGTTGTTACTAAGCCTGCCACAACAAATGCACTGGACACAAACAGCATAACTTTCTGTCTATTGAAATCACCTATGCATAAATTAAATGAATAAATTATTGTAATAACGAATGCAATTAAGTAGAGAAAGCTTAGTAAAGCTGTATTGAAAAAAAAGATTTGTCCAAATCCATACTGAAACAATGGAATTAGGCTGATGATAAACAATGGAATCAGTTGAAAAGGTACTTTCAGATTTCGATTTAACTGCAGGCATATTAAAAAAAATATTGAAAAAAAGGCAGCTATTTCACTACCAAAGGTAAACCATGGTGCAAAATGATCAGATAGCGTCCAAGATAACAAGAATAAAAAAATAGAAAGAAAAGTAAGTAAAATGATTTTCATATAGTATTATTTTAAAAAGCTTTTATTGATAAAAAAGCTCTAACAGTTGTTAGAGCTTTCAATATTCATAAAATCATTATGAACATTTTGCGCCATTTGATAAATCACATGAAATTGAGGTTTTTGACCCACCATTTTTAACTTGGAATACCAATGCTGGTGTTAGAGCTGTTGGTGTTGTTGTTGGACCTGATTGACATGCACTAGCTGTATATGACGGAACTGAAGCTGCACCGTTAGGATCAGATAATGCTGCTAAAGCCACATTAGAATATGCTTTAGCTTCTGCCAAACAAGCATTAACTGAGGCTTTTTGTGTATAGTTTTGATACGCAGGAATTGCAATCGCAGCAAGAATACCGATAATTGCAACAACGATCATTAATTCAATCAGGGTAAAACCTTTTTGGGCATTCATAGCATTTCTCCAATGTTTTAAAAATTTTTATAGCTTTTGAGCAATTTATATGGCTGTTCTTTTTGTGGAAAAAATCAACAACCAATCGAGACTCTTTGATTTTAGAGAGAATGTAATGCTTTACAAGTTTTTTTTTACTGCTTATATTTTTACGTAATTATACGTAAAAAAGTGACATTTATTGTCACCGAAAATAAAATTAATTCACAATGATTGGATTGTTTGATAATTCATTTACATTATTAATTTGACTATATTTATTCCCATAAAATAAATTTAAAATTTGACCAATTTCTAAAACACCATTACTCACTGCAGTTCGATAATTTTTGTTTTTTAGTTCAGCAATCATCACATCACAAATCTGTTGCCACGTTTGCGGTGTAGTGGCTTGATGGATACCGCGATCAACCACAATTTCAACTGTCTTTTCACACAAGTTTAAATACAGCAATACTCCACTATTATACTCAGTATCCCACACGCCCAATTCAGCAAACAATTGGTGTGCCCTTAACCGTGTATTTTGATGATATGCCTGATGACTTGGAATATGCCCCTCGATCACCACTTGAATTTCACCGACATGACCCTCTTCTGCTTGCTTCACCGTTTGTGCAATTGCATGCTGATCTTGCTTTGAAAAATAGCGTTTCGAGGCAGGCATATATAAAACGTGCTTTAACCAACGTTTAAAGCTTGGTTGTACCTGTTCCTGTAACTTTGGTTCAGTCACAATTGCTGTTGTATCTGTTCTTGTTACCATGAGCCTGATGCTCCTCCACCGCCGAAACCACCACCGCCGCCACTATAGCCCCCACCACCGCCAAAACCACCACCGCCACTGCCCCCACCACGGCCACCACCAGATAAAAACATTTGGAAAATCAGTTGTGCCAGTGATGTAATCAACAAAAAGAATATACCAAAACCCAAAACTAAGCTCATCACAATCCCTGAGCCATAAATAAGTCCTGCAGCGGTTGCTGTCACACCCGCAACTGCTGCACTTAAACGATTGCCCACAATAAATGATGCAAAGATACCAATCACCAAAATCACCATAGCAGTGGTCAAGGTTCGATCCTTAGCTTCTTGTTCTTGCAATGCTTGGTTTTGACGCTCTTTTAGCTCATCTGCGGCTTGTTTGGCAATTTCAGGGTCAAGGTTTAAAATACGCTCAATTTCATTGACACCCGCCAGTAAACCTTGAGCATATTGTCCTTGCTTAAAATCTGGTGTGATCTGATTGCGTATAATCCGACTGGCCACAATGTCAGGGAGTACACCCTCCAAACCATAGCCCGTTGCAATATGGATTTTATGATCATTGACTGCAACTGCGATCAATAAACCATTGTCTTGTTTTGCTGAACCTAACTTCCATTGCTCAGCAACACGCATTGCAAAATCAAAAATACCTTCTTGCCCTGTGGTTGGAACAATGATAATCCCAATTTGTGCTTTACCTTGGCGATAAATATCACGAATTTGTTGTTCTAAATTTTGCTTTTCAGCTGCAGATAAAACATTGGCTTGATCAACGACAGGCTGGTTTAATGTGGGAATATTTCGAGCACTTTCACCCTCTGCCATATCATTGGCAACTTGTGGTAAGTCTTTTGAGGAAGTTTGAGGTGCTTGCTGTGTGGTAGGTGTTTGTTTTTGAGCATCTGTGGGTTTTGAGCCGATCACATTGGGCAAATTGGCATTGGGTACAACTTTACCCAAAACAATTGCGTCTTGTACCTCTTGCTCATCTGTGGCTGTCACTGTTTCAGCCCAAACACTAGATTGAACAGAAAGCATCAGTCCAAAAAATACAAATAATATTGTACTCATGTTTTTCATTACTGATTTTTCTCGCCATTCAATCATAGTTCACCTTTTATTGAATAATGAAAAATATTCTCACTATCTTTTATCTCAAGCGTTAAAGACAGAGAAATAAAATCACATCATTAATTAAAATTAACTGTTGGCGCTTTCGATGCACCTGCTTCAGCACTAAAGTTCGGTTTAGCTTTCATACCAATCACTTTAGCAGTCATTGCCTGAGGGAATTGACGCACATAGGTATTGTAATCTTGAACAGATGCAACATAACGTGTCCGTGCAGTACTAATACGGTTTTCAGTCCCTTCCAATTGAACCTGTAAATCACGGAATTGTTCATTGGCTTTTAAATCTGGATAATTTTCTGTTACCGCTAAAAGACGTGATAATGCACCTGTCATTTGTGATTGTGCTTCTTGGTATTTTTTAAACAATTCAGGATCGTTCAATACATCTTTGTCTACTTTTAAACCTGCGACCTTGGCACGTGCTTCAGTCACCTCAGTTAAAACTTTTTCTTCGTGGGTTGCATAACCTTTGACCACATTCACCAAGTTAGGGACTAGATCTGCACGACGTTGATATTGGTTTTCAACTTCAGACCATGCCGCATTTACAGACTCATCTTTAGCTTGCAAAGTATTATAGCCACAACCTGAAAAAGCTAAGGTGCTTGCCAGTGTAAGTGCAACTAAACCTTTTTTCATTGAATTCATTGCCAATTCCTCAAAGATATTTATTTGTATTTGTTGATATCTCTGCATTCTATACAGTTTAAGGCAAAGTTTTGTTTAATTTCTGCTACCTAGCTAGAGATGAAACAATTAAATTTTTGCATGTTTGATAGAAATTGTTGAAGAATGCCTTAAACCAAAACCTTTTTAAATGTTTAAAATTATCTAGACCTGACTAAATTAACTTTGCATTGCTATCACCCAAATACTCTGCGCGTTGATCAAGCTGTTCTTGTGTTTTACTCATGAAATTACGATCTGATCTTCAGCAGATAAATTTTTAGCTTTATTTTTTTATTTAAATTATTCATTTAGAGTTTAAACATCTTTTAAAGATACAAAAAAGCCACCCTCAGGTGGCTTATTGTTTAAGTTTACTTTTCTTCTTCGTCTTGTTGCTCAGGCAAATCTTTCACTGCTTCTGCAATTAAACCAAACATATAGTTACCATAGGCATTGGTTTTATCATAATGAAAGCGCAAACGAGGCGTTATACGAGTTTTGATACGACGACCTAATTCGTGGCGTAAGAAACCAGATGCTTTATTTAAGACATCTAAAGTTTCTTTATTTGCCACTTCACTTTGCTCATCGCCAAGTTCACGCCCCATCACGGTAACGTAAACTTCTGCATAACCTAGATCTGGACTCACTTTCACCGCAGAGATGGTCACAAGACCACCTAAGCGAGGATCTTTAAGCTCTTGGCGAATCAGTTCTGACAACTCACGTTGTACCGTATCCGCCATACGCTTAAGACGTTGACTACCCGCCATTAAAGACTCCGTTTAATCAACTGAACATCATACACTTCAATTTTATCAAGTGCTTTGATGTCTTTATAACCTTTTACTGCAAGACCACATTCCATACCAGCACGAACTTCTTCAACCACCTCTTTATAGCGACGAAGAGATTCAAGCTCGCCTTGGAATACCACAACATCATCACGTAGTACACGGATTGGTTTATTACGATGCAATACACCTTCGAGCACCATACAACCTGCAGCAGCACCAAACTTACTTGAGTGGAATACTTCACGAACTTCTGCAACACCCAAAATTGTTTCACGGTGTTCAGGTGCAAGTTTTCCGCTCATTGCTGCTTTCACATCATCAATAAGTTGATAGATGATTGAGTAGTAACGAATATCGATACCATCTGCATCTGCTTTTTGACGCGCGGTATTGTCTGCACGTACGTTAAAGCCAAGAAGTACCGCTTCTGAAGATTCAGCAAGGGTCACATCAGACTCAGTGATTGCACCCACGCCCGAACCGATTACACGTACTTTCACTTCGTCAGTTGCAAGATCAGCAAGTGCAACATGTAACGCTTCCAAAGTACCACGAACATCAGTTTTAAGAACAACATTTACAATCGGCACATCTTTCTTGCCCATTGATGCCATAATGTTCTCAAGACGCATTGCACTTTGACGTTCAAGACGTTTTTGACGCTCACGGTCCATACGCGCATCGGCAACTTCACGTGCTTTTTTCTCGTCATTAACAACAAGAACTTCATCACCCGCCATTGGCGCTTCTGGAAGACCTAAAATTTCAACTGGAATTGAAGGACCTGCAGATTGAATACGTTGACCATTCTCATCGGTCATCGCACGAACACGGCCGTAAGATGCGCCTGCAAGAACCAAGTCACCTACTTTCAGTGTACCGTTTTGAACAAGAATAGACGTTACCGCACCACGGCTATTGTCTACACGTGCTTCAATTACAACACCTTGTGCAGCACCTTCTTCAGACGCTTTCAACTCTAACATTTCAGCTTGAATTGAAATCAAATCTAGAAGTTCGTCGATACCTTGACCTGAGTGTGCTGAAACCATTGCAACTGGTACATCACCACCCCATTGTTCAGGCACGATTTCTTTGGTTGTCAATTCATTCAATACGCGATCTGGATCAGCTGATTCTTTATCCATTTTATTGATTGCAACAATAATTGGAGTACCCGCAGCACGTGCATGGTCAATTGCTTCCGCAGTTTGTGGCATTACACCGTCATCCGCTGCAACAACAAGTACCACGATATCAGTCGCTTTGGCACCACGTGAACGCATTGCAGTAAATGCAGCATGTCCAGGCGTATCCAGGAAAGTAATAATTCCTTTATCCGTTTTAACGTGATAAGCACCAATATGCTGTGTAATCCCGCCCGCTTCGCCTTGCGCAACTTTGGCACGACGAATACGATCCAGTAACGATGTCTTACCATGGTCAACGTGACCCATGATTGTCACAACTGGCGCACGTGTTGTTTGTGCACCACGTGCTTCTTCAGCTGCTTCAAGTAAGTTATCTTCAGCTTGTGTATCAGATACACGAACTGGGTTGTGACCCATTTCTTCAACAATTAATGCCGCAACTTCTTGCTCAATGGCTTGGTTCTGAGTAACAAGCTCACCCATTTTCATCAGTGATTTAATTACTTCACGAACTTTAACTGCCATTTTTGCTGCAAGGTCTGCAACAACAATAGTTTCTCCAATTTCAACGTCATAAACTTGCTTTTTAACTGGTTTCTCAAAACCATGTTTATTCGCTTGACTGGTTTTTAAACCACGTTTATGCGGGTTATGGCTGAAAGATTGCTCTTCCTGACCACGACGACCACCTTTCTTAGGAGAACGTGTATTTGCAGTATTGGTACCACGTTTGATTTCACGGTCTTCTTTTGCAAATGAGTCTTCATATGCTTGACCAACCAAACCTGCAGCCAACGGTGAATCATCAACTACACGAATCGTTGTCGCAGTTTCATCAGAAGAATACTTAGACGCCATTTGACGCATTTGCTCAAGCGTACGCTGTTGAGCTTCTTCTGCCGACTTACGACGAGCTGCTTCTTCAGTCGCTTTCAGTTGTGCTGCTTGAGCTTCACGTGCACGTTTCTGCTCAGGGGTTTCAATTGTTTTTACTGTTGCTTTAGTAATCGGCTTATTGGTCGATTTACGTTTTACAACAACAGCTGCTTTTGGTGTTTCTTTTGCAGCAGTTTGTTGTTTTGCAGCAGCACGCATTTTTTCTAAATTCGCTTTCGCTGAGCTTTCAGTCTTTTCAACTCCAGCCACAACAGTATTTTGCTGTACTTTTTGAGTTGACGTCGCTTGAGCATTTGCTTGAGCTTTAGCCAAAGCTTCCGCTTTGATTTGTTCAGGATCTGGCTTAGTAAACGTATGTTTCTTACGAACTTCTACGTTAATTGTCTTCGCTTTACCTGAAGTACTCGCAACTTTAGCCGTACTTGTCGTTTTACGTTTCAACGTGATTTGTCCTGCTTGTCCCGTATCTTGACCATGTGCTTTTTTCAAATGGTTCACGAGAACATCTTGCTGTTCAGTAGAAATTTTATCTTCAGCCTGTTTTTGTGGCAATCCAGCTTCACGCACCTGATCAAGGAGCTTTGCAACAGGAAGTCCTACGCTGACCGCTAACTCTTGAATTGACTTATCCGTCATGTATTACCTCCTAGTTAAACCATGATTCACGTGCTTTCATAATCAATTGACCTGCTTTCTCAGCGCCTAAACCGTCGATATCAGAAATATCATCCGTTGCTTGGTCAGCTAAGTCATCGATTGTTACCACACCACGTGCTGCTAAAGCATGCGCAATTTCAGAAGTCATTCCTTCCATCGCAACAAGTTCTGGACTTGGGTCCTGAATATCTTCTTGTTGCTTTAATGCATCAGCCAAAGCTGCTTCTTTTGCACGACTTTGTAGCAATTCAACTGTATCCGCATCTAATTCGATTTCATCGAAAGTTTCCGCAGGCACATAAGCAATTTCCTCAAGTGAGGTAAAGCCCATTTCTACTAAAGCCATTGCAAGATCTTCTTCAATATCAAGACGTGTTACAAACATGTCTAAATACTGTTGAGCTTCACTTTGTTGACGAGCACGGTACTCATCTTCAAGCATCATATCTAATTTATAACCCGTAAGCTCTGATGCTAAACGGACGTTTTGACCTTGTGATCCAATTGCTCGCGCAAGTTGATCACTGGTTGCAAAAATAATGTCTGCTGTACGTGCATCTTCATCAATCACAATCCCAGATACATCCGCAGGCTCTAAAGCACTTGCGATATATTGAGCCGGATCATCAGACCACACGACAACATCAATACGTTCACCATTTAATTCAGACTGAACCGCTTGGATACGTGTACCACGCATACCAATACACGCACCGACTGGATCAATACGATGATCGTTGGTCTTAACCGCAATTTTTGCACGTACACCTGGTTGACGTGCTGCTGCTTTAATCTCAATGATTTCTTCAGAAATTTCAGGAATTTCTTTTTTCATTAATGCAATCAGCATTTCAGGTTTAGCACGTGACAACAATAATTGCGCACCACGACCTTCACGGTTCACATTATAAAGAATTGCATTCATACGCTGTTTAGGGCGAAGAATTTCTTTAGGAATCATTTCTTCACGTGCTAAATAGGCTTCTGCGTTATCACCTAAGTCTATAATGAAGCCATCTTTGGTTTGTTTTTTCACTTCACCGTAGATCAGTTCACCCACTTTAGCTTCATAAGCATCCGCCACTAAAGCACGTTCAGCTTCACGAATTTTTTGCACAATTACTTGTTTGGCAATCTGTGCTGCAATACGACCAAAATCAATTGATGGTACTTCTAACTCACGGATATCACCAATTGACCATTGAGCAGGATCAACATCAGAAATCGCATCTTGACATGCTGGCATTTCATGATCTTCATCAGCAACAACTTCCCATTGACGGAAAGTGCTGTAATCACCTGTCTTACGATCAATTTCTACACGTAACTGAGCTTCTTCCGAATTCGTTCCTTCGTAGAATTTCTTTTTTGTCGCTGCAACCAAAGCCTGTTCAAGCGCTTCAAAAATTGCTTCACGACTTACACCTTTCTCATTACTTACCGTTTCAACGACGGTGAGAATTTCACGTGCCATAAGTCACCTATTTATTCAGATTTCTATTTCTGGATTAATCCTGAAAGATCAAATTCGCTTTGTCTATATTGTTGCTATCGATCTCAAGTACTTGCTGTTGTTCAACTTCAACTTGAATGAATTCATTTTCTAAATCTACAGCAATTAATTTTGCTTGGAATTTACGGCGATTTTCAACTGCAGCAATCAAACGCAATGCAACTTGTTGTCCGATGTATTTTTCTAACTGTGCCAACTGGAAGAATGGTCGATCCCAACCTGGAGATGATACTTCTAAAGCATATTCGCCTGAAATTGGATCATGTACATCTAATATTGCACCAACTTGCTGAGTCACACGTACACAATCTTGTACGCCAATACCACGACCCAATTCTGCTTCACCATCTTCATTAATCGTTGGTTCAGCATTTTCCACCACATCTTTATCGATATAAATACGCAATAAAGAACGCTTACCTTGAGGAATAAATTCGATTCCCCAAAGTTCTACATCACAAGCTTGCACTGCAGGAGTGATTAGGTCTTGAAGTGCTTGAGTTTTATTTGATAGCTTCATTTACTCTCGTCATATTTGTGCGATTCAATCGCTCATCGGACTAATTCAAACTTACTATAGTGAAGCATGTCTTTTTGACCAATTGATGTCCACACCACACGATAGCCAATAAAAAAGGGCGTAATCGCCCCTATTATCGCACAGTAAACCGAAGTTCACTATGCAAAAAAGACCCACCTATCTGTGAGCCCTTTTAGAAACTTGGTAGCGGGAGCTGGATTTGAACCAACGACCTTCGGGTTATGAGCCCGACGAGCTACCAGACTGCTCCATCCCGCATCAGCGTTGCAAAATTATACACAAGAAATTTAATTTTTTCAATCCATCATTGACAGATACATTGAATTTCTTGCTTGATTAAGTTGCACCTTAATCAAAATGGTAGCGGGAGCTGGATTTGAACCAACGACCTTCGGGTTATGAGCCCGACGAGCTACCAGACTGCTCCATCCCGCAACAACATTGCAAATTCACAAATAATATAAATTTTTCAACTTACATTATCATTAACTAAGTTGCATCTTAATTAAATTGGTAGCGGGAGCTGGATTTGAACCAACGACCTTCGGGTTATGAGCCCGACGAGCTACCAGACTGCTCCATCCCGCATCAATGTTTTTTTCAGCTGCTAACACCAACAATCTGGTTCATTGTTGGTGCGGAAGGGGGGACTTGAACCCCCACGCCCGAAAGCACTACCACCTCAAGGTAGCGTGTCTACCAATTCCACCACCACCGCAGCTGTGACGCATTCTAGTCGCATCATTCAGAAAAAGAAAGAACTAAATGGCATTATTCGCCAGTTTTTGGTGCAGTTGGTGAAGTTTCACCCGTATTGGCGGGTGCAGGTGCTGTGGTTTGAGAACTGCTCTGTACAGATTTTAAACCATAGGCATCCGATGTTTGTTTTTTAGCAAACACCGCTAAACTTAAACTGGTGATAAAAAACAAAGCCGTGAGAATTGCAGTTAAACGGGTTAAAAAGCTTGCAGAACCCGAGGCACCAAATACAGTTGCAGCACCACCGCCACCAAATGATGCACCTGCATCTGCACCTTTACCGTGCTGAACGAGGATCAGCCCGATCATCAAAACGGCCAAGATGATATGTACAACCAGCACAAATGTATGCATGCTGAACTCCTATTCTTCTGTTTGAGCAAATGCTTGAGCAATTTTATAAAATGACTCAGCATTAAGTGATGCACCACCAACCAGTGCACCGTTGATATCTGGACATGCAGCTAACTCTACTGCATTTTCAGGCTTGACACTACCACCATACAAAATCGCAGTATGTTGAGCTTGAGCCGTAATTTGAGTTAAACCTTCACGAATTTTTGCATGCATTGTCTGTGCATCTTGCGGAGAAGCAGTCTTACCTGTTCCGATTGCCCAAATCGGTTCATAGGCAATCACAATATTGTGCCATTGTTCTACTTTTACAACTGCTGCGAGATCGCAAATTTGTTGTAAAACCACTTGCTCTGCCTGCCCTGCTTCACGTTGTTCTAAGCTTTCACCCACGCAATAAATCACGCGAAGCCCTGCATTTAAAGCATTGGCTAATTTAGCTTTAATTTTTTGAACATCATCGCCAAAAAGTTCTCGGCGCTCTGAATGCCCAATCAACACATAATCAATATGGCTGTCTTTAAGTAACTCAGCACTGACTTCACCGGTATAAGCACCTGTGCCTGCCATTTGAGAAAGATCTTGTGCGACAACTTTGATGGGTGAATCTGCATCGTTAATTAATTTTTGTACAGACAATAAAGCAATAGAAATAGGTGCAACACCAATATGACATTGTTGTTCTGTAATCGGTGTTTGTTGTAAATACTGATTTAAATCTTGAATGAGCTGTTGCGAATTCGCTTGCATTGGGTTCATTTTCCAATTGCCGACAACCCAAGGAGTAATAGTCGAACTCGACATACATCTAACCTTTTATCGAAAATGTGCACATTCTACACGGAATTTATATTTTTAAAGTATTTTTTCTTTATCAATTCAGTCATCTTATTTAAAGTCATGTTTTAATAACAACGCAAGAAACATAAAACATTTCAAAGATAATGCTAAAAAGCCTCATTGGCTCAAATTATTGTTAAATATGTTTCTATAAAAATACGTTTAATTCTAGATATTTCTAAGGATCATCGTATAATTTTCGTATTCCAATTATAAAATGAAATTTAATGTGTTTTGGGGATGTCTATGCAAAATGGTTCACCTAAGTTTTCGGGGTATATCCGTCGCTTAGTCGACGAAGGTTTTTTATCTGCCCAGCAAATGAAAGATGCGTTCAGTAACGCTCAAAAAAATAAAGTGAGTATCGTTGCCTATCTTAGTGAAAAATTAAATATACCACCACTGATCATTGCCGAAATGATCTCCGTTGAGTTTGGAGAGCCTATTTTTGATCTGGACAGCTTTAATCCTGAAATGCTGCTCAAAGAGATTGTTGATCCAAATTTAGTCACCAAACATAAAGTGATCCCTTTGATACAACGCGGTAATATTTTATATGTCGCCACCAGTGATCCGACCAATATAGAAGCATTGGATGCCATTCGTTTTAACTGTGGTCTGAATATTGAACCGATTATTGTTGAGCACCATAAATTAGAAAAACTATTAGAAAAACACTTTACGGTAGAAGAAAGTTTTAACTTTGGCGATGAAGATTTTGATGTTGATGTCATTGCTACCGATGACCAACCTCCATCTGAAGATGATGATGAAGCATCTGAAGAAGAAGCACCTATTGTTAAATATATCAATAAACTCTTGGTCGATGCGATTCGCATGGGAGCATCAGATTTACACTTTGAGCCTTATGAAAAAAGTTATCGGGTACGTTATCGAGTAGATGGTGTGCTTAGAACCATTACCAATCCGCCCTTACAACTGGCAAGTCGTTTGGCATCACGCTTAAAAGTCATGTCCAGAATGGATATTTCAGAAAAGCGTGTCCCGCAAGATGGTCGGATCAAATTAAAACTCTCAAAAACCAAAGCGATTGATTTTCGTGTAAATTCATTACCTACCTTGTTTGGTGAAAAATTGGTACTGCGTATTCTTGATCCATCAAGTGCCATGCTGGGTATTGATGCGCTCGGATATGAGGAAAAGCAAAAAGCTTTATTTATGGAGGCTTTAGAGAAACCTCAAGGTATGTTACTGATTACGGGGCCAACAGGTTCTGGTAAAACTGTTTCCCTCTATACTGGCTTAAATATCCTGAATACAGAAAGTTCAAATATCTCCACGGCTGAAGATCCAGTTGAAATTAACTTGGAAGGGATTAATCAAGTCAATGTCAACCTCAAGGCCGGTCTCACCTTTTCAGTCGCATTAAAATCATTCCTACGTCAAGACCCTGACATTATCATGGTCGGAGAGATTCGTGACCTTGAAACTGCTGAAATTGCAATTAAGGCTGCTCAAACGGGTCATATGGTGATGTCTACGCTACATACCAACAGTGCGCCAGAAACGTTGACCCGTTTACGCAATATGGGAGTACCCTCATTTAACATTGCCACTTCGGTGAATCTTGTGATTGCACAACGATTGGCAAGACGACTATGTAATCATTGTAAAGTACCTGTTGAAATTCCTAGACAGAGTTTGTTAGAAATGGGCTTTACTGAACAAGACTTAAGTAATCCTGAGTTACAAATTTTTCAACCTGTAGGCTGTAGTGAATGCCGTGAAGGCTATAAAGGGCGTGTCGGGATCTATGAAGTCATGAAAGTAACACCTGAGATTTCAAAAATTATCATGGAAGATGGCAATGCACTTCAAATTGCAGCGGCATCGGAGAAATTGGGGTTTGATAATCTAAGACGTTCAGGTTTAATTAAAGTCATCAATGGCTTAACTTCTTTACAAGAAATTAACCGTGTGACCAGCGAATAAATATAATCAATATTCAAGGAAATTATGATGGCAGCTAAAAAAGCTCAAATGATGCCTACATTTGCTTATGACGGGGTTGATCGCAAAGGGATCAAGGTTAAAGGAGAATTACCTTCACGTAATATGGCACTTGCCAAAGTCACCCTGCGCAAACAAGGCATTACCATTAAAACCATTCGAGAAAAAAGGAATAATATTTTTGAAGGTTTAATGAAAAAAGGCATTTCTACTTTAGATATTACCATTTTCACTCGTCAACTCGCCACAATGATGAAAGCAGGTGTGCCATTAGTACAAAGCTTTGAAATCGTTGCAGAAGGGCTAGAAAACCCCTCTATGCGAGAAATTGTATTAGGAATAAAAAGTGAGGTTGAAGGAGGAAATACATTTGCTGGTGCGTTAAGAAAATATCCACGCTACTTTGACAACTTATTTTGCTCCTTGGTCGAATCTGGCGAACAATCGGGCGCCTTAGAAACCATGCTCGATCGGGTGGCAATTTACAAGGAAAAGAGTGAACTTCTTAAACAAAAAATTAAAAAGGCCATGAAATATCCAATCTCGGTCATCGTTGTTGCGATCATTGTAACGATTATTTTAATGGTCAAAGTTGTGCCTGTGTTTCAGGAATTATTTAACTCCTTTGGTGCAGATCTACCTGCTTTTACCCAACTTGTCGTCAATATGTCGAACTGGATGCAAAAATATTGGTTTATTCTAATCCTTTTTATTGGTGTCGTAATTACTGCTTTTTTAGAAGCCAAAAAACGTAGTAAAAAATTCCAAAATTTTTTAGATCGTACGGCACTGAAACTGCCTATTTTTGGTGATCTGGTTTATAAAGCCATTATTGCCCGTTATAGCCGTACACTTGCCACGACATTTGCCGCAGGGGTACCTCTCATTGAAGCGTTAGAATCCACCGCAGGTGCGACCAATAATGTGGTTTATGAACAAGCGGTGATGAAAATTCGTGAAGATGTTGCTACTGGGCAACAGCTTAACTTTGCCATGCGTGCAACCAATAAGTTCCCCTCTATGGCTATTCAAATGGTGGCGATTGGTGAAGAATCGGGTGCATTGGATGCGATGCTAGATAAAGTTGCATCACATTTTGAAAATGAGGTCGACAATGCTGTAGATGGTTTAACTTCAATGATGGAACCATTAATTATGGCTGTTTTAGGTGTAATCGTTGGTGGTTTAGTGATTGCGATGTATCTTCCAATTTTCCAAGTAGGCTCAATTGTTGGCGGATAATGATGAATATGTTCAATGATTTGTTAAATTTTCTGATTCAATCACCAACAGCACTCTATCTGACTATTGGTATCTTAGGGCTTTGTATTGGTAGTTTTTTAAATGTGGTGATTTACCGCACACCCAAGATAATGGAAAAAGAATGGCGACAGGATTGGCATGCTGAGTGCCAATTACTGGCGGGTTCACAACAGATTGTGATTGATGAAGAAAAACTCAGTCTCAGCCAACCAGCCTCTACCTGTCCCAAATGTAAAACCTCGATTCGCTGGTATCAAAATATACCTGTCATCAGTTGGTTAGCTTTAAGAGGGAAATGCGCTTCATGCCAAAATCCAATTGGCATCCGTTATCCATTTGTTGAACTTTTAACTGCGGTGTGTTCATTGACAGTCGTTGCTGTTTACGGCCCAACACTACAAATGGTTTTTGGTGTAATGCTGACTTGGGTGCTGATCACGCTAACATTTATTGATTTTGACACTCAATTACTTCCAGACCGCTTTACTTTAACCTTGGCCGCCATAGGTTTAGGTATTAACTCATTTCATCTTTATACAACAGCAAGTGCTGCAATTTGGGGATATATTATTGGTTTCCTCTGTCTCTGGATTGTCTACTATCTATTTAAAATAGTCACAGGTAAAGAAGGCATGGGTTATGGTGACTTTAAGCTACTTGCTGCACTTGGCGCTTGGATGGGGCCATTGATGTTACCGTTAATTATCCTACTTTCTTCTGTGGTGGGTGCGATCATTGGTATTATTTTACTTAAGATTCGTAAAGAAAATGTCCCTTTTGCTTTCGGTCCTTATATTGCCATCGCAGGATGGATTGCATTTCTATGGGGTGAGCAAATTATGAAAGTATATTTGGGTCAATAATTTCAACACAGTATTAGGAATGCGCAATGACGTTTATCTTGGGTTTAACAGGTGGAATTGGTAGTGGTAAATCCGCAGCAAGTCAGTGGTTTGAAACCCAAGGGATTACAGTGGTTGATGCAGATATTGTAGCAAGAGAAATTGTTGAAAAAGGACAACCCGCGCTTCAAAAAATTAAACAGATTTTTGGGGATTGGGTGTTATTAAGCAATGGTGAACTTGATCGTCGTGCATTGAGAGAACATATTTTTAAAGATCCACAGGCACGACAACAGCTTGAATCGATTACTCATCCAGCAATTCGCACTGAGATTATTCAACAATTACAAGCCGCAACCAGTCCTTATGTGATTTTGGTTTCTCCCCTGCTTTTTGAGACCAACCAACATGAACTCACTCAACGCACGCTATTGATTGATGCCAGTGAAGACATGCAAATCTTACGTGCTTCACAACGAGATGGACAATCCATCGAACAAATTCAGAAAATTATTGCAGCCCAAATGCCACGTCATGAAAAGCAAAAATTAGCAGATGATATTGTGCTAAATGATGGGCATATTGATCATCTATACGCAAAATTAGAGTCTTTACATCAACAGTATCTCAAACTCACAACAGCTTAGTAAATAATTGAAGCTTTCTGAATCAGTAGACTACTTGCATCAGTCAAAATGAGTATTCAATACTTTTAAATATTGATGAAACACAGATGGTGTATCTATCGTGAGGCGACATTTATGTCGCCATACTAGGCTGGACGTACCGGGCGTACAGAACGCTCCCCTTACCCAACATGAGTAAAAACAAAGCACGGCTTTGTTTTTAGTGCAAGGTTTGGCATCGCCTACACAAAGCGATTTAAGCTTTAAATGTTAAGCGTGGCAATGCCAATTTGATATTCACGCACTTAATTTCAATGTAAGGGTAAAAGTTTCATGGTTGATAAAGCTTAATCACATTTAAAAATCATCCCAAAGCTTATTTTCGTAAGCTCTAATGATGATTAATTAAAAATTGCTTATTGATTTGGTTTATTCTCATCCAACTGCTGCTGCAAACTGTCTTTATGGGTAAACCAACGCCACGGTTGTAAAGCACCAATCCCCATACCAATCAAACCACACATCATTGCGAGGCTTATAGGTTCATTTAATAAAGGTACGGCGATAATTGCGGCAATAAAAGGCGCAAGTGTGACAATACTGCCTGTTTTAAAAGCACCTAATCTTTTAATTGCTTCGACATACGCCAAAGTCGCGATGATCACCACAAAAATACCATGAAAAAGCGTTTGCATGACCAAATGTGGTGTGGACACTTGATCTAAGTGTTTAGGTAAAAACAACAAATAAATCGGGACATAAACGATCGCCGACCATATCGCAACACCTGCCATGGCGTGCCATGCGGAAAGTTGCCATTGACGCAGCAATACGGTAAAAGTCCCCCACCAAATTGCACTGATAAAAAACAATAAATCCCCAAGACCAAAAGCAACACCTGTTTCGGTATACATCAGAAAACTCATTGCAGAAATGGCAGCCAGCATGATGCTTAAACTGATCCATATATGTTTATCAAACGGCTGGCGATAAAGTAAAAAACCAGCTAAAGCCGTGCACAATGGAATGCAGCCATTTAAAAAAATGGCTGCATGTGCCGCGGGCACAAAGTGAAATGCGCTATATGAAGTTAAACAATAAGCAACACCACCAATCATCGCCAAAATGAAGGGTTGTTTGTTCAATAGAAAAGCTGTGTCTTTTTTATAGATTAAAATCGGCATCAGTATACAAAATGCCAATGAAAAGCGTAATGCCGTAATATCCCATGGGCTGATATGCCAGATTGCATTCAGTCTTGAAGTAATCGTAAAACCTCCCCAAATACACATTGTGATGGCTACATAAATGTAGCCTTGAGTACGGGAGGTCATCATGATGCTTCTCTAATTTTACCGATACAATTTAAACTAAATCATTCACTTTGTTGACGTTGACGGCATGCCTCATATAACGCCATACCAGTAGCCACACTGACATTTAAACTTTGTAAATTTCCAGTCATCGGGATAAATACGGTTTGATCACATTGTGATTGAGTAATTGGACGTAACCCTGTGTCCTCTGCGCCCATCACGATACATACTGCTGTTCCGGTAAAATCAAACTTCTGGATAGGGAGGGCTTTTTCATCAAGCATGGTCCCCACCACACGAACATTATAATTATCTTTGATTTGTCCAAGCGTACGCGCCAAATTGGTCACTTGAATAAACTTCACCTTTTCAGCACCACCTGCTGCAACTTTGCGTGCAGTTGGAGTTAATGTTGCCGCACGGTCACGCGGTACAATCACCGCCTCTACACCCATAGCTGCTGCTGTACGGATACATGCACCTAGATTATGTGGATCTGTAATATGATCCAAAGCCAATATCAAAGGTTGCTGGGTTGACTCTAAAAGCTGATCTAAATCTTTTTCATTCAATACAGGATGCGGGCGAACAGCTGCGACCACACCTTGGTGAAAAGGTTGACCTGCCAACTTTTCCAAGCTATCTCGGCTTGCTTTTTGCACACTGATACCAAAAGGCTCTGCAAGCTGAAGAATACGTTGTAAACGTTGATCATCACGACCTTTTAAAGTAAATAAGGTTAAAACACGTTCAGGTTCTAACTCCAATAATGACTCCACTGAATGAACGCCATAATAATATTCGGACTTCGCCATGAACAACCTCATTAACAACAGGATGATAGAAATGAAAAATCCTGCAAAGCCAACTTTACAGGATTTTATGTGATGCTCTAGTTTAACCGATTTAGCGCAAAAATTCTTTGCCTAATTTAAAAACAAAAGCATAGCTTTACTTTAAGCAAAGCTTTTTAATTAACCTTCTAAATGGCAAACGTAGTCTAAAACATCATCCGTTTCAATTTTAAAACGACTATTACCAGGAACATAAAATGACTGACCTGCACGGAACAACTCACTTTCTTCACTGTCTGCGATTTTAACACGACATTCACCAGAAATAATTTCCATGCGTTCAGGCACATGTGTTTCAAATGTTAAAGCTTCTTCTGTTGGAAGAATGACCCCTAAAGTCTTTTTGGTTCCGTCTTCAAACTGCACAGTGTGGCTAATACATAAACCGCCAAAATATACATTAGATTTTTTAACTACTGATACATGATCGTACTGAGCTGACATGCGTATTCTCCAGATAATGCGCATTTATAAAAATTATGTTCGATGTAGTTTAATGTTGCTCTGCAAACTAATCAATCTATGTTTTTACTGTTGAGCTGTTTCTATTTTTGTCTGCTTTATCAGACCGCTTAGATCAAAGCTTAAGCTTCCTTAACAATAAAGACCAAAACCACAATACTTGTCAGCAAAAATGCCACCCTATGTATGCTCAATTTATTTCCTACTTAGAGTGAAGAAAAGTCTTGTTTCAAGATTGGCCCATCTCTATAAATTAAAATTACGTCTTGCTTTGGAGGAAAACGAGGATGAGCATATGCTGATTTATGTATTAGTCAAAATGAGCATTCAATACTTTTAAATATTGATGAAACATAGATGGTCTTTCTATCGTGAGGCGAGATGGATGTCGCCATGTTGGGTGGAATTACAGGACGTGCCTTTCACCCAACATGCGCAAAAACAAAGCATGGCTTTGTTTGCAGCACAAGGTTTGGAACCTCCTACAAAGAGTGAGGCATCGCCTACGTAAAGCGATTTAAACTTTAAATGTAAAGCGGGGCATTGCAAACTTGATCGTCATACACTTCATTTCTATGTAATGGTAAAAGTTTCATGATTCATAAAGCTTAACCACGTTGAATAAAACATCCAAAAGATTATTATCAGAAGCTCTAGTGTATATGTCTAAAATTCAAGATGCATTCAAATATAAGCTCAATGCAGGATAGACTGTGACGTTGATAAAAAATGTAGATCTTTGCATCATTTTTTTATTTTATACAATAAGCTTTATCTATTTTGATGTTTTTACTGGCATATTCAGCAAAGGAAATTACATTTTCATATTAAAATTATTTAGAATGCTTAAAATTACTTCGTATTAGAATACGTTCTGACTTGTGACCACAACAAAACTTCACTATCTTAGAACTTCACCGTTCGCAGCTTGGATGCGTTTATGCTGACACACTTAAATCTGATCAATTTTGCTTTAGCCGATAACCTTGCTATTGATATCGAGCAAGGGTTCAACGTGCTTACAGGTGAAACAGGTGCGGGTAAATCATTATTATTAGATGCGTTGTCAGCCTGTTTAGGGGAACGTACTGATACCAATTATGTGCGTTATGGTGCCGAAAAAGCAGATATTACCGCTGTTTTTAGCTATCAAGCACAGAGTCCAGAAGCCAATTGGCTCAACACCCATGAATTAGATGATGAATCTGGTGAAATTCATTTAAGACGGGTGATCTTTGCAACAGGTCGCAGCAAGGCATGGATCAATGGTCGTCCCAGCAGCCTCGCTGAATTGAAAGAACTTGGACGTCTCTTGGTACAGCTATACAGTCAGCATAGCCAACAACAACTGCTTGAGCCACCCTACCCGAAGCATTGGTTAGATCGTTATAGTAATTTTTATCAACCTGCTCAAGATGTGCGGGATGCATATAGCACTTGGCAAAAAAATATTCGTACACATCAAGCGGCGATTGACGCACAAGCCAATCGCCTACAACGCATTGACACTTTAAAATTACAACTTGAAGAACTCGAAGATGTCATTCGTATTGATTATAAAGAAATCGAACAAGAGTTTGATCGCTTAAGTCACCATGAACACATTATGCAAGACTGCGGCTATAGCTTAAATGTTCTTGATGAATCTGAACAAAATATTACCCAAGAAATTTCTTCGATTATTCGACGTTTAGAATCCCATGCTGGACGTAGTGAACTTCTGTCTGAAATTTACAATTCATTGATCAATGCACAAAGTGAAATTGATGATGCGACGGCAAATTTACGTCAGTTTATAGACCGTCAAAGTTTTGACCCTGAACGTATGGATGAGTTAAATACGCAACTTGAAGTCTTTCATCGCTTGGCACGTAAATACCGTATTCAACCCAATGAACTCAAACAGCAATATGAAACATGGCAAAATGAATTAGAGCAACTACACCAACTTGAAGATCCTGAAACCCTCGCTGAGCAAGTTGAACAATCTCATCAAGTGTTTCTCGAGAAAGCACAACATCTAGATCAGATTCGTCGTGATGCCGCTGAACCTTTAGCCAAGCAACTGACTGAGCAAGTCAAACAACTGGCGCTACCAGAAGCACATTTTGAATTTAAATTTGAACCGCTGGAACAAGTTTCTGCTGAAGGTCTAAGCTTTATTCAGTTACTCTTTACTGCCAATAAAGGTATTCCACCTCAACCACTGGCACGTGTTGCTTCTGGTGGAGAGCTGTCACGTATTGCACTGGTCATGCAAGTGATGAATGCTGAAAAAACTGAAGCAGAAGTCTTAGTGTTTGATGAAATTGATGTCGGGATCAGTGGCGGTACCGCTGAAATAGTCGGACGCTTATTGGCAGGCTTAGGACAACATGTTCAAATTTTATGTATTACCCACCAAGCTCAGGTTGCGGCCCAGTCCGATCAACACCTATTGGTTAAAAAATTACAAACAGATCCTGCTAGTAGTACCATCGTTGCACTAGAGGAAGAGCAACTTATTTTAGAATTGGCACGAATGACAGGTGGCATTGAAATCGGTGAAACCACCTTGCAACATGCTAAACAATTAAGACAGTTGAAATTTCAACATTCTTAAGACATTTCATAAGAAAGAACACTCAGTTAAAAGCCCTATTCGCTGGCACAGTTGTCAGCGCTTTTATTAGGGTTTAGAGGCACATTTTTATTTGGATACCATTTTGTTCATATTTTATACATATTGATTAAAAACTTAGGCTGTTTTTGCAGGCTTTTGAAATATTCACAACCTATTGATATTAATTGTGCTATTTATATAGATATAGATTTTATTTGAACAATTAAAATTATTTAAGCGGATTGAAAAGGAGTTGCATATCGGTGCCAAAACAATATCTTTCTCATCGCTGCTTGATTGCACCACCTGATCTTGCTGATGATTTCTTTGCCAATACCGTAATCTATCTTGCTCGTCATGATGAAGATGGTGCGCAAGGTATTATTATCAATCGACCTTCAGGTATTCAAGTCAAAGAACTTTTGAATGACTTAGAAATTGAAGCAGATAATGTGCATCCGCATGAAGTCCTACAAGGTGGCCCATTACGCCCTGAAGCGGGTTTTGTGATTCATACAGGACAACCAACCTGGCATTCATCGATTGCCGTAGGTGAAAATCTGTGTATTACCACCAGCAAAGATATTTTAGATGCGATTGCACACAACGAAGGTGTCGGTCGTTATCAAATTGCATTGGGCTATGCCAGTTGGAGCAAGAATCAACTTGAAGACGAAATTACCCGTGGTGATTGGCTGATTTGTGATTCAGATATGGATTTGGTCTTTAATTTGCCTTATACCGACCGTTGGGATGCGGCTTATCGTAAAATAGGGATTGATCGTACTTGGTTATCTTCTGAGATTGGACATGCCTGATTTAAATTCCCCACAACTGATTATTGCATTTGATTTTGGTACACAAAAAACGGGGATGGCTGTAGGTTCTTCCATTATTGAAAGTGCAACACCACTTGCACTTTTTCCAATGAAAGATGGCATCCCCAATTGGGATGAACTGCTGAAGATCATCAAACAGCATCAACCGAACTTATTTCTAGTCGGCTTACCATTAAATATGGATGATTCTGAGTCAGAATTATCCACACGCGCACGTAAATTTGCACGACGTTTACGTCATCAAACCAATATTGAAACATTCATGGTCGATGAACGCTTAACCACACGTGAAGCACGAGATGAACTGGATCATTACCAAGCTCAAGGACGAGCAAAAAAATTAGCAGCGGATAGTATTGCAGCTGCTTTATTTATTGAAAGTTGGTATCGAAATCCTGAAGGAATTACCCCTTAAACTGAGCATTAAAATGTCTAAAACCTATGTCATCTACGGTGTAAGCAAAGGCTTGGGGCAAGCCATTCTACGCGCAGTACCTCAAACACAAGATCAGGTTTTTGGTATTTCACGTTCTCAACCTAAGTGTGACCTTGCTCATTTTAAATGGATTTCTGCTGATTTATCAAAACCTGAGCACGCTCGGGATTTAGTTAAAAATCAAATTCAAAATCAGCGTATAGATTTTCTGATTTACAATGTCGGGATCTGGGAGACAAAAGCCTTTCAAGCAGATTATGACTTTGAACAATGCACTGACCTTGAAATATCAAATTTGATTCATACCAATATTCAGTCCTGTATTTTGGCAATTCAATCCTTGATTGAGAATCTTAGACTGTCCCCAAATGCAAAAATTATCTTGATTGGTTCAACGTGGGGACTAGAAAATCATAGTGGCAAAGAAGTGGTTTTTTCAGCCAGCAAATTTGCCCTCAGAGGCATTGTCCACGCTCTCCGAGAAAGTTTACGCAAAGACCAGATTGGGGTGAGTATATTAAATTTAGGCTACTTAGCGACTGAGTTTGATCTGGATACATCTGTAGATGAAGTTTTACAACAGAGTGGTCATGAGTTAATTCCCTTACAAGATGTTATTCTTGCGATTAAATTTATATTATCGACCAGTCAAGCCAGCTGTGTTAAGGAAATTCATATGCCCGCTATGGCAGACCTAAACTTATAAAAAACCCATTTTTCAATGGGCTTCAAGATCAAAGTTTAACGATGGATGCTAGTTATTTTTTTACTTGTTCTAAAATATGTACCGTCACGGTACGCCCTGCGACAAAGGCTAATGAATCATGGGGCACTTCATCTAAAATAATCTTCACAGGTACCCGTTGGGCCAAACGTACCCAGCTGAATGTTGGATTTACATTGGCCAATAGACCCGATGAAGTGGTCCGTTCACGATCTTCAATCCCTGAAGCAATCCCTTGAACATGGCCTTTATATTTCAAAGAATCGCCCATAAGTTGCACTGTTGCAGGATCACCTAGATGTATTTTATTGAGTTTGGTTTCTTCAAAATATCCCACAACATAGAGCTGTTTACGATCAAGTAAAGCGGCAACAGCCTGCCCAACTTTGACATAATTCCCTGCACGCAAATCAAAATTTGATAATGTTCCATCTGCAGGTGCAATCACTTCTGAACGTTGCATATTCAATTGAGCCAAATGCACACTACTGGTTGCTGCCTCAATCAAGGCTTTTTGTTGTTTGATATTGGCTTCTGCTTGTTGTACTGCAGCTTGCAATTGCTGATGCTCTGCATGAGACTGATCTCGTGTAGCAAACATTTGATCTTGTTCTTGTCTAGAGATCGCACCATTCATCAGGTCTGCATATCGATGTGCATTTTTCTCCGCAAGGTTAATATTGGCTTTTGACTTCACAATATTGGCTTTTGCCTCAGCAAGCCCCGCTTCTGCCTCTGCCAGTCCTGATTGAGCCTTTGCAAGATCTGATTTTGCTTGTTCCACATCTAAAGCTTGACGTGCTAAATCTATTTTAAAAAGTACCTGCCCTTTTTTTACCGTTTGGTTATCTTGAACCATCACCTCTGTGACTAAGCCTGCAATATCAGAAGACACTTGAATGACATCACCACGTACACGTCCATCACGTGTCCAAGGTTCTGCGTTGTAGTAATTCCAAATATGAAGCGCACAAAATATCGCAATAATCACCACGATTGCCAATGATATAGGCCGTATTGCCTTACGTATATCAAACGTATTCATTTCAATTTTCCAATCATTAAACTTAAAAGTAAATCAGCTATACTCAATGGCTAAGTGGTCACCTGAATAAACACCCAATGAATCGACCATAATAAAATCAAATAGATACAGATATTAAAAATTCCAGGTAATGCAATCCATTCTTTTTCAACCAAACGATCTGTGCCAATACAGACCACTTTCCAAATCATGAATGCCAAAATTGCTTGAATTAAAAATATTGGGACATATACGCCATAAATGTTGAGCTCACCCATTTTTATGCTCCCAATAGAACAGTTGAAGGTTGGGCATCAACCAGATGAATATGACAGATGCTATTGCGAATATTATTTACAGAAATCTCTATGCGCTGTCGAATATCTTGGTCGCCTACCGCTTGAGCTTCCTCTAGGACATGAGCAAATTGCTGAATCAGTGCTTGTCGTAAGTTGTTATCAGGCTGAGCTAGTGCTTTTTCAATTAACCACTGATTGAGTAAGCGCTGTAATTCAAAAATTGCACTGGTTGTTGCAGATTCAGGAGACAATTTTTTAACCAACTCCTGCAAACGGGTTAAATCAATAGCAGCACTTGATTCAATCAAAGCATTATTAATTTCAATTTTGAGTTGTTCTGACTGAATCAATTTGGTATTTAACACGCCAATACGATCAAGCATACTGCGTAAATGAATTCTAAAGCCTGTTCCATAAGACATCGCAATACTTTCACGCAAAGCTTTATAGTGTAAAGCCAACATCCGCTTTACTGTCATTTCTGGTGACATTGAACGTACCATTTGCATGATACAAACCGTGATAATCGGACCAATCACGGTCGCAATTGAAGCATCAAAAAATGTGATCTGGTCCATTAAATAGCGATTTTGTAGATTTAATCCCATGATGGTACTCATAATCAGAGGCAAACCCAGTACATGTAAAGGCGGATGCAAATACAACATCACGCAAAACATAATAAACGGTGCTAATACAACGGCCAATTCCCAAAATGCTGTGATATGGGGGAAAATCCCATAAGCATAAATAAAAACCAAAATAGCGGCATAAATACTGGAGCGGATAAATATTTTTAATGCAGGTACTGGGTCATCTAAAAAGGTCAAAATACATGCTGTAATTGCGGCCATTTCTGCCACCATAAACCCCATTTTCCAACCACTTAAAATCCAAAATGCACAAGCAATATTGGTTGTTAAAAATGCCGATACTCCGCCACGCACGGCTATTCCATAGTCACGATGCAAACTTGGATAGGTCGTGGTTAACGGTACTATTGACTCAGGTAAGCTATGATTGCCTTGTTGCATACATTGCCAAATAAACTCCACTGCACGAACATTTTGAATAAAATGGCGAATATCCATTTTTAAACTGCCCAACATTACCTGTTGTTCAGCTGTTGCATGCTCAGTGATCGTTTGAAATTCTTGGTCAAAATATTCAGGCAGATGCTTAAGCTCATTCTCAAGAATGGCATGTTTATTTGCTAAAAAGTCATCAACTTTTTGGTGAAACTCAAGCAGATACGGACGATAATTTACATCAATTTGATCCAGTTGCTTTATTCGTTCTGACATTGCGACCAAGTTAGCCACTAACATGGTCACTTGATGTAGCAACTCTTGTAGTGGTTTGGTCATGCCTTTAAATTTTGAAGTTTCATAACTTAAATGCACAGCCATACTATGAATATCTGTCGTATCACGAGTGATATTGGTCAATAGTTGAGTGTAATTATCCGAATGTGCAGGATCAGACAAGATTGAGTCAAAAGCCTGTTTGGTATCTTGCATAGTTTTAGTGACACGTAGCTCCACCACAGGCCCGATATGCATAGGAAATATGGTGGCAGATACCACTGCACTACACACAACACCCAATGAAATTTCTAAGAACCGCCCAACTGCCATGTCAAAAATGGACACTGTCTCAATATAAAAAATTGAGTTAAAACAGATAATCACTGCGGTATAACCCGCTAACATCACCACATAACTGCGTGGTGATCGATCAATTAAAGATAAATAAAGACAGCCCCCCACCCAAGTTGCCAGTACAAAAGTAAATAACCAAGGTGTATTGACCAAGTGGGGCATCACTGCGATGGCAAAAATTGCTCCGATCAAGGTTCCTAAAATTCGATAGATACTTTTAGACGCCATCATCCCTGAGTAAGGATTGGCTATCACAAAGACAGTACCAATCGCCCAAATCGGATAGCTCAAATTAAGTTCAAATGCAATATAGAGTGCCAGCATTCCTGCAATGAAAGTTTTGCTCGCAAAAATCCAATCGAGTTTATTGGGTCTAAAAGCCAATAAGGGTTTGATCAGTAACATGCAAGCAACTCACTATAAATTCAATTTCATTGATTTTCTCTTTCATATCTAGCTCTGTAAGATCTAGAAAGCTAATATTCACCACTTTTATGAGGGTTTGTTGTGTACATCACATTTCTTTTCTTAGCGACCAAAAAACCGCACTGCTTAGTCAAATAAACAGTGTGGTTTAAAAAAGGATGTGAATAGAAGAACAAATTTAGGCATTTGTTCAAATACAACGATTGAGTAGAGAAGGACTCAATTTATGATAAAAATTTACACTTTTAAAAAAGTATAGATTCATCATTGGATATTCATATCAGCAATAATCTCAAAAAAAATGCAATTAATCAATAAAAATATCTCATATTGATAATTTATTAGAATAAAATTTGTTTTAATGTTTAAATATAATGCTTTTTCTCAAAATAGCTACTAAAATTAAAAATGTAGAATCATTTGCATTTACAATGCAAATTCCGCTGTTTTTTCTTGAACAATTTGTTATAAAGTAACATTCATTATTTATTTTTTTTGATTCTCACTAATTGAGTAGGTCATCAATGGCACTTTCCAGTTTTGGCAAAATTCTCACCGTATTGGATTTATTTTCGGTGTCTCGCCCAGTAATTAATGTCGATGTGATTTGTGAAGAGCTTGGTTTATCAAAACCAACTAGTTACCGCTATCTGAAAGAGTTAGTTTCGGCTGATATTTTGCAACGCTTAAATGGGACTTCAGGTGATTACACCCTTGGACCTAAAATTGCTGTGATGGACTATATTTCTAGAACCACAGATCCACTGGTTCAAATCAGCAAACCGTTTATGCAAGAAATTTCAGAGCGCACAGAACTTTGCTGTTTACTAACACATTTGAATGATGACTATTGTATTGATGTTCATCATGAAGTGTATCGTGATGAAACTTTACTATCTTATGGTCGTGGTTGCCCTCGTCCCGTATTCATGGGCTCTTCACCTAAAGTGATCATGGCGCATTTATCTAAGCAGAAAATTCATGAGTATTACCTTCGCTTTGCAACTCAATTAACTGAAGTTGGTTTTGCTGAAAATGAAGAAACCTTTGTCAATAAAATGAAAAAAATAAAAAAACAAGGATATTATTTTTCACAAGGCGAACTTGATCCAAATGTTTCTGGCTTATCTATCCCAGTGAAGTTTTCAAGTAAAGAAGCTCCTTTAGCGCTGACCGTGCTTGCTTCAAAAAATCGTTTTGAATACGTCAACACTCCAAAATTGATTGAAACACTGCAAGAGTCTGCTGCGCAGATTGAAAAACGCTATCAGGCACTCTCTGCAAATGACCAATTATCTGAATTTCACTCATAAATGAAATAGGGTTGATAATTTAACATTTTGTAATGTTTTTATATCTTGATAATGTTTTTATATTCTCATAATATGATTATGTTCTTCAGTAACCCATGATTTTTGGATATTGTTTTTACGGAAACAATTCCTCCTCAGAATAAAAAAGCCTATGTGTTCATACATAGGCTTTTTTATTTGCACATCTTTTATCCATCAAGTTTACTTTTGAGCCACTAAAAAAATAATTAGAGTAATTGGCGAATCATTTTCATTCGGGAATAATCTAAAGCATCCAATAACAATGATGCATAATTTTAATTAAGGAATGCTATGAATATCCTCATCGTGCATGCACATCCCGAACCACTTTCGTTTACTACGGCCATGAAAGATCATGCTGTAGAGGTCTTGGAAAAATTAGGACACCAGGTTGATGTTTCAGACTTATATGCCATGAACTTTAATCCAATCGCATCAGGTGATGATTTTTTAGAATTGAGTAATCCAGAATATATGAATTATGCTTTGGAACAACGTCATGCTTGTAAAAATAAGCAGATCTCTGAAGATATTCAAATTGAAATTGAAAAAGTACAAAGAGCAGATTTAGTCATTTTGAGTTTTCCCATGTACTGGACATCTGTACCTGCAATTTTAAAAGGCTGGATTGATCGTGTATTCGTTTCAGGTATTTTCTATGGTGGCAAACGTTTTTATAACCACGGCGGCATGGTCGGAAAAAAAGCCTTGTTAAGCTTTACCTTAGGTGGTCGTGAACATATGTTTGGTGATCATGCGATTCATGGTTCAATTGAAGACTTATTACTGCCGATTCAACGTGGAACTTTAGCTTATGCAGGCTTTGACGTACTGCCTCCATTTACGGCTTACCATGTCCCATATATTTCTAACGAAGCACGCCAACAAATCCTGCTAGATTATCAGCAATATTTAGAGAATTTAGAAAATTTACCTGCTTTAGTGTTCCCTAAACTTGAACAATTTGATGACAAACTTTACCCACTTGGATAAAAATAACGAAAGGTCAAATTTACACGAGGCGCTAAAATTCGCGTGGATTTAGCGAGGGTATGTTTCCAATAACGTTGGGTCTGCCCTTGCATCACAATCAACTGACCACTATGTAAAAGTAAATCTACTTTTTTAGCTTTCCACTTGTGCTTAAAACTGAATTTTCGAGTAGCACCTAAACTCAATGAAGCAATCACCACATTGTGGTTGGGCGCTTCCAGTGATGGCTCATCATCACTATGCCAACCCACGCCTTGTGAGCCATTTTCATATAAATTTGCCAGACAGGAATTATAAGTGTGCCCTGTGAGTTGCTCGATATGCTGTTTGAGTCGATATAAAGCAGGATTCCAGATATGGGCTTGTTTTGCCATACCTGAATAATGATATTGGTAATCCTCATCGCCATACCACACCACTTTGCGCTCAGTTTTATAATATTGACCATGCAAATAAACTTCATCATGTTGCCAAGCCAAATGCTGTAGAAAATAATTTAAATATTTTTGACTTTGTTCATGATCCAAAACTAAGCCAAAGTCTTTTACTACCCCATCATAAGGCAGTAAATTATCTTGTGCTTCAGGTTCAAATAAATCTAAATTCATTGTGTAAAATGAGCTACTGGTTCATCCAACAATGAATCAATATTGAACATGAAACAAGTCATTTTTAATCAAAATTGAACAACTTTAATATGAAGAATAGCAGTTCATATCATGGATAAATATTCAAATGAACAGGGGGATATAGAAGGCGTCTAAGCCTATTTAGCCAAATATGGCGAAGTCCCACCTCCATGGAATTTTCACTAAAATACCATCTTATTCAATAGGATGGAGAATGGGAAAAGGAGAATCACATATGATGTATTTAGATGAATTGATGAGTCAGCAAAAATGAGCTTTGCTGAAAAAGTCAACTATTTGTATGGTTATCCAGTAGCACCAGGTTGGTATCAATGGCTTTCACTTTTTATGGGATGATCATCCATATGATATGGAAGATGAAGACTATCTCAAGTATTTTGAAAAGCTTAATCAACTCGGATTTAAATTAGCAGATCAATTTCAAGAGGATTTTAATCGTGAAGATTTGGACTAGTGTAAGACAGCATTAAAATCTTTCACAATTCAAAACATAGCAATCACTTGTAGCAAAGTTTATTCAGCTTTAGACTAAAACCAAGCTAATAAAAAGCAAAAACCTATGAATTTATGGCAATTATTTCAAAAATTACGCCCCTTTGTACGTCCCTACCGCTGGCTTGTCATCGTCACCTTAGTGTTAACGTTGATTGGTTCACTCACCGCTCAGGTCAATGCGCTCACACTTAAATATGCTGTAGACAGCATTAACCAACTGATCCAAGCAGGACAAGGCCTAGCGGATGGATGGCACATTATCATTACCATTACCGTGGTTTTATTGGCCAAAGAAGTCATCAATGCAATTGTTCAATTTGGGCAAAAATCATTCGGTGAAAAACTCAGAATTTTAATTTCACAGGACCTATCTCAAGGCATTATCGAAAAATTTATTACCTATCGATTGGCCTTTTTTGATCAGAAAAATAACCAAGCAGGAAAATTACAAACTCGTATCGACCGTGGAGTTAGCTCACTCACTCGACTGGTGCAAATATTTTTTATTGATATTTTACCGTTATTTACCAGTGCAATTATTGCTTTAGCCCTAATGTATTATGCCAATTTTTGGGTAGGTGTGGTTGCGACAATCATTGTACCAATTTACTTTTGGCTGACCTTTAAACAATCACAAAAACTTTCTGGCAAACGTCGAGCCTTGCGCGATAACATGGAAAAGAAGAATCAAGGTATTTTGAGTATCATTAACTCAATTACAGTGATTAAATCTTTTAATAAAGAGGCTGTTGAATCCACTAAGCAACTGAATTTACAAAAGTCACTGACTGAAAATCAGATGCAAACTCGACAAACCAGCTATATTTTTGATGGTCTAAAAACCTTTATCGAACAAGTTGGTGTAGTCCTGATCATTATTTTAACTGCTTATTTTGTTTTAGATGGACAAATGAGTATAGGGATGATCATGTACCATGTATTGCTGTTCAATAACGTGTCTGCACCGATCCGTTCTTTGCATCGTATTTATGATGAAATTAACTCGGCAATGATCTACTCAGAAAGCTTCTTTGGCATCTTAGAAGCAGATCATGAAATCGAAGCCAGTGGTTTAATGAAACCTCAAATTCATGGCAAATTTGAATTGGAAAATGTTGATTTTATCTATCCCAATGGTCATCAAGCCTTACATCGGATTAACATGACTATTCAACCCAATAAAATCACGGCCTTAGTCGGCTTATCAGGTGCAGGGAAATCAACCTTAATCAGTCTACTGGATAAATTTTATGCCCCGAATTCAGGCTGTATCAGACTCGATGGAATTGATCTAGGGCAACTCGATACACACTATCTAAGAGAACATATTGGCTTGGTATTGCAAAAGAATCATATTTTCCAAGGCTCAATTTTAGAAAATATTCGTTATGGTAAGCCCCATGCAAGCAATGAAGAAGTCATCGCAGCTGCAAAAAAAGCCTCGATTCATGAGCAGATTTTGAAACTCCCACATGCCTATGAAGCAGATGCCTTGCTGTTGTCTGGCGGACAACAACAGCGTATCGCACTTGCTCGAATGTTCCTCAAAAACCCGCCAATTATCTTTTTAGATGAGCCCACAGCGAGTTTAGATGCCATCGCTTCAGAGCAAATCAAACAAAGTTTAGATGAGATTAAGCAAGGCCGAACTGTGATTATGATCTCGCATAGCCTTTCACAAATTATTGATGCCGATTACACCTATGTGATGAAAGAAGGACAAATCGTTGAGCATGGTGAACATCATGATCTTTATCATCAAGATGGTGCTTATAAGGAAATTTTTGATGCGATGGCTAAAAGCTTAAATATCGAAAAAATTGCACGAACTTTTGAAGATGATAGTGAGGAAGAAACCCATAGCTAGGGATTGTTGGCATTATTTTATACCAGCTCACACATTAACGTTAACCTAATTTCGATGTAAATTTTTTGATCAAATATGATACTCGGAAACGTCATTCGCAACTGTCTGAGGCAGGACTTCATCCTTAAAGTGTTGTTTCTGCGATTCATTGAATGCATTGCGGGTTGTCTTCGAGTTTTGCGGTGAGCAGCGATGTAGCTACGCAAGATAGTTGCCCTTATGGAGCTTAGCTCTTCATGTTAAAACCAAAGTGGGGCGAGCCTAAGGCTGATCCTGAAATTGAATGAGCACTTAACAAGACTCCGCCAAGAGCATTGCTTTTCAATAAGTTAAAAACAGAGTTAGGTCGAACCCATGTTAAGGTTATACTCTTTCAATCACTTGCACTTTTGGTATCGCTAATCATTCAACATAAGTCTATCAGATAGCGATATACATTATCTTTTATGGACTGTTATTCTCTCATACAAATAAAAAGCCATTCTATGTTCTAGAATGGCTTTTTTCTTTTTAAAGTAATGTGTTTAGAGGCAAATCATTTCCATTTTACTGCTTGGACTTCAACCTTTTTAGGATTATCCGTTTCAGTACTACTACAACCACAACCGCCACCACATCCACTCACCATCGCAGGCTGAATCCATTTGGCTAAACGAGTCCAACCTTGCGACTGACAAAATTGAGCCAGCTTAGAAAACACCGAATACGCTGACTTTGGGAAGACTTTCTTAAATACAAAAATTGCACTCCAAATCACCAATACCGCAATAATCAATAATTCAATCATCTCTAGCTCCTTTGCTTCAAGATTTTGGCTTATAGACCAAAATAACGTGATGCAATTTGATAAGTGAGAAAAGCCATTAAATAAGCCAAACCAAATAAATAAACCGTCATACCCGCAACAGTTTTCCAAGAACCTGTTTCACGTTTCACTGTTGCCAATGTTGCTAAACAATGTGGTGCATAAATAAACCACACCAACAAGGATAAACCTGTTGCAACTGACCAACTTAAATCACCCTGACTGATCAGATGCGATAAACCCTGCGCCACTGCATCATCATCAGTTGCAGATAAAGCATAGACAGTCCCCAATGCCGCAACCACAACCTCACGTGCTGCCATCGCTGGGATTAAAGCAATACAAATTTGCCAATTAAACCCAAGTGGTTCAAAGATTGGGTGCATCACATGCCCCAACATCCCGGCAAACGAATAGTCAATTGCGGGTAATGTTGCACCTTCTGGCGGTTGAGGGAATGTACATAAAAACCATAACAAAATAGATAAAGCGAAGATAATTCCACCAACACGCTTTAAGAAAATTTTGGCACGGTCCAGTAAACCAATCCACACACTTTTTATATCTGGGATGCGGTAACTTGGTAATTCCATCAGTAAAGCATGTTGTGATTTATCTTTCTGGAAAAATTTCAGCACAGTCGCAACAATGAGCGCACTCACAATTCCCGCCATATATAAACCAAAGAGCACTAAACCTTGTAGATTGAGAAATCCCCAAACCATTTTTGATGGAATAAATGCTGCAATCAGTAAGGCATAGACAGGTAAACGCGCTGAACACGTCATCAATGGCGCAACAAGTATGGTCACCAAACGATCCCGTGGATCACTAATACTTCGAGTCGCCATAATTCCAGGCACAGCACAGGCAAAGCTGGATAATAAAGGAATAAAAGCACGACCACTTAAACCAGCTTTAAACATTAATTTATCAAGTAAAAAAGCTGCACGCGGTAGATAGCCAGATTCTTCTAAAACCAAAATAAAGAAGAAAAGAATTAAAATTTGTGGCAAGAATACCAGCACACTTCCTGCGCCTGCAATGATCCCGTCAACCACTAAACTATTGAGCAAAGGTTGGGAGATAAATTGCCCAATCCATCCACCAAACCAGCCAAAAAACTCTTCAATACCGTCCATAAAGGGCGCAGCCCAAGCGAATACTGCTTGGAAAACAATAAACATCATCAGCGCAAGACTGAGAAGTCCTAAAACAGGGTGTAAAAAAATCTTATCGAGAAAATCAGTCCGTTTATCTTCATGATCTAAAAAAATCACCACATCTTTTAAAATTTGGTCAATTTTTTCATGATTAGAACCCGAAAGTTTAACATCACTCAATTCTGTGCTTGGGGTATGGAATTTTTCATTTTCCAAAGCACTCATCAAATTTTCAATACCAGTATTTCGTACAGCAACCGTTTCCACTACGGGAACACCTAAACGCTGTGATAATTTTTGTGTATTGATCTGCATACCACGACGACGTGCTTCATCCATCATGTTTAATACAAGCAGAATCGGTTTGCCTTGTTCAATGATTTCAAGGACAAGCCCCAAATGTAGTTTTAAGTTGGTAGCATCTACGACACATAAAATCGCCTGCTGATCTTTCTCTTCAGCAATTTTACCCAAAACTACATCACGGGTAATTGCTTCGTCAGGACTGGCTGCATTGAGGCTATACGTCCCTGGCAAATCTAGAACACGAACTGCACGACCAGAAGGTAAGTTAAATGTACCCACTTTACGTTCAACAGTTACCCCAGCATAGTTAGCAACTTTTTGACGTGTGCCTGTTAAATGATTGAAAAGTGATGTTTTACCGCAGTTAGGATTTCCCACTAAAGCAATACGTAAAGTTTCGCTCATGCGGGAGCTCCTTCTAATGCCTGATGTATCTCAATTTTCTCGGCTTCAATCTTGCGTAAAGCAAATCGAGTAAAACCGACTTGAATTAGAATCGGATCACCACCAAAAATACCTTTTGTGATCACTTGTACACGTGTGCCAGGCACAAAACCTAGTGTTTCTAAACGACTCGCCACTAAATCTGGCTGATTGACATTATCTTCTGAGGTACGATTGACCTTTGCGATAATGGCAGTTTGCTTTACTTTCAAGTCTGACAAACGCACTGCAATTAACCCTAAAATTTACACGATAGACAGATTATTATACATACAAATGAGAATAATTACCAAGTAAGGTTCGATTACAATTCTCATTCAAACAAAGTATTCGACTTATGTTTTCTTTTAATCTACATTCCATCAACAAATAAGTTTTAAACTTCGCTTAAGGCCATGCTAAATAAGAAACCGCGTATTCCTACTGCTGTTACTATTCCTGAAAATTTAGGCTTTTTACAGGGATTCCGTGATTATTTAATTGCGCAAACGGTCAGTCCCCATACAAGAAATGCCTATTTATCCGACTTAATTCAATGTAGTGAATGTGTAAATTCTTACTTACCTGATTGGTCGCATGAAGACATTTCTGATGTTCTTATTGAACTCACCAAACAAGGTAAAAGTCCTCGGTCAATTGCACGTTCGCTTTCGGCATTACGTTCATTTTTTAAGTTTTTACGGGAACAAAAAATTCGCTTAGATAATCCTGTGGCGATACATAAAACCCCAAAAATCGGTCGAGCCTTACCTAAAGATTTATCTGAACAAGACGTTGAAGCCCTGATTCAAGCACCCGATGTTACTACGGCGCTTGGTTTACGTGATCGCGCTATGTTTGAAGTGCTTTATGCTTGTGGTTTACGTGTTTCAGAGCTACTTAATTTAAGATTAGATCTGATTAATTTAAAACAAGGCTATTTAAGAATTACAGGTAAAGGGAACAAAGAGCGCCTAGTTCCTTTAGGCGGGATAGCTTGTGAATGGGTGGAAAAGTATTTAACTGAATCTCGTCCACAACTATATAAATCATCTACCGATTATCTATTTCTAACTCAACATGGCGGTATTATGAGTCGTCAAAACTTTTGGTATGCCATCAAGCGTTATGCCTTACAAGCCGGGATCCAAGCAGAACTATCACCGCATACTTTACGTCATGCTTTTGCAACGCATCTTTTAAATCATGGCGCTGACTTACGGGTTGTACAAATGCTTTTGGGTCATAGTGATTTATCAACTACCCAAATTTATACCCATGTTGCACAAATCCGTATGCAACAATTACATGAAAAATATCATCCTCGTGCTTGAAGACTTAGAATGAAACGTATATCGGCAATTTACATCCCTTAATCAAGTTTTAAAGTACAGTATTCAAAATTTTGTTATGCTAATTCCCTCAAATCATGCTGAAGAAACATAAAGAGTTATTTATGCAATTGAATCGTTCAAAATTGATGTTGGCTTGTCTTATTGCAAGCACGATGGCAGTGAGTGCTTGTTCAAAAAACTCAGACTCAAAAAAAGATGACACTTTAACTGCGACAGCACCTGCAACAGGTGAAGCATCGAATTTAACTGAGCGTGATGCAAAACAACGTTTAATCCAAACATTACAAGCCAATTTCAAAAAAGCAGGCGTAAAAGCCAAAATTTTAGATGCTAAATCAACAGAGATGCCAAATCTTTATTGGATCAGCATGGAAGGAATGAGCTCCGTCTATGCAACATCTGATGGTAAATTTCTGATCCAAGGCGATGTGATCCGTTTAGGTGGTGATAAACTCACTAGCATTGGTGACAAAATACAAGCTGCAGAAAACAAGAAATATCTGGCTGACTTAAATATTAAAGATCTCTTGGTCTACCCTGCTCAAGGCAAAGTTAAACATGTGATTTATGTATTTACCGATGCAAGTTGTCCTTATTGTCATAAACTTCATGAACATATCAGTGAAATCACCGCTAAAGGTATTGAAATACGTTATATCGCATGGCCACGTGGTGAACAATTTATACCGACTATGGAAAGTATTTGGTGTAGTGCAGACCGTAGTGCTGCATTTAATCAAGCCATTGCAGGTACTGCGCTTCCACCAGCTAGCTGTAAAAATCCAGTTCGTGATCTCTATGCTTTAGGTCTAAAAATGGGTGTGAATGGTACACCTGCAATCTACAATGCAGAGGGCGAATATTTAGGTGGTTACATGACTGCTGATGAAATTGAAAGCCGTTTAAATAAATAATTTTTATCAGTAAATTTACTATTATTTATAGCTCAATATAAAGATGCGCCAGACTCTAGAGTCTGGCGCATTTTTTAGCTATGATCTAAGCTTAATATAATTTATATACATAATTGGAGTGTGACGTGAAACCAGTTCGTCTGGCAATACTCGGTCTTGGAACCGTAGGCGGTGGTGCCCTTAAACTACTACAAGAAAACGCTGCTGAAATTAGACGTCGCACCGGTCGAGAAATTGAAATTACCCACGTAGGCACTCGTCGTCCACGGCCAGATCTAAATTTACCAGCTAGCATTAAACAAAGTGCCGATCTCTTAGACATTGTCCGCCAGCCTGATGTTGATGTTGTTGTTGAAGTCATGGGCGGTATTCATCCTGCTTATGAAGTCATGATGGAAGCCATTAAACATGGCAAACAAGTCGTAACAGCAAACAAAGCATTACTTGCAGAACATGGAAATGAGCTATTTAAAGCAGCCGATGACCACCATGTCCAAGTCGCATTTGAAGCAGCAGTTGCCGGTGGCATTCCAATTATCAAGGTCATTCGTGAAGGTCTAGCAGCCAATAAAATTGAATGGCTTGCGGGTATTATCAATGGTACAGGCAATTTCATTCTGACTGAAATGAGTGAAAAAGGCCGTGCCTTTGCGGATGTACTGACAGAAGCACAAGAGCTTGGTTATGCCGAAGCAGACCCAACTTTTGATGTTGAAGGTATTGATGCTGCACACAAGCTGACCATTCTTGCATCATGTGCATTTGGTATTCCTTTACAGTTTGACAAAGTTTATACCGAAGGTATTACCAAGATTACTGCACAAGATGTGAAATACGCTGAAGAGCTTGGCTATAAGATCAAACATTTAGGTATTGCGCGTCGTTCTAGCAAAGGTATCGAACTTCGTGTACACCCAACCCTGATTCCAGAAGAAGAGCTTCTTGCCAATGTAAATGGTGTGAAGAATGCAGTTTTGGTTCAGGCCAATGCGGTTGGTCCTACATTGTATTATGGTGCGGGTGCAGGTGCAGGCCCTACTGCTTCTGCAGTCGTGGCAGATGTGGTCGATATTGTCCGTGATATCATTTACACAGAAGATGGTTCAGGCACAATTCCTCAGCTTGCCTTTGAAGCACTTTCCGACTTACATATCTTGTCGAGTGATGAGATGACTACAGGCTATTATTTGCGTTTAAATGCTGAAGACCAAACTGGCGTACTGGCAGATGTAACAACAATTTTAAGTCGCACGGGTATCAGTATTGATGCCATCATGCAGCAGCCCCGTTTAAAAGATCTGATTCCTATCGTGATTTTGACTGATCCGATCGTAGAATCGAAGATGAATGAAGCGATTGCACAAATTCAGGCCTTACCTGCTATACATGGCGAAATCGTACGAATTCGTTTAGAATTGCTCGATAACTAATCGGGTTTTTAAACTCCTCTAAATTTGCAGCAACTGCATGCAAAGCGTCATTCAATGAATGGCTCAGCCTCTCAGAATAGAGGCTTAGAGGTTAAAAGAATATCTTATTTGCTCTACACTACACACAATTGGAACACCATCATGTCTAATGCCAATCGCTATACAGGACTTGTTGATCGCTATCGTGACCGCTTACCAGTATCGAAAACTACACGTGCTATTTCTTTAAATGAAGGCAATACACCTCTCATTAAATTAGACAATATTCCTGGTATTATTGGTAAGAATGTTGAAATTTATGTGAAGTATGAAGGTTTAAACCCGACAGGTTCGTTTAAAGACCGTGGTATGACCATGGCAGTGACCAAAGCGGTAGAAGAAGGCTCTAAGGCGATTATCTGTGCATCTACAGGTAATACCTCTGCTGCTGCTGCTGCATATGCTGCTCGTGCTGGCATCAAAGCATTTGTGTTAATTCCAGAAGGCAAAATTGCCATGGGTAAAATGGCACAAGCGATGATGTACGGTGCAATCACCATGCAAATTCGCGGTAACTTCGATGACGGTATGCGTTTGGTCAAAGAAGTTGCTGACCAAGCGCCTGTAACGATTGTTAACTCAATCAACCCATACCGTTTACAAGGTCAAAAGACCATTGCTTATGAAATCGTAGAAGCTTTGGGTCGTGCACCTGACTACCACTGCTTACCTGTAGGTAATGCAGGCAATATTACTGCGCATTGGATGGGTTATACCGAAGCAGTTGCTAACCAACCAGTTGAAGCATTTGAACAAGTGGTTTATGACCCTGAAACGGATAAGTTTACAGGTCCAAATCCTGAAGGTCGTCCGATCATGGTTGGTTATCAAGCTTCTGGTGCTGCACCATTTTTACGTGGTGGCCCAGTTGAAAACCCTGAAACCGTTGCAACAGCAATCCGTATTGGTAATCCTCAAAGCTTTAATCATGCTAAGGCGGTCGTTCGTGATTCAAATGGCTGGTTTGATGAATTAACAGATGCTGAAATTTTAGAAGCGCAACGTTTGCTTTCTATGTATGAAGGTGTATTTGTTGAACCTGCTTCTGCGGCATCTATTGGTGGTGCAATCCGTGACATCAAAGCCGGTAAAATTGCGGAAGGCTCTGTGATTGTATGTACAGTGACAGGTAATGGTCTAAAAGATCCTGATACTGCAATCAAACAATGTAAAGATGCCATTATGTTGTCTATTGATGCGACAATGAATCAAGTGAAAGACTCTATTCTTTCAAATATGTAAAACAGACTTCAAAATAAAAACCAGTTGTTCGCAGCTGGTTTTTATTTGCGCAATTTAAAAATTATTATTCTTCTTCATATGAGTCATAGTTCAGATCTGATCCGCTCGCACTATAATCAAGCTGTCAAAAAACTCAGACGCAAGAATATAATTTCTCTTAATTAATATTATCAATTAAATCATTTATATAGAAAAATAAACTATTTGATTATAAAAAGACTTGCAATGCCACACCTTACATTCAAAGTTTAACCATCTTTGCGTAGGCGATGACCCACTTTTCATAAGAGAGGCCAAACCCTGCGCTGCAAACAAAGCTGTACTTTGTTTTTGCTTATATTGGGCGAGGGTACGACCTATACTCCCGCCCAACGGCGACATCTATGTCGCTACACAGTAGGATAACCATCTATGATTCAAAAATACAAAATATGAGCTTTTTTTATGATCAATAACTTGACAGAAATCACTTATATGGATAATTAGGTGGTTTGACTACTTCTGTCTTTAATATCAATTGCTTTGTCTGCAGGATTTGTAAAGCGCCACCCAAACTCTGGCATTGCAAATTTACACATTTCATAATCTATTTTTTATGCTTAATTTAAGCAAAAAAAGCGCTCCATATTTTGAAGCGCTTTTTTAATTTGGATGGATAACTTCAGTGACAAACTGATTAGATACGTTTCGGTAAATTACTCACCCAGTTCAATAAATTGGTTGCATCATTGGTACGTGCCTGAGAAGAGCTTGCACCTAATAATACCACCACAGCCGGACGACTATTTACAGTGGTATGCATGACCACACAACGCCCTGCTTCATTGATATAACCCGTTTTGGAAATATTAATATTCCACCCACCATTACGTACTAGAGCATTGGTGTTGTTTGATTTCAGCACGCGATAACCCAAATTAAAGTCATAATGCGCTGTTGTTGAAAATTGGCGGATCAAACCATATTGTGATGCAGCACTGACTAAAATCCCTAAATCTCGAGCAGAAGAAACATTACGTGGATCCAAACCAGTAGATTCAACATAATGGGTTGAATTCATGCCCAATTGACGTGCTTTTGAATTCATTGCAGCAAAGAACGCTTGGCGACCACCTGGATAAGTACGCGCTAAAGCTGCTGCAGCTGGATTTTCAGATTTCATCAATGCCACAAGTAACATTTCAGCACGATTCATGGTATCGCCAACTTTTAAAGTTGAACTTGAATTCTTACCACCAGCACCCGCAAAATCGATTTGTTGCAAGGTAATGTCTTCAGACATATTTAAACGGGCATCTGCGGTAATCACTGCTGTCATCAATTTGGTAATTGATGCGATAGGTAACGCCATATTGGTATTTTTACTAAACAGAACTTCACCTGTTTTTGCATCCATTACCAATGCAGCACGCGCATTTACCGATGGTTGGCTATTATAGGTATTGGTGTCATAAATCTGTACAGACTTATTGGTCAATGTTGTCGGTGCAGCATTTGATGCACGAATTGTTGTGGTTAACGTGGTTGAGCCTTTTGGAGAAATATCTTCGCCATCATCATCCAGAGAATCACCATTGAGTAACTGGCTGGCATCTGAAGAAGACCAATTTACAGTTGCTTGTCCGCTCCCCCCCGATGAGTTCATAATGATTTCAGCAAAACCAGTCGAACTCAAACTGAGTAGTACTGACAAACTCAGCACATGCATTAACGTTTTTTTTGGTTTTTTCACGATAACTTACTCACCTCAAGGAGGTATTCACAAACTTGCTAATTACCTCAAATATGACTTACATTTACACTCAAACGTGACTATATTAAAACAAATATTTCAATCACGCCGTATTATGCGTAAATATTGAATGGATATTAGGAATAGGATTGCCAATTTTGTTATGTCTTTGCAAGTCTTTTTTGCTTTATGTAACAAAAATGTCGATATTGAGAAATTTAAGGAGGTGTAAGTGATTACTGTTTTAGTGGTAGATGACCATGAATTAGTAAGAACCGGCATCTGCAGAATGTTAGAAGATCAGACCGATATTCAAGTCATTGGACAAGCAGAATCTGGTGAAGAAGCAATTACGATTGTAAGGCAACACCATCCCAATGTAGTTTTATTGGATGTCAACATGCCTGGAATTGGTGGTGTAGAAACTACCCGTCGTTTGTTACAAACCGCACCTGAGACCAAAGTACTCGCTGTGAGTGGTTTGGCTGAAGAACCCTATCCGTCGCTGTTATTGAAAGCTGGTGCTCGTGGTTATATTACCAAGGGCGCACCAATCACTGAAATGGTTCGTGCAATCAAAAAAGTCATGCAAGGCGGTAAGTATTTTAGTGCAGATATTGCTGAACAACTTGCAAGCTCTTATTTATCCGATACACAAACCTCACCTTTTGACGCACTGTCAGAACGTGAAATGCAAGTTGCCATGATGGTGGTAAATTGTGTAAGCGCACAAGAAATTTCTGACAAACTTTTTGTCAGTGTAAAAACGGTCAATACTTATCGTTATCGTATCTTTGAAAAATTAGGACTTGATAGTGATGTAAAACTCACTCACCTTGCGATACGTTATGGTTTAATTAAGCCATAAATTGATTAAAACAATAATTTATCTTGAGTACGATTATGTCGCCTACGGTAACGGTTCCTATTTATCAAACAATTTACCGTCTAGGCACACTGTATTCAGGTTATAGATTGGTTATTGCTTTTTGCTTAGTCATTATTTTTCTGATTACTCTTGAAAACCAACCCGTACATTACGAATATCCCAGTTTATATTTTTATTCTCTAACCGCGTTTACTGTAATCGCAGCATTACAAATGATGCTGCTCAAATTCTATCCGCATGGTGTGGGGCAGCAATTTATTGGTTTTTTTATTGTTGATATTCCATTTCTAAGTACCTTGGTATTTGCCCTCAATGGGCCAAATTTAGCCATCAGCATTTTGTTTGTCATTGCCGTTTTTACCGCGAATTTTCTGCTTAGTAAAAATAAAGCGCTATTCGTAACACTGGTTTCTGTGATTGCAATTATTTACCAACAGTTTTTAGGCAGCTTCTTCGATTTTTCAAATTTAAATAATATTAGTAACAGTGCCTTATTGGCTTTTTTATTTTTTATGGTTTATGGCATTGGGCAGATTGCAATTAATCGCTTCCAAGTTTTAGAGTCGTTAAATACCTATCAATCTCTTGAATTATTTAAGTTACAGAACATTAACCGCTATATTTTAGAACAGATTGAAGTCGGTTATTTGGTGCTCGATGAAAAATGCAAAATTATCGTCAGTAACCCTGCAGCCTGTTTACTTTTGGGCATTTCACCACTTTACGCACATGAGCAATATCATTTATCCAGCTTTCAACCGGACTTATATGAAATTTTAAAAGATGCCATGTTACGTGATGGCGAACGCTTTCAATTTGAATCCCATCAATCCTCGTATACAGTCGATATTCGCGTACAAAAATTGATTGTTCCGCATCAAGCACTCACGCTTTTAGTACTCGAAGATGCACAAAAAATTAATCAAAAGGTACAACAACTCAAACTTGCCGCACTGGGTCAATTATCGGCCAGTATTGCCCATGAAATTCGCAATCCGCTTGCCGCCATTGCCCAGGCCAACGACCTGTTTATCAGCAGTGACCCAGAACAGCAAACCATTTTAAATCAAATGATTACCAAACAGACCATCCGTATCAATAATATTATTAAAGATACCTTAGATATGGCAAAAAATAAAAAGATCCATACCTCAAAAATTAATTTTCAAGAATTTGTTGATGACTTATTACGCCATGATTTAGGGGATGCTCAGGAAAAAATCAAATTAGAAATTCAAGCTGATGTTTGGATCTATTTTGATGATTCTCATCTTCGACAAGTTCTAATCAATTTAGTGCGTAATGCATTACGTCATAATGATCAAAATGCTGAACACATTTTAGTACAAACGTTTAAAAATGAATCACACGTATATATCGATGTGATTGATTATGGGAAAGGCGTCACAAAACAAGATCTTTCGCAATTATTTCAGCCATTTTTTAGTACCGAAATCAATGGAACTGGTTTAGGATTGTACCTATCGCAGACGATATGCGAAGCGAATCAAGCGAAACTAATTTACGTAGAGCAAAAACAACAAGGGGCATGCTTCCGTATCGAATGCCCACTCATGGATTAGATTAGGTTTTTGGGGATATGACTACACGACAACCATTGGTTTTACTTGTAGATGATGAACAAGATTTATGTATGTTAATGCAAATGAGCCTTTCTCGAATGGGCATCAAAACGCATATGGCACACCATTTACAACAAGCCAAATATTTTTTTAGTGAATATAAATATGATGCCTGTATTACCGATTTAAACCTCCCTGATGGCAGTGGTTTAGATTTGGTTAAACATGTATCGCAGCATTATCCTAAAACGCCTATTGCAGTCTTAACTGCATATGGAAATATGGAAATTGCGATTGCCTCTCTCAAAGCAGGTGCTTTTGATTTTGTCAGCAAACCGATTAACCAATTACATCTGCAACAGCTTTTACAAAAAGCTTTGCATGTACCACAGTTAAGAGAAACGATCAGCGATGCGCCGCTTGAGGAATCAATGCTCATCGGCGATTCACAGGTGATACGTAAGTTAAGAGAATCGATTAAAAAAATTTCCCGTTCACAAGCACCTGTGTTTATCACCGGTGAATCTGGAACAGGCAAAGAGGTTGTTGCTAATCTCATCCATCTACTCAGCAACCGCAGTGATAGCCCTTTTGTTGCGATTAATTGTGGTGCAATTTCTGAAGACTTGATGGAGAGTGAGCTGTTTGGGCATAAAAAAGGCTGTTTTTCAGGTGCAACTCAAGACAAACAAGGTCTTATTCAAGCTGCCAATGGTGGTACTCTGTTTTTAGATGAAATTGCAGAACTTTCTTTGGCCATGCAAGCCAAACTGTTACGAGCTTTACAAGAAAAGAAAATTCGTCCTTTAGGCAGTGATACCGAAATCGAAGTTGATTTCCGTATTATCAGTGCTACACATCAAGACATTGAAGCATTCGTTGAACAAGGTAAATTCCGCCATGATCTGTTCTTTAGAATTCATGTGATGGATATTGTCCTGCCGCCATTGCGCGAACGTGATTGTGATATTCTGATTTTAGCCAACCATTTTCTTCAGCAAATTTGTACAGAGTGGCGTATTTCAACCAAGTCTTTTACTGAACAAGCCAAAGCTTTTCTTTTACAACAACATTACTCAGGCAATGTTCGTGAATTACGCAATATCATTGAAAAAGCCATTACCATGAGTGATGAAGACTATATTGATATTCAACAGCTACAACCTGCTCCACATCGTGGTATCAACAAAGTCGAATCACGTGATCCTATCCAAAGTCAAGTCTTGCCTATCGTCACCGCGAATAAAGCCCAAAACATTCCAGAAGAAGGGTTGGAGCAATATTTGGAAAAAGTCGAAAAAGAAGTGTTGTTATCTGCATTAAATCAAACCCATTGGAACCGCACTTTAGCTGCTAAGAAATTGGGCATGACATTTCGCTCTTTACGCTATCGTTTGAAAAAGTTTGGTTTAGATACCGATGATGATGAATAGAAGCAACCTATAGCCATCAACATCATAATATCAACCAACTCAAGCGCTTTTGCTTTTTACATGGTTACAGCGTGGCGACATGGATGTCGTCGTTGAGTAGAAGTACTGAATCCAGCGCTTACTCAACATAAGATTTGGTCATGTCCAGTCTGAGCAACAAGCAAGTATTTGATTAGTATACAGTACAAGCTAAAGGATCACCGAAACAACGTGATTTAAATACGTAATGTCAGATGTAGTAGCACAAACTGCTACAGTGTTATGAATTCACTTTTACATTCAACTTTATCTATCACGATGTTTTAATAGTTGATCTGCAACATTATTTAGATAGGTTTCTTCTTTTTGATCTAAAGTCCATGGATATTCCAAATTAGGCCGAATACCCTGCCCATCAATCATATTGCCATTTGGCGTATAATAATGCGAAACCGTCATTTGCAAAGCAGCCCCATTTGGCAATGGAAATAACTTCTGTACAACGCCTTTTCCATAGCTTTTTTCACCTATAACCCAAGCACGTTGATGTTCTTTCATTGCAGCGGTAAAGACTTCAGCTGCAGATGCTGAACGACCATTAATCAAAATACCTAATTTAGTATTGGACGACTCATCACCCGGTAAGGCTTGGAATTGTTGATTGCCTTCTGAACGACTTTTGGTAGAAACAATCGTTCCCTGAGTTAAAAAAAGATCAGCCGTTTCAACAGCGGCTGAGAGTAAACCACCTGGATTATTACGTAGGTCGAATAATACAGCTTTCATTTTTTGGGTACTGTATTCTTCAATTAAACGTTTAATTTCATTGGCTGTATCTTGTTGAAAAACTTTAACTTTAAGCACTAAAACCTGATTATGCAACATAATCGGCTCTATATCAGCCACTTCTAATTTGCGATTTCTAACCACCGTGATTGCTGGGCTTTTTTCATTCAGTTGCAACTGAAAAGTTGAACCAATTGAGCCATGTAATAAATCTTCGACTTGTTGGGCATTTAAATTTTTAAGTTCTTGATTTTCAATTTTAAAAATGGTGAATCCATTTTTTAAACCGAGTTTAAATGAGTCTGAATTATCGCGTAAATTCTTGACTTTCCATTGATGAATATGACTATCAAAAGCCAATTCAAAGTCAGCAGTCGCAAGGTCACTTTCCGTATATTGCATCAACTGTTTATATTCTTCAGGACTTAGATAACGCGAATAGCGATCTAAACCACCCACCAGCCCTTTGATTGCCTGCAAAAACAGAACATCATCAGGTTTTTCCTGAACATAATTGTCTTTGACGATGCCGTAGATTTGTACAAATTGCTCAATCGATTCAATGGGCACTTCAGCAATACTTTCTTCGACATCACCATCAAAATCAAGTGCGGCAGCATTTTCTGCTGCCCGAACTGAATGGCTTCCACAGGCCAACAATCCTGTTAATACAGCAATATATTTCCAAGCTTGAGCCATTCACACACCTAGTTTTTAATAATGATAATTTTATGCTTTCAATGTAATCAGATTACGGCCTTGCATTTCTGTCGGTACAGGGAGATGCATTAAACTTAAAATAGTCGGTGCAACATCTGCTAAAACCCCACCTTCAGCAATCGTGGCTGAGGTTGGTCCAACATAAATGAAAGGTACAAGTTCAGTGGTATGCTGCGTATGTACTTGACCACTTACATAGTCCTGCATTTGCTCTACATTACCATGATCAGCAGTAATCAACATATGACCATGCTTTGCCATCACTGCTTCATATAAACGACCAAGACTGATATCAACAGCTTCAACAGCCTTCACTGCTGCATCAAACACGCCAGTGTGACCTACCATATCGCCATTGGCATAGTTCACCACCAAGAGATCAAACTCACCTGAATTGATTGCATCAACCAACTTGTCGGTGACTTCTGGTGCGCTCATTTCAGGTTGTAGATCATAAGTTGCAACTTTTGGTGATGGGATTAGAATCCGTTTTTCACCTGGATACTCATCTTCACGACCGCCACTAAAGAAGAAGGTCACATGTGCATATTTTTCTGTTTCTGCAATACGTAACTGAGTTTTGCCTAAAGAAGATAAGTATTCGCCAATTGAATTTTTTAAACCTTCTGGCATATATGCCACTGGTGCATCTATCGTCGCTTGATAACGCGTTAACATCACAAATTTAGATAGATGGGGTACAACTTTGCGTTCAAAACCTGCAAAGTCTTTTTCTACAAATGCTTTAGTAATTTCACGTGCCCGATCCGCACGAAAATTCATAAACACCACACTGTCGCCATCTTGGATTTTGGCCATTTCACCAATACGGGTTGCTTTAACAAATTCATCATTTTCATTGGCTGCATAGGCTTGCTCTAAGCCCTCAACGGCTGAATCAACAACACGTAAAGCTTCTCCTTCAGTCATCAGGCGGTAAGCTTGTTCCACACGATCCCAACGATTATCACGATCCATTGCAAAGTAACGTCCAATCATGGTGGCAATACGCCCCTGATTTGGATACTGTGCAAATACCGCATCGAGTTTTTCTAAAGAAGGTTTTGCACTCCGTGGTGGTGTATCACGACCATCTAAGAACGCATGTAAATAGACTTTTGCCCCACGCTTCAAAGCAAGCTCACACATTGCAATAATATGATCTTGGTGAGAATGGACACCGCCCTCTGACAATAATCCCATAATGTGCAATGCACCATTTGCCGATTTGGCTTTTTCTACAGCATCAATCAGAATTTCATGCTCGAAAAAATCGCCGGTCCGAATATCTTTGGTAATACGAGTAAAATCTTGATACAGCACACGACCTGCACCCAAGTTCATATGACCAACTTCAGAATTACCCATTTGTCCATCTGGCAAACCGACATCTTCACCTGAACCAGAAATTAAACTATGCGGATGCTTGTCTTGCATCATGGTTAGATTCGGCGTTTTTGCTGCTAAAAACGCATTATCTTCGACCGCTTCACGATGACCCACACCATCCATAATCACTAGAACGTGAGGGATTTTGCCAGCAGTTGCATCCGTCATGATTTACACTCTTTACTGTTTACAAATTAATCGTTACATCTTACCGTTTTTTTACGGCAGACTCTATCCTCAGATTATGGCAAAAACAAGTTGCCATGGTCTAAACTTCTTATCTATCTGAAAGATCATTGTTCAAAAAAACAGATCCATTAAGTTATCTTGCTCTATACAACAAATAACTTCCGATGCCAAACATCAATATAATTGGTAAGAATACAAACCAAGCAGGAGAAGGTGCATAGACCAAACTTGCATAACCCAAGAAGTCTTGTATGTAATAAAAACCTAGACCAACAAATAATGCGATCACTAAGCGAAAGCCCATCGATTGTTGACGTAATGGCCCAAAAATAAATGAACATGCAATCAAAACCAATGCAAGCAAAGCAAATGGTGAACCGACATTTTTCCAAAAAGCCAAAAGATAAGTCTTTGGTACTTGACTGTATTCATGCATATATTGCATAAAACTCAATAACTGCGTAGGTGCTAAGTCTTCTGGATTAATGGTCACCATATGCACATATTTAGGTTGCAATGCGAGTGCTAAATCCTCTTGATTTTTATTTACAACTTGAGCTTGACCATTGGCCAATAAATTGACTTGAGCACTTTGTTTTAAATTCCATTGTCCTTCTTTTAAGAACTGCCCTTCTTCTGAATTTAACAAAGATTTCATTCGATAATTATCGTCAAAATCGACAACTTGAACTTGTTTTAATGTCCCTTTTGAATTGGCATAATCAATATAAATAAAGCGTTGTCCTTCACGTGTCCAATAGCCTTTCACCTCTCCTAGCGTTGCTACACTACGATGGCTTTTAATACTTTTCGCCTGTTCATTGGTATAGGGAATAACGAATTGAGTTAATAAAAACGAAAGGATCACCAAAAGCATAGCAGAACGCATGACCCAACCGACAATACGCCATAAGCTAATGCCTGCTGCTCGCATCACAATTAATTCACTGTTCGAAGCCATTGAACCTAAACCCAGTACAGCACCGATCAATGCTGCAATAGGAAGAATCTCATACAAATAACGAGGTGCACCCCATAAAACATATTGCAATGCATTCCAAGCCGTATAGCCTTGTTTTAGATCACCTAACTCACCCAAATAGGTGAATAAAATCTGTAAGCTAGCCAGTACTGCCGTAGCACCCAACATGGCAAGCAATGTGGTTTTAGTCACATGTTTTGCGACAATTCTACGTGCTAACATTATGATTTTACTCGCTGTATTTGCTTTTTAATTTTAGGTGCTAATTTCTGCTTTCTTGAAAATAGAGCGGCAGCGGCAGCATAGAATAATAACACTGCAGGATATGCCCAAACACCCACCTCATCTTTACTAATACGGGTTCGTATTGCCATGAGCGCCACAATTAAACTGGCAAAAATTAATAATGCTGGGAAAAGTTTGAGATAACGACCTTGTCTTGGGCTTACTTCACATAGTGCTGTTGCTAACATTAAGGCGACAATGATAGAAAATGGAACAAATAAGCGCCATCCCAATTCACTTGCCACAACAGGGTCATTTTTATTTTCAAGCAATTTACCAAAAGTTAGCCCTTCTACTTCATCACTTTCAAACTTAGCTTCTTTATTATTTTCTAAACGCAAACGATAAGTTTGGAATTCAGTTTGACTATATTTTGGTGTTCCAGGGTAAATTTCATAACGGCGGCCTTGAACTAAATCGACAACACTTGCTGTTTCATTGGCAATTTCAATCCGTGTTGCTTCCTTCGCCAAAATCATAACATCAGGTTTACCTTCTTTTTCAGCACGTTGATAAAAGAAAATATCTTTAAGATTTTTGCGATCTTCGGATAAAGAGCCGGCATAAATTGTATAAGCCCCTGAGGAAATAAACTCACGTGGCCGAACCAAATCAAAGCCCGTTCGGACTGCTTGAGTAGAAATCAGTTGCTCATATTGACGGATTCCCCACGGAGACATCCAGATCATTAAAACAGTTTGTACACATAAATAAATAACAGTCAGTGGAATCAATAATCGAGCGACTTGAATACGGCTAATACCACTACCATTCAGTACAGCCATTTCATGATCGACATATAATCGGCCAAAAACCAGCATCAATCCAATAAAGAAACCCAAAGGAAGAATTAAAGTCAAAAACTCAGGTAAACGAAAACCGATAATACTCAACAGAATACTCGGATCTACACGCCCCATAGCAGCTTGACCAAATCGTTTAATCAATTGCCCACCCATCATAATGACTGTCAATAATGTGACAACCACAAGAGAGGTCGAAACGACTTGTTTGACAAGGTAACGTCGAATAATCAAATTAATCTTCCAAATAAGGGTAATATCGTGATGTAGCGCTAGTTTACCCGAAGTTAAAATTATAAAACTAGATTGAAATTCTACCATTTGAAGTGGTTCAATGGTTTAATGATTTGAAATGTACAAAAGGCACAAAGACAACACATGAAACTTACGATCAATACGTCATTTTCAGCGTCTACATCTAGCCAGTCGTTATTTATTCTGGTGGATTCTGAAAACGCTAAACAAGCTCAAGAAATATATAAAATCAATGACTTGAACAGCATAATTGAAGACACTCAATTCAAAGCAAGTTTAAATGAAACTCTACCACTTATCGGAAAGCTAACTCAAGTTACGCAATGTACTTTAGTCGGCATAGATAAAGCCTCTGAGATTAAAGCAGCGAAATTAGCAAAAATCGCACAAACCATTATCAAAGCTTCACAAAAAAAATTCCAAAAAATCAGCATTGATATTTCGGCTTTGCCGTCTGAGTTACATTATCTATTTGCATTAAATTTGACGCAAGCTGCGTATGCTTATGATGAATTCAAATCGAAGAAGAATGAATTCACTTTAGAAAATATTGAATTTATTGCAACGCAATCGAGTCTGAGTGCAGAGCAGATCACGCTTATTCAAGCTGTTCAAAAAGGACAAAACTTTGCTCGTGACTTAGGCAACTGCCCTCCTAATATTTGCTTCCCTGAATATTTAGCAGAACAAGCACATGCTTTAGCAGCTGAATTCCCTGAGCTTTTACAAGTGACTGTACTTGAAGAACAACAGCTTGCTGATCTAGGCATGCATGCTTTTCTTGCGGTAAGCAAAGGTTCTGATCGTCCAGGACGTGTGATTACGCTTGAATATAAAGCCAATCCTGATCAAGCACCGATCGTGCTCGTGGGTAAAGGTGTGACTTTTGATACAGGTGGTATTTCATTAAAACCAGGCTTAGGCATGGATGAAATGAAATTTGATATGTGTGGTTCAGCATCTGTACTGGGTACGATTCGTGCACTTTGTGAAGCGAAACTCCCGATTCATGTTGTCGGTGCAATTGCCGCTGCTGAAAACATGCCTTCTGGTCATGCAACTCGCCCTGGTGATATTGTAACCACCATGAGTGGGCAAACGGTTGAAATCCTGAATACTGATGCCGAAGGGCGTTTAGTCCTTTGTGATACCTTAACCTATATTAAGCGCTTTAACCCTGCATTAGTGATTGATATTGCAACACTGACTGGTGCTTGTGTGGTGGCTTTAGGTTCAGTCGTTTCTGGTTTATTTACACCAGATGATGAACTTGCAGAAGAAATTACAGCAGCAGGACACACTGCATTTGACCGTGTATGGCGTATGCCCGTATATGACGATTATCAAGAACAACTTGATTCGCCATTTGCCGATATTGCCAATATTGGTGGTCCAAAAGCTGGCGCAGTTACAGCAGCCTGTTTCTTACAACGCTTTACCCGTGACTATCGTTGGGCGCACTTAGACATCGCTGGTACAGCATGGAATTCTGGTGCAAATAAAGGTGCAACCGGCCGTCCAGTACCATTGTTGATGCAGTTAATAGCCAACCGTGTACAAAAGAATGGCTAAAATTAGCTTTTATTTATTTGAAAAAAGCCCTGAGCGACAGGTAGAAAGTGCCTGTCGTTTATGTCGTAAAATTTTACGAAATGCAGCCAAAGTTTGGTTGCATTGCCCTGATGTAGAAATGCAGCAACAACTGGATGAACGTTTATGGAGTTTTGATCCGACCAGTTTTATTGCGCATGGAATTGATCAAATTGATGCACCGATCTGTATTTCTTCAAGATTACCTGAGTCTTTAGACTGGATTGTGTTTAATTTTAACAATCAAGCACTTGAACAAGTGACACAATTTAGTCACATTATAGAAATTATTGAAAATGCTGAATCAGCAAAACAAATTGGTCGAGAGAAATATAAAGCCTATCGACGAATGGGTGTTTCGCCTCAAACATTTAAACTTTAATTCTTCATTCTCATTTTATATCAAGGAGATGCGTGGTGACATTAAATGTCGGTCAAGATTTTAAAAAGCGCTGGTTAGATACGCCTGAAGCCGTACGCCAAACTTTTGTAGATGACCTTAACCGCATCTGTGACCTTCTCAGCCCTACAACAAATGTACAGGACTGGCTAAGTAATGACCAACGCCAAATGCAAGTGGCGCAACTCCAAGTTGAACAAGCCTATGCTGAGCTAAAAGCCCAGCTGATTGAAGAAGCACGTATCCGTAGACAATTGGCACTTGAAAAATCTTTAGCTGAAAAAAGAGCATTACAGCACGCATATAATTTAGAACTACAACAAGATGAAATTCAGCAGTTTGAACATCAAAAATTGACCTTACAAAATTTACGTCAACAAATTGATATTGAAATTTCAGAATATAGTGAAAAATACACTAAAAATCCTGATTATCCAGCAATAGATTATGCCAATGGGCAATTCCGCATCACAGATGCACAAATGACTTCAGAGTTGGAAAGTGTTCGTCTACGTCTTGAGTTAGAAGCAGAAACGCTAATCGAAGAGAGCTTAAATGCTTTACGTAGCAAACTGCAAACTGCGGCAAAAGAAGAGATTGAATATATTTTGGCAAATTCGAATTTCTAGGCAGACAAAAAATAATAAAGTTTATTTATTTTAATCGGATATCCAAGTTTACTTGTCACGAAAATGCAATATTAATGTCACATGATAGTCATCTCGGATGGCTTTAATGCTTATGTGTACAGGTTAAAAATATTTTAAGTGATCAATTCAGTGAATTTTTATTTTCAAGATAAAAATTTCCAATCACTTGAATCAGGATGAATAAAATGGATCTGCTTAACCATATTTCGAACCAAATTGCGCGACTACATTCAGGTGAAAAATGGACTGTTTCTATACAAGACTTACTGATTAGCCGTGTAGATTTTCAATCACTTTCAGTATTTCTTTCTCGGGAGTCTGAAAAAGGGATGTTCTCACTGACAGATACACACAAACTAAAATCACGCTTTGAACATACCTCTTTAACCATTATCAAAAACTAATTAAGCCTGATACTTTGTCTCTTTCTCAAAGCAAATTCTAAGATAAACCAAAGTCTCATTTCGGCTTTGATTTATCTAAATGTAGTGTGGAAAAACAAGACCTCAACAGATAATTTTTGAAATTAGCTTTGCTTCAACCCTCAAGGTCTCATTGTTGTTTTGATCAATTTCAACCAAATATTTTCCATTGGAATAAAAAATAGAATTGTCTTTTAAAGCAAAACTCATCACACCTTTTTTTAATACAATCATTTCACCAGAAGCTGTCATTTTGATCAACTCCCACGAATTTGGAATCATCCCAGGATATTTTTCGCCCGCCTTCTGATTACGTTCTAAATTTTGCTGAGCCTTAATCAAATTACCTTCAACAAATAGTTCTTCTTCTGACTTTTGCTGCGATTTGGCTGGATTATTTCCAGACGTTGTTTTTAATGATTCACCTGTATAGCGTTGAGTAAAGAAATCTAACCACCCTACAATCGCACGAATAATTTTAAAAGGAGCAACAATAATATCTTTAAATGTCGTTAAGGGAGATTGAGGAGAACCATCACGGGAATAGGGGCGTTTAATAAAATACAAATTACCCAGCCCATCCATTTTTGGTTTAAAGAAATCAAACTTTGGATCTGAAGCGATTGTTTGCAACGCGCCTGTTGCCATATCCAAATGAAAAATTTCTTTGGGACTATAGGCAATACGGTATTCACCATAGGCTAAACCACACGAATCATAATATAACTGCATGGTATCTCGTGGATCAAAACATGGATTTGAATCCTGACAATCTCCTTCGGTCAAATACTGTGTTCGATTGGCGTCTAAAGGTAGAATACAAATATGTCGTTCATAGCCCTGTGTGTTAACAGATAGTGCTAAACGCTTTTTGGACTCATCATAAGCCATGTCCTGCACCACAAAATCATTCTTTCTTAACACTAAGCCTTCGGTTTCTTGTAAATCTGTCAATGATTTGATGTTGATCGAAGTGCCTTCTTGCAAACAAGCAGTATAAATCATTTTATGATCAGCGGTCAGAGCTACATCTGTTGGGAAAATATGGGTTAAATCCACCTCATCATCTTGTGAAGATGTTCGCATGAACTGTGCACCCGTACCTTTGGTTTTCCAATCTTTACGTTGTTGAATCTCAACTAAATTCTTTTTATATAAGTCAATGGATTGGCAATGAACCGTAATACTTTTATTTCCATCCAATAAATACAAATTTTGATTCGATAAATAAAGCAATGCTGCCATGTATATTCCTTAATTTTACCTGCACCTGCAATGACGTGTTTCTCAATATTCCAGTTACAGTGTTTCTTGTAATTTGATTAATTTTCAATATAGCACAAGATGATGTTTAGCGATTTGTATTGGTTTTCATCAATCTTTCTATTGTACTAACTTTCAAGCGCAAAAAAAGCCTTTCACGAGAGAAAGGCTTTGATCTATATACTGCATTATATTGCGCAGATTAAGGCTGTTTTAAATATGGCCACGCTGCTTTTAAATAAATAAACATCGACCAGAGTGTCAAAATGACAGCGGTATATAACAAAGCATAAGCCAATATTTCAAGCGGTTGCCAATTTAATAAAAACACCGTGATCGCAATCATCTGAAAGGCTGTTTTATATTTACCTACCGTGGAGACTGCTACATTGGTACGCGCACCTAATTCAGCCATCCATTCACGTAGTGCTGAAACTGTAATTTCACGTGAAATAATCACAATTGCAGCAAATGCCATAGTGATTGATGGTTGCCACTGCACTAACACAATCAGTGCTGCTGCCACCATTAATTTATCTGCAACTGGATCTAAAAACCGCCCAAAAGCTGAGGTCTGATTTAAAGTTCTTGCTAGATAACCATCAAACCAATCTGTGACTGCAGCAACAACAAAAATTGCAGTCAAGATAATATGACGCGTCATACCACCTGTATGTCCAGCCACTCCAATTGCAGGTGGCCAATAGGCAATAATTAAAAAAACAGGAATTAACGCGATTCGAGCAAGCGTCAAGATATTTGGAATATTCAGGATACGACCTGTAGTCATAGACACCGCCAGTGAGTCCCCTACTTACCCGAATGAAGGTAAATAATAATTTAGAGTAAAGCTCTATTTCCTTAGTACTTTAAACGATTCACATTAAACTGTCGACTAGGTAAATACCGTAACCGTCTGTCTTGCAATCGCAATGAGTCGATTTTGTTCATCCCAAAGATAGGCATGTTCAGTTGCATATCCATGCTCAGCAAAGTCTGTAAACACTTTATACTTAAACCAATCATTCAACTGATTTTGTAAAGGATGGATAAACGTCACATGCCAAGTTAGTGTACTTGCAGGTGCTGGCAATTTAAACATCGGCAATACACCAGGTGGCCAAACATCCATTAAGGTCATGATATCTGAAACATTCATTGCTCGATTGGCATGTAGCTCAGGGTCAAAACGACACCAACCTGAAAAATCAGGCTGCTTACTGCCTGACATTGGATAATTCCCTTCAGTCCATGCCAGCTGGAAGTTCTTTACACACTCAGGAAAGGGTAAATATTTAGGGACAATATTAATCTGGTCAAGTGGCGGAAAATCAGGGGCTTGAGGCTCTAAAGATACTTGAATTTTAGAATCGCGTTGGCTACCAAAACTTGCAATTAAAATACTTTGCACAGCCTCATTCTGCCACAGTCTGACTTCAATTGTAGTGACTGATTTACCCTGTCTCAAGATTTCAGCAGTTAATTTCACTGGTGTTTCTTCAACAGGCCCAGCAAAAGTGACACTACAACTCAACAACTTTTTAACTGGATCGTGAATGGTTGCAATTGCTTTATAAACCAACATACCCGCTACAAGACCGCCAAAGATCGTGCGCCCCTGCAACCACCCTTGAGGAATATCAATCCACTCTTCTTGTTCAATCTGCTGAAATAGTGATTCTAATGACATGATCCGTCCAATTTTTCGATCTTTGCTGTACTGTTTCATATTTGACGCGAGATGAAAATGATCAGTGACTCATGCGTCAATGGTTGTTTTGGCAAATGCTACTCATCATCGAGAACAATAACGACGTTATTCATGCAACACTTTATAAATCATTCGTGCCATAACATCACCCAAACCTGGAACATTTTTTAAATCATGTTCAGAAGCTTTAAGTACCCCCTGAATCCCACCAAAATGAGTCAGTAAATCACGACGACGTTTTGGACCTAAGCCCGGAATAGCCTCAAGTACCGATCCTCCACGACGTTTATCTCGCTTAGCACGATGCTTGGTGATTGCAAAACGATGCGCTTCATCACGGACTTGCTGAATCAAATGCAGTGCTTTATGGTCTTCGGGAAGCTGAATCTTAGTGCCGTCGGTAAAATGTAGTGTTTCTAAACCGGGTTTACGTCCTTCACCTTTGGATACACCCACCATAAATGCATCTAAGCCAAGCTCTTGCATAACATCCATCGCCATATGAAGTTGCCCTTTGCCCCCGTCAATCAGTAATAAATCGGGTAACATGGCTTTTTTATAACGGCGTGTTAACGCTTGCCGCATCGCGGCATAATCATCACCACCTGTAATATCTTCAATTGCAAATTGACGATAATCTCGCTTACGTGCTCCGCCTGCATCAAAAACTACACATGATGCAATGGTCGCTTCGCCCATCGTATGAGAAATATCAAAGCATTCAATACGATCTATAGGACGACCACAGACTTGTTCTAGTTGATGAAAGCGTTCATTTAATTCTAAATGATTGGCTAGTTTTCCTTTAATCGCATGCTGAACATTCATCTCAGCCAATTCCAGCCATTCAGCACGAGTTTCTCGAACATTATGTTTAATCTGAATTTTCTTTTCAAATTGCTGATGTAAAGCTTCTTCCAATTCTTTTCGATCTGTAACATTTACATTAACAATGAGTTCGGCTGGAACCTCGTCTGCAACTTGGAAATAGAAATTGGCGATAAAATCAGACAGCATTTGACTCAAATCATCATCCAACATATCTGGAAAATAACTTTTCCCGCCCAGCATTTTCCCATTACGTACATGCATAATCTGTACACATGTCACACCCGCTTGATAGGCAATCGCAAGAATATCAGCTTCACCTTTGACTTTATAAATGGCTTGTTGTGCTTGTACATCACGGAGTAAGGCCATACGATCCCGAAAAAAAACTGCTTTTTCAAATTCTAGATTTTCTGCTGCCTGTTCCATTTTTTGGATCAATTCTTGGTTCAGCTCTTTGGTATCACCATTTAAAAAACGAATCGAATTTTGTACATCCTCATTATAGGCTTCAGGTGAAATCAAACCCACACAAGGCGCAGTACAACGTTTAATCTGATATTGTAAACATGGACGTTTACGCTGTGAGAAATAGCTGTTTTCACATTGCCGGACATTAAATAGTTTTTGTAGTACTAAAAGTGTGTCTCTTGCATTATAAGCACTTGGATAGGGTCCAAAAAACTTACCTACTTGATGTTTGCCTTTGCCTCGTCCTGAAGCAATCCGCGGATAAGGTTTATCTGCGGAGACAAAAATATAGACATAAGATTTATCATCGCGCAACATAATGTTATACGGTGGGCGATGCAGTTTTATCAGATTCTGTTCGAGTAATAAGGCTTCAGTTTCAGAACGGACTACGAGAGTTTCAATATTATAAATACGTGCAACCAAAGCCTGTGTTTTCGGGTGTTCAATGGTTTTTACAAAATAACTCAGTACGCGATTTTTTAGATTTTTGGCTTTTCCGACATATAATAATTCACCATCTTTTCCCAGCATTTTATACACACCAGGTAGCGTCGTCATATTGGCTAGAATCTTTTCGATATTTTCACGTGCGTTTTCGTTCACAGTAGGCTTTTAAATTTGGACTATAAATGGATGATGTAGTTAGATCATGCATTTTTCAAGTCTACTTGAGTGAATTACTTTTTCTTTCTATTGAATAAGATCTTGATTTTTATTTTTCAAATGACTGATAGATAAGCAACTTATCCTTAATATTGCAACTAAAATCTAAACAATCGTATTACTGTTGATCTGACAGATTAGATTATGAATATCTTTTGTGATCGATTCACATAAAACATCAACTTTCTTATAGAAATGAAATAAAACCAAAATTTCGAGAAATATAACCACTCTATAAATATTTGAGTTCTTCAGTATCAAATGTTACTCATCCACTAAAAAATATTTCATCCAATGACCAAGGAGCATAAATATAAGAACTCCCTCTCTAGTCAGATAATATTATGCAGCTCCTTCTGTAGAAGTACTATTAACCAAAAGCTTTCTGCCATTCATATTGTATTTTTCCGCTATTAAACCTTCATATCGGAAATGTTTTGTTTGGTATATTTATGTGCAAGAATCAAAAAAAGGATTATTTACAACCTTACTGAAAGCCTGCTGATCTCTTGGAGAAACAAGGACCTGTTTAATTTTCCCATCCTTGATATATTCAATTTTCAAACGATCTAAAGATAATGCAGGTGATGAAATCGAATTATTAGTTTTACTTATTTTCTGAATATTTGCCAATGGAATACGCCATTTTAAGAATAGACTATGAATCGTCAGTATTTCATCTTGAATGATATAACGTGTATTTAAAACTGGCCACCAAATCACCGCAATGGTTAAAATATAAACGACCGAATGCTCAGGATATTCAACCATTGTGCCCTTAGCATACATGGTAAAGAGTAACTGAATGAGTAGGCCTGTCATCGCGATTATAAAGCCTAAAATCCACCAATCAATTTTAGTATGAAATTTTTGCATAATGTGCTTCAAAGTTCCCCCATACAAAATACTATTTTACCTGAATTCTGACTAAAACATGACTATAAAATCATTGATTTACATAATAGAAAACGCCCTTACGAGCGTTTTAATTCTTGACTAAATTTCTAAAAAATCAATTTTTCAAATAACGATCAAAAATTTCAGAAAAATCATAATTTTCGATTTGTCGAATACGCTGATTCGCATAGTCTTCAACTTGTTGTGCAGTCTGGTTAATGATTTCAGGTAAATTTAAAATTGCCTGCTCACTGAGCTCTCGCAAGTTAAACATTTTCTGAACATTGTCAGTACTTTGTAATAGCACATTACGTTTACGATTGATTTCTTTGCAGGTCTCACCAATGGTGAATAATGCTTTATATAGATCACGAATTTTCTCTATTTGCTTTTTATCAATATCAATAGAGAAGTGCTGATCACCTAACTGGAACTTAATTTCAGCATCTAAATCCACGGTACCTGCTGTTTCTAAAAGAACATTTTTCACAGGATTATGTTTGTACAAATAGCGGTACAACATGCGCTTTTTACTGATTGCACTTTTACCATCGAGATGCATAAAGGCGACATTAGTAAAGCAATATTCATCTGTTTTACTTTTGATTACAAAGAAAATTTTCTCGTTATCTTCATGAAAAATATAATCATCAATATCTGTTTTATTGAAATCATGCGGTTCAATAATTGTTCCAATATCACTCATACCCATCATTTCTGAGGCTAAATTTTTAAACATTTTGTGTTTTCCAGCACTTTTATAAATTATGAAAGTAAATTAAAAAAATCGAGCGTTAAACTCAAGTCAAAATTTGTTATTAAAAAACGCCCTGACGGGCGCTTCAAATCAAATCATTTTTTCAAAAAATGCAATGATCTGTGACATATATGGTCGAATAAAAATCAGGAAGAAAATCCCTAACATCAAGAACCACTTTAAAAAGTAATACAACTGACGATTGGATTTTTTCAAGGCTTTGGCTTTAATACGAATTTGATACACATAACCAAAAACTTTGTTTAACCCTCCTGTTTGATCCCCTGCTTCATTTGGAGAGCTGGCAGCAGTCATCACTTTTTTACCGAACCAGTGATTAAAGCGCTGCATAAATCTTGTTTTTAATGGGCGCTCTACATCAGCAAAAAAGATAATACGATTTTGGTCTGTAGTATTTTCTGCATAATGAATATAAGTTTCATCAAAAACCACACTTTCACCATCACGCCATGAATAACGCTGACCATCTACATCAATAAAGCAACGATCATCATTTGGCGTAATGAGCCCCAAATGATAACGCAATGAACCGGCATAAGGATCACGATGGCGTACTAATCGACTATCAGGTGCAAGCTCCGTAAACATTGCCGCCTTGATAGTTGGCAAATTTTTCAGCAATTCAGTTGTTTTTGGACAGAGTTCTGTTGCTGATGGATGCGCTGAATCATACCATTTTAGGTAAAAACGCTTCCAACCTGTTTTAAAAAATGAATTAAAGCCTAAATCATCATATGTACTTGAAGCCTTAATTCCACCTTTGGCATATAACGCTTGCGCCTCTTCACGAATCATTTCCCAGTTTTCATCTAACACTTTTAAATCTTTAAAATGTTGCGTGTCGATATACGGTTGATTCGGCACTTTTGAAAACATATACATGAGAAAGTTAATTGGTGCGAGTATCGTTGAATGGTCAAAAAATTGACGATAAAACGAATGTCGCACTTTACCGCGATTTTGGATATACAAAGCAGAAATCACAAAAATCGCCAATATGATCCATTTAATCATACAGCACTCTTTTCATTAATCAGGTTAATCAAGCAACATGTGCTGATAGAATTTTAAATCTCAAAAAGGGAGAATGTTTCTACAAATTATAACAAATCTATAAATCAAAAAGCCAATCGCATTAAAGCCTAAACTTTATAAACTACCTTACACAGCTTAAAATTGTTTAATAAAACACTCAATTGACCAAAATGACTAAAAATTCATTGGTAAAACCAGTCTATTACAATGTTCTTTTTCGATATAAAAGTCTTATCTTATGATTAAAAAAATTAATTTAAACATATGCTTCATTACATCATTTGAAATAACTACCTATTCAACACATAAATGGATAAGTTTCTGCAACAAAAAAATTGATGACCCTTGCGTCACGGCTTGATACAACTTGTTAGGTTATTTTTAGATATAGTTATCGTAAGATTAGTGAAGTCGAAATGTGTGCGGGAATTGCATACACACTTCAAAACATCAACTTAAGAAGTCCTCCAAAAAAGGAGATCAGGGCATGATCCACGCTGGCAATGCCATTACCGTCCAATTGCTTTCGGACGGAATTGCAGAATTCCGCTTTGACTTACAAGGTGAGTCGGTTAACAAATTCAACCGTGCAACGATTGAAGACTTTAAAGCTGCTATTGAAGCTGTAAAAAATAACAGTGAAGTGAAAGGTCTAATCGTAACCTCTGGTAAATCAACATTTATCGTTGGTGCAGACATCACTGAGTTTGGTGAAAATTTTAAGCAAGGTGAAAGTGCAATTGTAGAATGGGCAATGCCTGTTCACGAGATTTTTAACGCTTTTGAAGATCTAGAGATTCCTAAAGTTGCTGCGATCAATGGTATTGCATTGGGCGGCGGTTTTGAAATGTGTTTGGTATGTGACTACCGCGTAATGTCAAATGCTGCAACAGTTGGCTTACCAGAAGTTAAACTGGGGATCATTCCTGGTTTCGGTGGTACTGTTCGTCTAAGCCGTTTGATTGGTATTGACAATGCGGTTGAGTGGATCGCGACTTCAGCAAACAAACGTCCAGATGCTGCACTGAAAGACGGTGCTGTAGATGCAGTGGTTGCGGCTGACAAACTCCAAGAAGCTGCGATTGATCTTGTTAAACAAGCAATCTCTGGTCGTTTAGACTGGAAAGCAAAACGTCAAGAAAAATTAGAGCCTGTTAAATTAGACATGCTTGAACAAATGATGGCGTTTAACTCATCTAAAGGTGTAGTCCTTGCGAAAGCAAACCCAGCTCAATACCCAGCACCAAAACTTCTTCTTGATTCACTTCAAGCTGGTGTAAGCCAAAAACGTGATGAAGCGTTAAAAATTGAAGCCGAAGCGTTTGCTAAAGCTGCTATTACACCACAAGCTGGCGCATTGATCGGTTTATTCATCAATGACCAAGTTGTAAAAAAAGCATCTAAAAAACATGAGAAAGGTGCTCATCCGGTTAACCAAGCAGCTGTTTTAGGCGCGGGTATTATGGGTGGCGGTATTGCTTACCAAGCGGCAAGCAAAGGCACACCAATCATCATGAAAGACATCGGTAACCCACAGCTTGCTTTAGGTATGTCTGAAGCAAATGGCTTATTGACTAAACAAGTTGAACGTAAAAAGATGACACCTGCAAAAATGGGTGAAACACTTGCACGTATCCGTCCTACTTTAAGCTATGACGAGTTTAAAGAAGTCGACATCGTGATTGAAGCAGTCACAGAAAATCCTAAAATCAAGGAAGCTGTGTTACGTGATACAGAAGCAAAAGTTCGTGAAAATACGATCATTGCTTCAAATACTTCTACGATTTCAATCACGCGTCTTGCAAATGCATTGACTCGTCCTGAAAACTTCGTAGGCATGCACTTCTTTAACCCAGTTCACATGATGCCTTTGGTTGAAGTGATCCGTGGTGAGAAAACATCTGAAGAAGCAATTGCGACAACTGTTGTTCTTGCTCAAAAAATGGGTAAAACACCAATCGTTGTAAACGATTGTCCTGGCTTCCTTGTAAACCGTGTATTGTTCCCTTACTTTGGTGCGTTTGACCTTCTGCTTAAAGATGGCGCAGACTTCCAACAAGTTGACAAAGTCATGGAAAAATTCGGCTGGCCTATGGGACCTGCTTATTTGATCGACGTTGTGGGTATCGACACTGGTGTGCATGGTGCTGAAGTTATGGCTGAAGGTTTCCCAGACCGCATGAAGCCTGACTATAAAGGCGCGATCGAAATCATGTACGAAAACAAACGTCTTGGTCAAAAAAATGACATCGGTTTCTACAAATACGAGCTTGATCGTAAAGGTAAGAAAGCGAAATCTATTGATCCAACTGCGTATGAGCTTGTTGCAACGATGGCAACAACTGAAAAGCACGAGTTTGATGCTCAAGAAATTATTGACCGTATGATGCTCGCGTTCTGTAACGAGACTGTTCGTTGCTTAGAGGACAACATTGTTTCTACTGCTTCTGAAGCAGATATGGCAATGATCATGGGTGTAGGTTTCCCTCCATTCCGTGGTGGTCCAGCGCGTTACATCGACCAAACAGGTGTTGCTGAATATGTTGCGCTTTGCGACAAATATGCACACTTAGGTAAGGCTTATGAAGCGCCACAAATGTTGCGTGACATGGCTGCAAACAACAAAAAATTCTACGGTTAAGGAGCAACGTGAATGGCTACTTTAAATCCACGTGACGTTGTCATCGTTGATGGCGTACGTTCTGCAATGGGTAAAACCAAAAACGGTATGTTCCGCAATGTACGTGCTGACAGCTTATCTGCTGAATTGGTTCGTGCTTTAGTTGCTCGTAACCAGTTTGATGTAAATGAAGTTGAAGATTTGATCTGGGGTTGTGTGAACCAAACCCTAGAACAAGGTATGAACATTGGCCGTAACATCGTGTTATTGGCTGACTTGCCGAAGACTGTTGGTGGTCAAACTGTAAACCGCCTCTGTGGTTCTTCTATGCAGTCAATCCATACTGCTGCGGCGCAAATTGCAACCAACCAAGGTGATGTATTCATCATCGGTGGTGTAGAGCATATGGGTCACGTTGGTATGATGCATGGCATCGATCTTAACCCAGAAGCATCTAAGCATTATGCGAAAGCATCTAACATGATGGGCTTAACTGCTGAAATGTTAGGTCGTATGAACGGCATTAGCCGTGACGAACAAGATGCGTTTGGTGTTGAATCTCATCGTCGCGCTTGGGCTGCAACTCAGGAAGGCCGTTTCAAAAACGAAATCGTGGGTGTTGAAGGTCATGATGCCAATGGCTTCAAAATCCTTTGCGACATCGACGAAGTAATTCGTCCAGATGCAAACCTTGAAGCATTCAAAGCGTTACGTCCAGTATTTGACCCTAAAGGTGGTACTGTGACTGCTGCGACTTCTTCTGCATTGTCTGATGGTGCATCAGCAATGTTGTTGATGTCGGCTGAACGTGCTCAAGCTTTAGGTCTTAAGCCACGTGCTGTGATTCGCTCTATGGCGATTGCAGGCTGTGATGCTGCGATCATGGGTTATGGTCCTGTTCCTGCAACACAGAAAGCGCTTAAACGTGCTGGCTTAACGATGGAAGACATCCAAACCATCGAGTTAAACGAAGCATTTGCTGCTCAAGGTCTTTCTGTAATGAAAGGCTTGAACATCTATGACAAGCAAGACAAGATCAACTTAAACGGCGGTGCGATTGCATTGGGTCACCCATTGGGTTGTTCTGGCGCACGTATCACCACTACATTGTTGAACGTGATGGAACAACAAGATACGCAAATCGGTCTTGCAACCATGTGTATCGGTCTTGGTCAAGGTATCGCGACAATTATCGAACGTGTTTAATTCTTAATTAAATACTAAGATATAAAATCCCCGCTTAATGCGGGGATTTTTTTATTCATAAAATTATTCCCAAATTGGGAATTTTGTTTTACTATATTCCCAAATTGGGAACTTATCTTTAAGGGTTGTATGAGATTACTGGGGAGAATCAATAGAAACCATTTATCTGAAATAGCACTTAAGTGGATTTCTATTTTTGAAAATGAAGTCTCACAAACTTCATGGCGCCAACCCGATGACATTTTTAGAATGTACCCTCGCATGGAGCACCTCCAAAATAATCTTTATAAAATTTCCATTTTGGATACCAATTTATATGTGATTCTTAAAATATGTCTCACTAATGAAATCGTTATTATTAAAGAAGTTAAGAGTTCTGATTAATGTCTATAGAGATTAAAGTCATCCGGACAATCGAGCAATACAAGGCTTACTTAGAACAAGTTGAAGCTTTAATAGATGTCGATACATCTAAAGATCAAACTGCCAAAGATCATTTAGACCTATTATGTTTATTAATTCAAGATTATGAAACAAAACACTTTCAGCTAGATATTCCTGATCCAATCAATGCAATTACTTTCCGTATGAAGGAATTAAATCTTAAACAAGCTGATCTAGCTCCTTATTTTGGGACAACAAGTCGTGTTTCAGAAGTGTTAAATGGAAAACGAAAATTAACTGTTGAAATGATTAGAGCTATCTCTATAGGTTTAAATATACCTGTTGAAACTTTAATTTCACCAACACATGCAAGATCTTCTTCTAATTCAGAAATTGATTGGAAAAAATTTCCAATCAAAGAAATGGAAAGTAGAGGATGGATTAAAATTCCAAACAAAGAAAAAATCGCAGAAATAGTTGGCGAATATTTAAACAAAAGTGGTTTAAATTTTTCATCTACTTCATATAAGAGAAACTTAAATGGTGAAGCATATTCCCCAAATACAAAATTTGCTTTACATGCCTGGTTATCTGGAGTGGTTCAAAAAAGTAGATCACATAAATATTCTACTAAAGTTTTTAAAAAAGAGTTAGTCACTAGAGATTTTTTAAGAGAAATAGCCCAACTAAGCTGGTTGGAAAATGGACCCGTATTAGCTGTTCAACATATCGAAGATATTGGAATCTCTGTTGTTATAGAACCCCATTTAAAAGGTACTCGTGTGGATGGGGCTTGTTTGAAAGATTCTGATGGAAAACCAATTATTGCGCTATCTCTACGTTACGACAGACTCGATAATTTTTGGTTTACCTTACTACATGAATTAGCTCATGTAATGAAACATTTAGATGATAATGACACATTCATTGATGATCTCGAATATAACTCTCTAGATAAAAAAGAAGCGGAAGCTAATAGATTAGCTAGAGAAGCTTTCATACCAAGGGGCATTTGGAAAACAAGTGATGCTTTCTTAACCCCAACTAGAGACAATATATATTCTTTAGCAAAAGAGCTAAGAATCCATCCTGCAATTATCGCAGGTCGTCTAAGAAGTGAACTAAATGATTACACTATCTTTAATGATCTTTTAGGACAAAATGAAGTGAAAAAATTTTTTAATGCGGAATTAACCCATATGGAGTGATTACATGAATCCCCTACATACTTATTTTCCTATTTTCCCCGCAAAACGCGGTGAATTTACTGCTTTAAAACATCTCAACGATAGTGTTAAAAAGCATATTATGCCAATTTTTGAAATTCCTGTAGGGGATTGGAAAAAAACATCTAAAGAAATTTTTATTAATAAAAAAATTAAATCTTTAGAAAATTTAATCAGGACTACCAATATTTCTTTGATAGCTATTGATACTTATTACTACAGTACAAATGACCAGACTTTAGAAAATGGTCGACATGTATTTGAATATAGTTATAACTCTTTAATCCAGCTAAGTATTAATGTCGTACCTATTATTGGATACGATAGATGGTTCAATAGCCTAGACTCCACTTATCGAACAACTTTATCAAAAATTGAGTTTAAAAATGCCCCATATTTTATTATCCGTTTGGATGGTGAAGCATTAGATGATAGTGATGACCCAGATTATTTTTTAGAGCAAATAGAAGATATTCTGTCTGGTATTAAAGCGATACCACAAAAATGTTTACTTTTAGTAGATTTAAAAAGTATTGTTAAAAAATCACTTCCGGAATTATTTGATAAAACACAGAGAATTGCTGAAACTCTTTGTAAATTAAGTCCTTTATCTATCGTCATAAGCGGTTCAAGCATCCCCGAAACTATTGATAAGGCGGTAGAAGAACCTGACAGTTGTGGTCTATTATTGAGGAAAGAGTCTTTAATTTGGCAAAATTTAATAAAAATCTTTCCAAATTATTCATTCAAATATAGTGATTATGGTGTTAAAGCGCCAAGCGGTAAAGAAAATATTCCGGCTGGCGATAATGCAAATGGAAAGATTCGTTATACCACAGATAATCATTATTATATCGCACGTGGGCATATGATTAAAATTGATCACAACTTTTCTCAAATGCATACATTAGCGACTAAAATAGTTAATTCAACATATTTTGAGGATGACCCCTCTAGTTGGGCAGATTCTGAAATTAAAAAAGTAAGTAACCGAGAAAGAACCTCAGGAGGTCATGAAACGTGGATAACCATCGATACAAATCGACATATCCAGCATATTCTTGAAGAAATTAATCATAAAATACTCGTATAAATGCAATTTTGTTATTTATTGGGCACTATAATAGGTGCCCAACTATTAATATCTCAAATTTTGTGATTCTTCTTTAATATTAGTACACTATCTAGACAATAAATATATATTCACCTGCTAACAAGTATTAAAAAGCATATCCCCAAATTATATAATTTTTCTTATCTTTAACTTTATTCACCTATGTGCTTTATCTCTCTTAAGAAGAGTAAAGAAAGTAATAAATTACCTATAAAAAACTCATGTTATATTTATCTATTTCTTCCATTTATCCCCAAACATTAGCTGTAAACGGTCAGCATCGATATTCAACTTAAAAGTTCCATTACGAACTGCTTCTAAAGCTTTCTCGCGATTCATACCCATCGAAAGTGGTTCCATCATGGTAAACAAACCTGATGTCGGGTCAGAAGACTGCAAACCAGCAGCCACAGCTAAAACATACTCTCTAAGTAATGGTGAAGAAATTTGATTTATATTCGGTTCAGAGGCTTTGGGCTGTATATCAAGCGTATTAAAATTATCGCCAATCACATAATTTTGGATCTCATTATCTTTTTTAATGATCTGATGCTGTAACGCCTTACGTACATCTTTATCTTCTTGATAAGGAACAACACCTACAGCTTCTTGACGCAGTTCAGAATCCGCCATCACTTTAATCGTAGGCAATGAGGCAACTTCTTCTGCCTGTACAGTGGGTAACCAAACAGAAAGAGCAGTTACAAGTATCGAAACTTTGATAAAGTTCATACATTTCACCTAAAAAATAAATCATCGTATATATTCAATAAAATGATTCAATACATTTAATATTGTCTATTAAACAGGCTATAACAAATTATAGCGAGATTCACTAAAGCTCAGATAAACGGTAAATACTGTTAAAATTCTGAAATAAAGATTAAATAGGTTTTGCTCATTCAACAGCTTAAATAGAGCCACCAATAATTTTTTTTCCAACTGGTCCGTTTTAGTTTATAAGAGGTCTATTATGAATCTTGCTAAAGTTGCTGAGATAACTCAAGTAAGCCCGCGTATGTTACGTTATTACGAAGAGCTAGGATTAATTCGCCCGCAACGAACAGCGAATCACTATCGAGCTTATAATCAAGCAAACATCGAGGATATTCAAAAAATTAAAGTTCTCAATGATGCCGGCATGCATTTAAAAGACATTAAATTATTATTGCCATGTTTCGATTTGGGTGAGGAAAAATTTACCTTATGCCCTGTTGCCAAAGAAACATTAAAAATAGAGTTAGAACATATTTCAGAAAAATTAGTCAAACTCAAAAAATCTCAAAGCCTATTAACATCTTTTTTAATGCAAGGAAAAGTTGAAGAAACCAAGCGTTAATCGAGATCAATCTTATTGAAGCGCCTGGACCCGCTCTTTTTCTTCACTATTCATATCTTTCCAAGCTTTTCGATTATTCCAAAACCAATAGCCATTTTTATCCTGTGCAACGCATCCCATATCAGATTTGGTTTTAAAACTTGCATAATCTGCACCCTCAAGTTCGCCAAAACGTTCTTCATAAATATGCTGCTTGTCTTTTGCGTAGCAATCTCCGAGTAGTTCAAAACTACTGGCATCTGCACCCTCTAAAATCGAAAACATGCCCCCATCCAGCATGCTAAAGTAGTGATAAACATGCCGTTTATCTTTATACAAATTAGAAGGGTTTAACTGCTTAAAGCTCGCTAAATCTATAGTGTCATTCAAAGAAGGCCCATCTTCACCACCAAAACCCAAATGTCGATAAAAACGCTCACCCATGATCGACAGGCTTTTGCTGGGCAGAACATGTTCAGATAGAAACATGCTACAACGATTTGCATAAGGAAACTTTAAAGCCAATTCTCGTTGAGGATTGATATATAAATTGTCCCGCACAAGGCTCCATTGCTTTTTTCCCTGCTCAGTATTTAAAGCCGCTTGCTTTTCCTCCACGACACATTGGTCATACTCAATTTGTTCAGCACATAAAATAGGGGATAAGCCTAAAAAATGCTTCCATCCATAAACCTTTTTATAAGTATCGGCATCCAGAATTGTGTCTTGATCAATTTGATAAACACCAAAATGATAGCGATATAAAGCAACGCTTTTACAATCTTGCTGAACGAGAATTGGCGTCTGGTAGACATAGCCAATCCCACCCAGCAATAGCAGTATAAACATTGTAAAAAGCAAACATATTTTTATATTTTTCATTCATCTACTTCTAAAATTTACAAGGCTTCTTCTAATACTTCCGCATTTTGCTCTTTTTTCTGATTGATTTGGCTATTCAATTTCAGCACATCCTGAAACAACTGGTTAAACTGTTTCACTTGAGCATCGTCTTTAAACAAAATTTGATTACCCTGCTTCTGCCACTCATATTTTTTTAACAAATCAAACATGGTTTCAGCTTTACCTAAAATTTGTAGCTCATTTAGGATTAGGGTATTTTCAGAGTCAAGTTCAACATTCTGTTCGAGCTTATCCTGTAAGGGTTTCTTGAGGTCCTTGCGCAAATCTATTTTTTTTAATTCGTTTAAAGCCTCGGTTTTATTTTGTCTATTTTTTTGCTGATATTGCTGCATTGCTTGTCGTACAGTCACCAGCATCTGTGTTGTTTCTACATAGTTCTGTTTACGGTCTGCATCCAAACGATTTACATCTAAAAAATGATCCCATTTGGCCGCTGCGAGCTGATTTAAATAAGTGTTCCGTGTATCAACATTCTTGGCCCAATATTTCAATAAAAACTCAGACAAGGTTTTGTAATCACCTTTGAGCCGATTATCATGAATATCAATATTTACGGGTTTAGAACGGTCTTGGGCTTGTTCAGAAAGTTGCCGCATTTTTTCAGTCATCACCAAATCAAATGCTTGGCGATTGGCGTCTTCATTCTTTATTGAAGTATGGTCATAGTAGAAAAATCCAATAACAGCCAGAAAGATGATACCGAAAACAATCAAAAGTCGACGCATACCAAACTCCGAACATCCTTATAGATTACTTAGAATATCCTAAGCGACTCTTTTTTGTATATTAATTATGCAAAATAACAATAAATAACCTTTGTTGAATCACCTTAAAATAAGACTGCTTAAAAGTTTCACTTTAAATTTATGCAAACAAACCCCATCATAATCCAGAATTAGATTGTAGAGATTTCCCATGCGCGTAGATATTTGGTCAGATGTGGTTTGCCCTTTTTGCTATATCGGTAAAAAACGTTTAGAAGCTGCTGCTGAACAAGCAGGTATTGAGCTTGAAGTCCATTGGCACAGTTTTGAACTTGATCCTGAAGCAACTACGCGTCAAGAAGTTTCAAACTCTGAACGTCTTGCGCAAAAATATGGGCGTAGTATCCCTGAAGTCGAAGATATGCAACGCAATATTGCAGCAATGGCAAAAGAAGAAGGCATCCAATTTAACTGGGAAAATGCCAACTCAGGAAATACCTTTAACGCCCATCGGATCATTCACCTTGCACAAAGTAAGGGTTTAGGTTCAGAAGCAGAAGAAGCTTTTTTCTATAGCTATATGACTCAAGGTTTACCGATTGGTGAACGGGAAACAATTGAAGATGTCGCATCTCGTATTGGCTTAAATCCAATAGAAGTTGATGACGTTCTAGACTCTGAAGAATATGCTGACTTTGTAAAATTCGATGAACAAGTTGCTCATGAACAATTAAAAGTAACAGGCGTACCATTCTTTGTCTTTGATCAACGTGTGGCTTTAGCGGGTGCTCAACCACGTGAAGTCTTTGTACAAGTGTTAGAAAAAGCCCTTGAAACTGCGAATGATGCTGAAATCGAGCAACAGGATGGCCCTGTTTGTGCTGATGAGTCTTGTGAAGTTCCCAACAAATAAAATCAGCTACTGGAGAAATTCCTTGAAGGAGTTTCTTCAGTATTCAATAAGCATAATAATATTTAAGAAAATGATTAAAAAACCAACCCAAACAGATCATAAAAAATATACTGAATGATTTCTATGTCTTATTTTTAATGAGTCATTTTTTAAATTTTACGTGCCATTTTTGCAATACAGCGTTGCAGAAAAGCAACTATTCATTACCTTTTTCTTAGACTAAGATCAATAAATATTTTTCGTTCCCACGAAATTCATGCGCTGTAGTTTCTTTTTTAATTTTCTTATTTTTTAAGACACAATACCTCCTCTTTTGGAGGTGTTTTTGTTTATGCCGCAATAAAATAGGCTTTGAGGATAAAATTAAAGTTATCCACAACAGCGTATAATTTTTCTTCATTCTCGCTTTTCAAAAGTGCATTGCTACTATAGTCAACCTGTCAAAAACTCATACACAAGAATATAATTTCTCTTGATTAATATTTTCAACTAAATCAATTGCCTTAGGAAATAATTTGTTTGATTATAAAAAGCTTGCAATGCCGTACCTTACATTCAAAGCTTAAATACCTTTGCGTAGGCGATGCCTCACTTTTCAGAGATGAAAAGATGACAAAAATCTTTCGTTTAACAGGGCTCTTGCGCTGCAAACAAAGCAGTGCTTTATTTTTGCTCATATCCCCCCGCCCAACGGCGACATCCATGTCGCCACACTGTAGGGCAACTATTTATGATTCAAAAGCACAAAAAATGAATTGATAACCCATAGTTTTTAAAAAGTTCATAAAAGATACATGCTTCATGTCTAATCAATGACTTGAAGCAAATCACTTGCATGAATAATTATGCAGTTTGACTATATTTAAAATCGCTTATCTATTCTTGGATAAGTGTAGATTTTGTCTCCAAAGAATTTTTAGCGTAAAAGCTTTACCACAATTGAGCTTTGGATAATAAAAGCGCTTATTTATTAAAAAATAGCTTAAGTCACGCTTTGATTCGCGATAATGTGGATAGAATACGCTTCATTTTAAATAAATTTATGTTTTTTGTACTTAAAATAGCGATTCCATTGAAATTTAGTGTTTTTTTAAGGCATAGTTATATCGAAAATGAAGTACTGAATGACTCAAAGTTTAAGAAGTGGGCATATGAATAAAATATCAATCTTCTCAAAACTACCTTATGTCTTAATATTAGGCGGTTTTTTTGGGAACACTGCGTTTGCAGAAGTAAATAGCAGTCTTGAAGCGAATGCTAAAACGGGGAAAGTCGATCAGCAACCTTCTTTAGCCAGCGCCAAAGAAAATGAGATGGGCTTGCTCAACTATATTCCAAAAATTGTTGACTCAACACCGACCATTTTCCCAGAACAATCTAATCAAGTTATTGTTCCCCCAACGGATGCAACAGAAGATCAAACTTGGGCCGACAAAAAGCAGAAAAAGATTAGCAATTGGGCAGACCGTACAGCCAATAAAATGGACAACTGGTTTGGAAAAACTGATCCTGCACATCCAGCGTCAGCAACGTTGCGGATCATTGTTGATAATCAATGGAATAAGCATGATGGTTATGATGTCAATCCTCGTATCCGAGGAAAAGTTAAATTACCCACACTTGAAAACCGTTTAAGTGTGGTCTTTGGTGATGATTCATTAGATGATGAAATTACAAATAATATAGCGATCAACAATAATCATGCTGATGGCGATCCAGATAAACGAGTGGATGGTAAACAAATTCGTGATGATAACAGCTCGATTGCTTTACGTTGGTCACAGCTTTCTAAACGCTTACCTTTTGACTTAGATGCAGACCTTGGTATTCGTTCAGGTGATGATATCTATGCACGTTTAAAGGCTCAAAAGGATTGGAAACTGGGGAATGATTTTACTTTTCATGCGGAACAGATTTACCGCTATGGGATCGACAGTGAAAACTATTTGAGAACCAACTTAGAGCTGACCCATGCTCGCCCCAATCAGCCCTTTATTTCCAACCAATTCTATGTGACGTATGCAGATGAACAAGACGATGATTTAACTTGGGATAACCGTACTTATCGACAACATCAGTTCTTCAAAAATAATCGCTTTAACTATGGTATCTATACTGGCGGTTATTATAATAATAATGACCTTAAGCTCAACAGTTGGGGGCCTTTTGTTTCTTGGCGACAACCTGTTTGGCGTGAATGGTTTTACGTACAAGGCGACTTAAATTATTTTAATGATCGTCGTGAAGATCGTAGCCATTTCCCAAGCGCTTTGGTACGTTTAGAAGCGTTATTTTAAGCATAAGCTGAATCTGTAAGCTGAACTGTGGATAAGTTTCGACTTATCCACTGATGTTGGTAAAATGCCTGCCCCACCCTTTTAATTCAATGGGGCAATTGAAAACAATTCAAAAGTAAAACTATAAGCGGGACCAAAGTCGCTAGAATTGGGCATATACATTGTTTCATAAGTCATTCGCCCAATCGCCCTAACTTCTTTATCGACTAAAGCATCGTCTATTTTAAGGCTTGGATGTACCGCTATCGGTAACGCCATTCCCCCTTTCCCATCGCTAGCAGCAAGTTCATAGTTCTGGCCATTTTTTTTCAATATACCCATCACAGCAGCCTGTGTATTTTGTCTTAAGAACATGGCGTTATGTACTGAAATATCTGTGGTATTTGCATTACGCTTTTCAACTGGTGGAAGTTCATATGCCATCACAACTGTTGTAGCTAAACTGAGCAATACAAAACAACCTATACATTGAATTCTTTTAAAATTATTCATTGAATGTGTTTATATAAAAAAGCCTATCTTAAAGATAGGCTCTGTTAAAACAAATTACGACTTATTTAAGCAATAAATTGTTAATACGTTTTACATATTCAGCAGGATCATCAGGTAAACCACCCTCAGCAATTACTGCCTGATCAAAGATCACATTGGCTAAATCATCAAACTGGGCTGAACTTTCAAGTTTTTTTACTAAAGGATGTTCAGGGTTAATTTCCAGAATTGGTTTAGATTCAGGTACAGCCTGACCCGCTTGTTTTAACATACGAATTAACTGCGGCGAAAGCTCACCATCGCTGGTCACTAGACATGCTGGTGAGTCCACTAAACGCGTTGTCACACGCACTTCTTTGGTCTTGGCTTTTAATGAATCAGAGAGTTTTTCAACCACAGGTTTAAACTGTTCTGCGGCAGCTTCGAGTGCTTTTTTCTCTTCCGCATCTTGTAAATCACCAAGATCGACTGCACCCTTTGCAACATTTTGCATAGGAGTGCCATCAAAGTCATGCACAAACTCCATCGCCCATTCATCAACACGATCTGCCATAAGCAAAACTTCAATGTCTTTTTTACGGAATAATTCAAGTTGCGGAGAGTTTTTCGCAGCCGCTAAGCTATCGGCAGTCACATAATAGATAGCTTTTTGCCCTTCTTTCATACGTGCTTTATAAGCTTCCAATGATGTTGATACCTCATCATTGCTCGAAGTAGAGAAGCGTAAAAGTTTTAGAATACGTTCACGATTACCAAAGTCTTCACCTAAACCTTCCTTGATCACTGAACCAAATTCAGCATAGAAAGTTTTAAATTTGTCTTGATCAGCTTGATCTTCTGATTTTGCTAAAGCATCCAATGTTGTCAATACACGACGTGCATTACCTTCACGGATGGTTTTCACATCACGGCTTTCTTGTAGAATCTCACGGCTTACATTAAGCGGCAGATCAGCACTATCCACCACACCTTGTACAAAACGTAGATAATTTGGAATCAGATTATCTGCATCATCCATAATAAATACACGTTTTACATAAAGTTTGATGCCTGCTTTAGCTTCACGCGTGAAAATATTACTTGGTGCTTTACTTGGAATATAAAGCAATTGGGTATATTCAGTACTGCCTTCAACTCGGTTATGTGCCCAAGCCAATGGTGCATCAAAGTCATGAGTTAAATTCTTATAGAATTCTACATACTGCTCTTCAGTAATTTCGCCTTTGCTACGTGTCCACAAGGCACTTGCTGAGTTAATCGCTTCCCATTCATCTGTTTTAACATAATGACCTGGTTTTTTCTCTTCACCTTCAGCTGCTTCTTCTTCCTGCCAAACTTCCTTCTGCATTTCGATAGGTAAGCTGATATGGTCTGAGTATTTATTGATAATTTGTTTAACTTTATAAGATTCTAAATAATCCAGTGCGTCATCACGTAAATGTAAAATAATCGACGTTCCACGTGAAGCCTTCTCAATTTGTTCGACTTCAAAGTCACCCGTACCACCACTGATCCAACGTACACCTTCTGATGCATCTAAACCTGCACGGCGAGATTCAACGGTAATTTTATCAGCAACGATAAAACCAGAATAAAAACCTACACCAAACTGGCCAATCAGTTGTGCATCAGCTTTTTGGTCACCAGATAACTTTGACATAAAGTCTTTGGTGCCTGATTTAGCAATCGTTCCTAAGTTATCAATTGCTTCTTGTTGGCTTAAACCAATACCGTTGTCTGAGATGGTGATTGTTTTCGCATCTTTATCTAGGCTTACACGAACATGTAAGTCTGGATCATTCTCATAATATTCAGGATGGTTAATTCCTTCAAAACGTAACTTATCACATGCATCTGAAGCATTTGAAATCAGCTCGCGTAGGAAAATTTCAGGGTTAGAATAAAGTGAATGCGTCACTAAATGTAAAAGCTGAGCCACTTCTGCTTGAAAGCTATGCTTTTTTGAACTGTGTTGTACGTTCTGTTCACTCATAAAATCACTCCGTAAATTCATAACGCTTTTTTATTGAATGCATTAGAAATGGAGTGGTTTAAGCATATTTCAATAGGCAAATTTAATTTTTTTTAAAATGGACCTTGTTGGTAAACTCGATTCATATAAATCTCTAGTTTTTGCTGGCGCATCTGATACGCATCGGTTAAACAACGTAGATTGTCCTGACATTGATTGCGCAGTTGTAACCATTTCACTTGCTGATCCTGTATCACACCCCGTGTTCCCATCGGAACAAGTTTACGGATAATGGTATAGGTGGTCGCCATTTTGACATCTGCATCGTTTAAACTGCGATGCTCACAAATGGCATGTTCGCTTTTGGTCTGAGCATGCTCACAATTAAAACTTGCTGCATTGGCTATTGTGCTGCTACTTAACCCTACCAATATTATAAAAATTAAATTTTTCATATCATGTCAAAGTCTTATTGATGTTCTGATAGATTAAATGGATTTAATCAGCGCTTATATAGCTAAAAATAACTATTTTTTATTGCTTCTTGTTTCAATATATAAGGCTCTGTAAAAATAAAAAAACTCGGTAAATTTACCGAGTTTTTTATGAGTCTAAAGCGAACTTAGAATCTATAGCTATAACCCAAAGTATAGATAACTGGATCAATATCTAAATCAAATTTTGCAGCAGTAGTATTACCCGCTTTAACAGTCACTTCTGGGCTTAATTGAGCATAACGGGCATCAAAGAAAACACCCCAGTTTTTTGCATCAGCAGGTTGGAAGTTAAAACCGATTTGACCAGCAAAACCAAAATCATCTTTAACTTTAACCTTAGTGCCCGCCAATGCCCCAGATGATTCCTCATCCCATGCAAGGAATGCTGTACCACCAACACCAATATATGGTGTAAAACGTGTAGAGTTTTTGAAGTTATATTTAAACGTTACAGTTGGTGGTAAGTGTTTAAGGTTAACTGCTTTTTCACCATCTAATTTCACATCGTGGCTAATTGGTGTAGCTAATAAAACTTCCGCAGAGAAAGGTGTTTCACCAAAGATATATTCTACAGAAGGCGTAAAAGCATATTCATGGTCTGCTTTCACAGTACCAACACCAGCAACTTTGGTGTCTTGTGTTGGTGCAATCACCGAACCACCAACCTTGACTTGCCAATCTGCAAATGAAGCAGAAGAAATTGCCATTAATGCAATAAGAGCAGTTTGCTTTAACATTATAAATACCCCAGCGTTGTTATTAATAAACATTAAACATAGGTATTAATAATATTGCAACATTTATTTAAATTAAGAATTAATATATATTTTCAAGTAACTGTTATACAATAAAATTTATTTTAATCATATCAAAACAGTTGGTTTTAAAACCCAACCAAATTAATCAGGATTATTGAGTGAAATTTAATATAAAATGGATTCTTTATTATAAATTAATAATATCTATAAAATAAATTTAAACCTCATTTTCAGGGCTGTATCTTCAGAGAAAAATCTTGCCTCCATGTCCTAGATGATAGATTCAGCCAATCAGATTGGCATCTCTGAATTTTTTATCGAGAAAGATAAAAGTGTATTGAAAACAGAGAGTTCATCGAAAAATTGGTTTTTTGTTATTTTTATAAATTAGGAAATTAAATCAACCTATACTGTCAATAAAACATCAATATAAAGTTATGTTACATAGTCTAAATCATATTGTTTAAAGATAAACAGTTCATTTTAAGATAAAAGAATTAAAGTATTTTAATCAATAAAAAAATATAGTAATTTATATATACAAACGAATTTCATTATAACCTTTTGGAATCATAGTACCTTGCTTAATATCATTTACTAAATTATTCCATTTATTTTCAACACAGTTCTCCAAAGGTTCTGGATAATATCCTGTTCGATTAAAATTTTCCCATCCATCTATTGAAACCCCTAAAAACTGTTCAATTGACTGTATCGCTTTATCTAATGATTCATATTTAAGATTAATATCTATCCCTGTATCCTCATCACTTTCATCATAATAAAAGTAGGATATTAATATTTGTTCTTTGTCCAAAAAACCAATTACTCTCATATAATTCCCATACTCTTCTAATAAAACTCTATCTACTACAACAGGTTTGGTCATACCAACTTCAATATAACTCACTAATTCACATATATTCATATTTACTTTTTCCAATAATTACAATGATATCTTATTACCATCAGGTATCTCTATGCAGTGATCCTGAAGTATTTTTATGAATTGAGGCAGTATGATCACAAAGGTTTATAACTCACCTTTATATGTATCTCTTTGATCAGCCAAATCCCCACTCACCTTATTATTTAGGCTTAGATAATTGATAATCTTGATCTGCTGATCTTAATTCAGGCATATTATTTAAGATTTTTCCTGCTGTTTAAATATCAAAAACTAGAATACTCCCATTTTTACAAAGAATATCAACCCATCTATTTAAATGATTTTAGTCGAACAGATATAAAAAAGGCTGTTTAGATCTCATCATAAACAGCCTTAACTAAAAAAATAAACGCTACAGCACCATCGCAGCAATCCAACCAAACACCAATAATGGAATATTAAAATGGATAAATGTTGGAACAACCGTATCCCAAATATGATCATGTTGCCCATCTACGCCCAAACCAGCAGTAGGCCCCAAGGTCGAATCTGAAGCTGGTGAACCCGCATCTCCTAATGCTGCCGCAGTACCAATCAGAGCAACGGTTGCAAGTGGAGAGAAGCCGAATTGTACACATAAAGGAACATAAATGACTGCAAGTACAGGCACACTTGAAAATGATGAACCAATTCCAATCGTTACAAATAAACCAATAAATAACATCAAGAAAGCAGCTAGCGCTTTATTGTCACCAATCAAATGAACAACACCGTTGACCAACTGATTAATATCCCCAGTATGGGTCATCACGGATGCAAACCCCGCAGCAGAGATCATGATAAAACCGACCAATGCCATCATACGCATCCCTTGTACAAAAACATCATCCGCTTCTTGCCATTTAAAAATCCCTGCGGCAGATAAGACAGAAAAGCCCACTAATCCGCCAAGGATCATTGAGCCTGAATACAATTGAGAGATCAGGGTTAAAATGATTGCCAGCAATGCCATAAGAATAGTTTTCTTGGCAATCACAGGGGCTTCTTGCTTGGCTTCTTGCTCTAAGGCTATGCCATCAGCTTTTAATACCTCAACATTTACCGCACGAAGTGGTTTATCTAAATCAATCGTGGTAATTGGTGCAACATTACGATCAACATAAATACGCGGTTTACGATAACTGACAAAAACGGCAAATAAAGTACCAATCACCATACCCAATACAGGAATAGCCATCCCCATAGGCATCATGCTTCTTTCAACATGCAGATGATAAGCAGCGCCAATTTTGTTGATATTCCCCATCAGAATTTGTTCAAGAAAAATTGCACCAAAGCCTACAGGCAAGAAGATATATGTGCCGACTAAACCTAAGGTCAGTACACATGCTGCGGCACGACGGTCGAGTTTCAAGTGATTCATCACTTTTAAGAGCGGTGGAACAAGCACAGGAATAAACGCAATATGCACAGGAATTAAATTTTGTGAACAAATCGCGGCAATCAGTAAAATACCCAATAATAAGAATTTTACTTTGGTTGCTTGTTTCTGCGTGGCTTCCATACCGAGTAAGCCGATCAGTTTATAGGCCAATAAATCAGGCAAGCCTGACTTTGAAAGTGCCAAAGCGAAAGCGCCTAATACCGCATAGGCCAAGGCAACTTCTGCACCATCACCCAAGCCCGCATTAAATGCTGTAACAGTATCTGACAAGCTTAAACCTGCAACCAACCCACCTATAATTGCTGAAATAACCAATGTTAAAACAACAGAAACTCGTGCCAGTGACAAGATAAACATCACGGCAATCGCAATAACGACAGCATTCATGGAGAAATTTACGAAAATTTGAAAGCCGATATTTTATCAGATTCACTTCAATGAAGCTGTAATTTAGTCGAACTGGTCATAAAATGAATAGGCCATTTGAAAACATGGCCTATTTTTATAAGAGCTCACATCACTTTAAGCGAATCAACTCTCACTATTTTTGAGTGCAAATGTTTCAATATATTGTGCAATCTCTTGTGGTTGACTAAGTACTGCCCAATGGTTTGCATCAACTTCTACACGTTCAAAATCTGTTGCCCATTTAGGCACTTCATCAATCAATTCTGGACTTACAAATTTATCTCTTAACAGTACAACCGCCTGTACAGGACATACTGCATAACGCTCACGTGGACGAGTTAAACGTGGAAGAAAGTTAGCACGGTATAGTCCGATACCATGTTCACCATCTTTTGCAATATTTTGGTTTAAGGGTAAGCCTTTCTTTTTCTCAAGTTGCGTTAAAATTGCGCCCCAGCGTTGTGGGCTAAAAAAATGCCAAACGGTCGGGGCAAGAAATGGTAACTGGAATGCAACGATATACCAAGATTTAAATAACTGCTTAAAAAATTTAGGCTTTTCATGTAAAAACTGTTCACGCATCCAAAAAGCCGCATGATCTAAACAAGGTCCAGACATAGTGGTATAAGACAAAATACGATTTTTAAATTTAGGTTCAGTCACAGATTCCCACGACTGAATCGAGCCCCAATCATGCGCTGCAAGATGAAAATTACGATTGGGCAGTAGCTCATTTACCATGCACTCTAAATCCAAAGATAAGCGTGCTAAAGCATAATCACGAATTCGTTTTGGTACAGAAGACTGCCCTGCCCCACGTACATCATAAGTAATGATGTAAAATTTTGAGATCAATTGTTCAATAATCGGTTCCCAAACTTCTTGATTATCGGGATAGCCATGCACCAAAACCAACGCAGGGTTTTCAGCATTACCCCATGTTTTTGCATAAAGTTTTTGTTTGTCTTGGGTGGATATCCAATAAGTTTGCACTTGCATTGAGTCACCTTTTATTGTTTTACCATTGGCTGTGATTTCGTTGTAAAGGGCATTTAGATCAATGCCACATTCCATTCTGTTCTTTATTATGGTTTAAAAATCGATAACTAGAATTGACCATGAATGCGCTAATCAAAAAACTACAGACAATCCCATTTGTTTCCAAATTTATGTTGAATCATTTTTCTCCATATAAAGGTGCAGGGATTGAAATCGAAAAAATTGATCTAAAAAACTATCACGTTCGGGTCAAAATGCCACTGACGCATAGCAATCAAAATATTGTTGGCGTGCACTTTGGCGGTAGTTTGTATTCAATGGTTGATCCATTTTATATGCTTCTTTTAATGCATCATTTGGGCCCGAAATATATGGTTTGGGACAAAACCGCAAACATCAATTTCCTTTCCCCTGGTCGCAGTACGGTTTATGCAGATATCCGTTTAGATGCGATTGAAATCGAACATGTGAAGAACTTGGCCGAAAACTATAGTCCAGTCTATCGTAACTATACAGTGAATATTTTTGACGACTCGGGCTTAAGAATTGCTGAAGTACAAAAAACGGTGTATATCCGTCGTAAAAACCCTCACCCATTAAAACGCTAAAGTCTGTTTGAATGAGCCATTTTAAAGCCAAATAGTCAATAAATTATGTAATAGTGAAGAGATGCCGAACTCTTCTAAAATTAGATATTGATAAAAAAATAAGCGCATGACGTTATAAACGTTGCGCTTATTTTGATTTGGTTTTAACGACTATTTATTTTGCTCAATTGCAGCACCAGCACCACCACCGATCGCACCACCAATGGCAGCGCCGGCATCACCGCCGAGTACACCTTTACCAATGACTGAGCCAATACCTGCACCTATACCACTATATGTTGCATTACGGTTTGAACCATTGTTGGCTTTGCTTCCTACAGCAGCACCACCACCTGCACCAACAGCAGCACCCACACCATTACCAGCATGATTACCTATACCACCACCAACAGCACCACCAAGTGCCGCGGAAGTAATACGCTTATCATTTGCTGACATGTTTTCACAACCTGTAAGCATCACAATAGGTAAACTCACACACATCATAGTCATTACTATTTTTTTCATGTTATTCATCCTTTCTATCTGAACTTACAAATGCAATTAATTACAACTGATTTTATGAAAACACTAATTTATGGATTAAATTAAATTTTCATGTTGCTATTTGTAGTCTTTAATTATCAAAGATGCACAGTCGAATTTAAATAACATTCATGTTAATAAGAAATTATCATTGAATGACGATGTCCTCATAAAGCATTAACTTAATCACAAGATTTTTAAAACTAAAAGCATCATTCTATTCGTTTAAATTTTTCTTTGAGAAAATGATAACTTGCATAAACAAGCATTAAGATTGCCAGCTGGCTGAATACCAAGAAAAGCATAAAAAAGAGTTCAGCAAAGACAACACCAAGTTGATAGTGATACAAGGATTGGAATAAATAACCATTTCGACCTAAACCTATGGTCATATCTTGTTTCGCGAAATGCCATTGCATCATCGAAAAACTAAACCAGATAAATCCAATAACACATACAACCATAATTACCCCATCCAACAACTTAAATTGCATTGTCTGAGTGGTTGTTTGAGGTGCAGTTTCACGCTCTTCTTGCCAAATCATGCAAAATAAAAAAACGGCCCAGATGCTGCTCAATAGCGAAAAATATGCAGTAATCGATACTGTATAAAAACCCAAGGGGCCAAACATTCCCGTTTGAACCTTTAATTTTTCTGTGATGAATTGAAATACATTATGCTGCCAATTCATTTCTGGCTGAGCTGGTAAAAACATCAACAAACAGGCGGGAACCAACATGACTGCCAGTAAAACCATCAATGTATGTCTAATTTTTATTGCCATTTTAAATGCTTATGACTTGAGTCTACTCAGTATATAAAAAAAGACGCCCTAAGGCGTCTTCTTCATTTCAAAAGCTGTTTAACTTAGAAAGTATCTTCATTTAAAGCTTGAGAGAATGCTTGATCAACTTCAGAGAAGTCATTTACAAGCTCATGCTCTGCAGCTTCTGCTTCTTGACGACGACGTTCTAAATGGTATGCAAGACCAGTACCAGCTGGAATCAAGCGACCTACAACAACGTTTTCTTTCAAACCACGTAACTCATCTTCTTTCCCTGTTACAGCAGCTTCAGTTAACACACGTGTTGTTTCCTGGAACGATGCAGCAGAGATGAACGAATCAGTAGAAAGCGATGCTTTCGTAATACCCATCAATTGACGTTCATACTTCGCAGGGAATTTGTTCTGAGCCAATACTGCTTGGTTTTCACCCACAACGCGGATGTAATCCACTTGTTCACCTTTGATAAAGCTTGTATCGCCACCGTCGGTAATGTCTACTTTACGCAACATTTGACGAACGATTACTTCAATATGCTTATCGTTGATTTTTACACCTTGTAAGCGGTAAACGTCTTGAACTTCGTTCACGATGTAGTTGGTTAATGCAACTTCACCTTTCAAACGTAAGATGTCATGTGGATTTTGTGGACCATCAGAAATGGTTTCACCACGGTTAACATGCTCACCTTCAAACACGTTAATGGTACGCCATTTTGGAATCAACTCTTCATAAATTTCAGAGCCATCATCTGGTGTAATCACTAAACGGTTCTTACCTTTGGTTTCTTTACCAAAGCTTACAACACCTGAGATTTCAGCAAGAATTGCATGTTCTTTCGGCTTACGTGCTTCGAACAAATCAGCTACACGTGGTAGACCACCGGTAATATCACGAGTACGTGAAGTTTCTTGTGGTACACGACCAATAACGTCACCAACACCAATCGTTTCACCATCACGAACAGTAACGATCGTGTTCTGTGGCAAGAAGTAGAACTGTTCGCCGCCATCTGTTGTATCCAACACGATTGCAGGACGCAAATCTTTACCAGAAGCAGGACGCGCTGTTACAGGTAAGATTTCAACAGTCGTCATACCCGTTGCATCATCAGTTTTAGATGTTGCAGTTACGCCATCCGAAATTTGGCTGAAGCGTGCTTTACCAGCAACTTCTGTCACCAATGGATGTGTATGCGGATCCCAAGTCGCAACAATACCGCCGCCTTCTACAGGTTGACCATCTTTAATCAAGATAGACGCACCGTATGGAAGTTTATAACGTTCACGTTCGCGACCTAAGTCATCTGCAATACCGATCTCACCTGAACGTGAAACAGATACCAAATGGCCTTTAGCATGTTGAACAGTTTTAACGTTATGAAAACGAACCGTACCTTTATTACGTACTTGTACGCTATTTGCAGCAGATGTTCGGCTTGCAGCACCACCCACGTGGAATGTACGCATGGTTAACTGTGTACCAGGTTCACCAATTGATTGTGCAGCCATAACACCAACAGATTCACCTGGATTTACCAAGTGACCGCGAGCCAAGTCACGACCATAACATTTCGCACATACACCGAAAGTGGAAGCACAGTTTACAACTGAACGTACTTTAACTTCATCAACACCAGCATCTTCAATATATGCAGCGATTTTTTCATCAATCAATGTGTTACGTGGAAGAACAACTTCATCTGAACCCGCTTTTTTCACGTCTTCAGCAGTTACACGTCCTAATACACGTACACTTAATGGCTCAATAACGTCGCCACCTTGAATGAACGGAGTCATTACAAGACCTTCAAGCGTACCGCAATCTGGCTCTGTAATAACCAAGTCTTGTGCTACGTCTACAAGACGACGAGTCAAGTAACCAGAGTTCGCAGTTTTAAGTGCTGTATCGGCCAAACCTTTACGTGCACCATGTGTTGAAATGAAGTATTGAAGTACTGTCAAGCCTTCACGGAAGTTCGCTTTAATCGGCGTTTCAATAATCGAACCATCTGGTTTCGCCATCAAACCACGCATACCCGCAAGCTGACGAATCTGAGCTGCCGAACCACGGGCACCTGAGTCAGACATCATGTAGATACTGTTGAATGATTTTTGCTTCTCGTCTTCGCCCTGTTTATTTTTAACAGTTGTGAAGGACAAGTTATCCATCATCGCTTTCGCAACTTGGTCGTTGGTACGCGCCCAAATATCGACAACTTTGTTGTAACGCTCACCTGCCGTTACGAAACCTTGCTCAAATTGTTGTTCAATTTCACGAACTTCAACTTCTGCTTTTTCGATAATTGCTTGTTTTTGTGGTGGAATCAACATGTCTTCCATACCCACAGAAACACCTGAACGTGTTGCTTGACGGAAGCCCAAGTACATCAATTGGTCAGCAAAGATAACAGTATCTTTCAAACCTAATTTACGGTAGCAAGAGTTAATCAATTTAGAGATGTTCTTTTTCGTCATCTCAACGTTGATTTGTTGGAAATCCATACCTTCAGGCACAACTTCCCAAAGTAAGCAACGACCAGGCGTCGTATCTACAACAATTGTTTGATGCTCACGGTTACCGTTTTCATCAATCACTGTTTGGTGCACACGTGCTTTTACACGCGCATGTAAGTCAACTTGACCAGTTGCAAGTGCACGGTTTACTTCATGAGTATCCGCAAACACCATGCCTTCACCTTTGGCATTGATTGCATCACGTGTGATGTAATACAAGCCCAAGACAACGTCCTGAGAAGGTACAATGATCGGCTCACCATTTGCAGGTGACAAGATATTGTTAGTCGACATCATTAACGCACGAGCTTCTAATTGAGCTTCAAGTGTTAATGGAACGTGAACCGCCATTTGGTCACCATCGAAGTCGGCGTTAAACGCAGCACAAACGAGTGGATGTAAACGGATCGCTTTACCTTCAATTAAGATAGGTTCAAATGCTTGAAGACCTAAACGGTGAAGTGTTGGCGCACGGTTCAACATGACTGGATGTTGACGAATTACAGATGCAAGAACGTCCCAAACTTCAGGGGTTTCACGCTCAACCATTTTCTTCGCAGCTTTAATGGTTGTTGCTTGGCCAGAAGCTTGTAGCTTAGCAAAGATAAAAGGCTTGAATAATTCAAGAGCCATTTTCTTTGGAAGACCACATTGGTGTAAACGTAAAGTTGGACCTACAGTAATTACCGAACGACCAGAATAATCGACACGCTTACCAAGTAAGTTTTGACGGAAACGACCTTGCTTACCTTTGATCATATCTGCCAAAGATTTAAGCGGACGTTTGTTCGAACCAGTAATTGCACGACCACGACGACCATTGTCCAATAACGCATCCACAGACTCTTGTAACATACGTTTTTCGTTACGTACGATAATGTCTGGTGCAGCAAGGTCAAGAAGACGTTTTAAACGGTTGTTACGGTTGATCACACGACGATAAAGATCGTTCAAGTCAGAAGTCGCAAAACGACCACCTTCAAGCGGTACCAACGGACGAAGATCAGGTGGAAGTACAGGAAGTACATTCATCACCATCCATTCAGGCTTGTTGTTCGACTCTTTGAACGCTTCCATCAACTTCAAACGTTTAGAGGCTTTTTTAAGCTTCGTTTCTGAAGTCGTGTTCGGAATTTCTTCACGTAAACGAGAAATTTCAGCTTCAAGATCGATGTCTTTCAACAAATCTTGAACTGCTTCTGCACCCATTTTCGCGCTGAATTCATCACCATGTTCTTCTAACGCTGTGAAGTATTCTTCATCGTTAAGAAGTTGGTACTTTTCCATTGGCGTCATGCCAGGATCAGTGACCACATAAGATTCGAAGTACAATACACGTTCGATATCACGTAAAGTCATATCAAGTAATAAACCGATACGGCTTGGTAATGATTTCAAAAACCAAATATGCGCAACTGGAGAAGCAAGCTCGATGTGACCCATACGCTCACGACGAACTTTTGCAGTTGTTACTTCAACGCCACATTTTTCACAAATGACGCCTTTATATTTCATACGCTTGTATTTACCACACAAGCATTCGTAATCTTTTACTGGACCAAAGATTTTGGCACAGAATAAACCATCACGTTCTGGTTTAAACGTACGATAGTTAATGGTTTCTGGCTTTTTAACTTCACCGTGAGACCATGACTTAATCATTTCTGGTGACGCAAGACCAATACGGATACGGTCAAACTCTACTGGAGCGTGACCATCTGAATCCGTCTTTTTGCGCATGATATCGAGCAAGTCTTTCAATTTTTTTCTCCGTGTGTCGAAGCGCTTTTCAGGCTACGACTGGGTCACAAATATTGTTTTTTCACTGAGATTTGGCATCTCCCCTACCCCCTCTTTCTTAAAGAAGGGACATTCCCCCCTTTAACAAAGGGGGAATGGGGGGGATTTAGTCACCATTTTTCAGTTCAATGTTGATACCTAAAGAACGGATCTCTTTGGTCAATACGTTAAACGATTCAGGCATACCCGGATCCATATAATGGTTACCATCTACAATATTCTTATAGATGCGAGTACGACCTTCAACGTCATCCGACTTCACAGTAAGCATTTCTTGAAGTGTATAAGCAGCACCATAAGCTTCTAGTGCCCAGACTTCCATCTCACCGAAACGCTGACCACCGAATTGTGCTTTACCACCAAGCGGTTGTTGAGTTACAAGTGAATAAGAACCAGTAGAACGCGCATGCATCTTGTCATCAACCAAATGGTTCAACTTGAGCATATACATATAACCAACAGTTACTGGGCGGTCAAAACGCTCACCTGTACGTCCGTCATACAATACTGTTTGACCTGTACGTGAGATACCACCAAGCTCAAGCAACTCTTTGATCTGACTCTCTTCTGCACCATCAAATACTGGCGTAGCTAAAGGAACACCTTTACGCAAGTTACCTGATAACACCAAGATTTCTTCATCGGTCAAGCTATCAAGATCTTCTTGCTCGCCACCAACTTTGTTATAAATCTTGTCTAAGAAATCACGAAGCTCAAGAACAGTACGTTGCTCTTTCATCATCTTGTCGATCTTATCGCCAAGACCTTTTGCAGCCATACCTAAGTGAGTTTCAAGAATCTGCCCCACGTTCATACGTGATGGTACACCCAATGGGTTAAGTACGACATCAACTGGAACACCATGGATGTCATGCGGCATGTCTTCAACAGGCAAGATGTTTGATACAACACCTTTGTTACCGTGACGACCCGCCATCTTATCACCAGGCTGGATACGACGTTTTACAGCTAAGTAAACTTTAACAACTTTCAAGACACCTGTTGTAAGCTCATCACCTGTAGAAAGTTTGCGTTTTTTCTCAGCAAATTTCTCATCGATCTCGTAGCTCTTCTCTTTCAAGAACACTTGAATTTGAGTTAAGCGTTCAGCAATACCTTCATCTGTTGGTTGAACTTCTAAAAGATCAACAAGCTCTAAACCAGACAATACATCTTCAGATAGCTTATCACCACGCTTCGTAGTACCGCCGCCATTCGACTCTTGGCCTTTTAACAAACGGATAATACGTTCACGAGCAGCTTCTTCGAAAATTTTGAATTCTTCTTTCAAGTCTTTACGGTAAGCATCAAGTTGCGCTTTCTCAATCGCTTGAGCACGTTCATCTTTCTCGATACCGTCACGTGTAAACACTTGAACGTCGATGACTGTACCTTTAACGCTTGAAGAAACACGTAAAGATGAATCTTTAACGTCTGCCGCTTTCTCACCAAAGATTGCACGAAGTAATTTTTCTTCAGGAGTTAATTGTGTTTCACCTTTAGGTGTCACTTTACCAACAAGAATATCACCCGCTGCAACTTCAGCACCGATATAAACAATACCTGATTCATCAAGTTTAGATAACGCTGCTTCACCTACGTTAGGAATATCGGCAGTGATTTCTTCCGCACCTAACTTCGTATCACGTGCAACACATGATAATTCTTGAATATGAATTGAAGTTAAACGATCTTCTTGAAGAACACGTTCAGATAATAAAATCGAGTCTTCGTAGTTATAACCATTCCAAGTCATGAACGCGACACGCATGTTCTGACCTAGTGCTAATTCACCACCATCAGTTGATGGACCATCAGCAAGAACGTCACCACGACCGACTTTATCGCCCATGCTCACAAGCACTTTTTGGTTAATACATGTATTTTGGTTTGAACGCGTGTATTTGATCAAGTTGTAGATATCTACACCTGCTTCACCCGCGATCATTTCATCTTCATTGACACGAATAACCACACGTGATGCATCTACAAACTCAATGCGTCCACCACGTTTCGCAATCACACATACACCAGAGTCGTGCGCTACGTTTGCTTCCATGCCGGTACCCACAAGTGGTTTATCAGCAAGCAATGTAGGAACAGCCTGACGTTGCATGTTTGAACCCATCAAGGCACGGTTAGCATCATCGTGTTCAAGGAATGGAATAAGAGATGCAGCGACAGAGACAACCTGTTGAGCCGATACATCCATATGCGTCACTTTTTCAGGCGGCATACGAACGAAGTCACCTTGGTGACGTACTGAAACGAAGTCTTCAGTTAAATGTCCATCTTTATCCAATGCAGAATCGGCCTGTGCAATCACAGTACCAACTTCTTCAATTGCAGATAAATATTCAACATCATCTGTTACACGACCATCAACAACGCGACGGTATGGTGTTTCCAAGAAACCGAAGTTGTTCGCTTTTGCATAAACAGAAAGCGAGTTGATCAAACCAATGTTTGGTCCTTCAGGCGTTTCAATTGGACATACACGACCATAGTGAGTTTGATGTACGTCACGTACCTCAAAGCCCGCACGTTCACGTGTCAAACCACCAGGCCCAAGCGCAGATACACGACGTTTGTGTGTAATTTCTGACAATGGGTTGTTTTGATCCATAAACTGTGACAATTGGCTTGAACCAAAGAATTCTTTGATTGCAGCAGCAACTGGTTTCGCATTGATCAAATCTTGTGGAGACAAGTTATCTGTTTCAGCTTGGTTTAAACGCTCTTTAACAGCACGCTCAACACGAACCAAACCAACACGGAATTGGTTTTCTGTCATTTCACCAACAGAACGTACGCGACGGTTACCCAAGTGATCGATATCGTCGACTTCACCTTTACCGTTACGAATTTCTACCAATGTTTTCAGTACATCGATAATGTCATCGTTAGAAAGAATACCTTCTACTTCACGAGACTTCTGATCTGTACCCACTTCGTAAGGACGACCCAAACGACGGTTAAACTTCATACGACCCACAGGCGATAAATCATAACGCTCTGTAGAGAAGAATAAGTTATTGAATAAGTTTTCAGCCGCTTCTTTCGTTGGTGGCTCACCTGGACGCATCACTTTGTAGATTTCTACAAGTGCTTCTTCACGGCCAGATGTTGTATCTGCACGTAAGGTGTCAGCAACAAAAGAACCGCGATCGATGTCATTGGTGAACAGGATATTAAATTGTTTAATACCACCTTCAGCAATTCTGACCAAAATCTCATGACTTAATACAGTGTTAGCAGTAATCACTTCACCATCTTTAAGCACGATATCTTCAGCAGTAATACGCTCATACAAATATTCATCTGGAACTGGAAGTTTAGTTAAACCAGCAGCTTCCATTTGACGTACATGGCGAGCATTAATACGTTTACCTTGTTCAACAATGGCTTTACCATCATTGTCCACGATATCAAATTGAGCCATTTCACCACGAAGACGTTCAGGCACAAGGTCAATCTGATAGCTACCCATATCAAGATATACAGGTACTTTTTCGTAGAACATATTCAGAATTTGTTCATTGCTATAGCTCAATGCACGTAACACAACAGTCGCAAGCAATTTGCGACGACGGTCAATACGTACAAAGACTAAATCTTTAGCATCAAACTCAAAATCTAACCATGAACCACGATAAGGAATAATACGTGCTGAATAAAGCACTTTACCGCTTGAATGCGTTTTACCTTTATCATGGTCAAAGAATACGCCTGGTGAACGGTGTAATTGAGATACGATTACACGCTCAGTACCATTGATGACAAAGGTACCATTCTCAGTCATGAGTGGCATTTCACCCATGTACACTTCTTGTTCACGTACGTCTTTAATAGATTTCGTTTCACGATCTTTGATGATCAAACGAATTTTAACGCGCATTGGTGCCGCAAAGGTTGAGCCACGAAGAATACATTCGCGAACATCAAACTCTGGTTTACCAAGACTATACTCAACGAATTCTAAAGCAGCATTGCCCGAATAACTTTCAATAGGAAAAACTGAACGAAATGCAGCTTGGAGACCGATATCTTCGCGATTTTTTGGAGTTTTGCCATCTTGCAAGAATGTTCTGTACGAGTCGACTTGAATCGAGAGCAGGTACGGAGCATGCATGACTTGGGGCAATTTACCAAAATTCTTACGGATCCGTTTCTTTTCGGTATATGAGTATGCCATCTGGAGTCCTCGGAAAGTAAACTAAGTCCGCCTGCAGAACGAACTTAGAAGGAATTACGCAGGTCGATATGACCACCACTTTTATACAAATGCTGCAAATTTCAGTGGTACAAAACGCTTAACAATATTTTTAAAGTGGAAAAATATTGGTAAGCGTTTGATTATGTTTATTTATTTTAAAAATTGATGGTTTTTCTACCAATCAATCTAAAATCGAGCCGGTTATTGTAACGCAAAAAGGCTGATGACCCAAGAGCCATCAGCCAATTTTTGGGGTCAAATTAAAATTCGACCCCTAGCGAAATTACTTAACAGTAACTGTAGCACCAGTTTCTTCAAGTTTTTTCTTAAGTTCTTCAGCTTCTTCTTTAGAAACGCCTTCTTTAAGATTTGAAGGAGCGCCTTCAACTAAGTCTTTAGCTTCTTTCAAGCCAAGACCAGTAACTTCACGTACTGCTTTAATTACAGCAACTTTGTTAGCACCGAAAGAAGTCAATTCAACATTGAATTCTGATTGCTCTTCAGCAGCAGCAACAGCAGGACCTGCAGCTACAGCTACAGCAGCAGCTGATACATTGAATTTCTCTTCGAAAGCAGAGATAAGTTCAACAAGTTCAAGAACAGTTTTTTCAGCAACTGCGTTTAAGATTTCTTCGTTAGTTAAAGCCATGAGAATAACTCCAAATGGATATTGAATGGTGTGTGAAATTTATTAAGCTTATGCAGCTTCTGACTCGTTTTTCTCTTTGAGCGCTGTAATAAGGCGACCCAATTTCGAAATAGGAGCTTGAAGAACATTGGCAAGCATAGTAAGTGCTTTTTCTTGGTTCGGAAGATTCGCGATAACGCTAACTTCAGCACCTTGATAAAGTTTGCCGTCAAATGCAGCAGCTTTAAGTTCAAATGCTTTGTTAGTTTTAGCAAATTCTTCAAACAAGCGAGCAGCTGCGCCCATGTCATCTTCAGAAGTTGAAAAAGCTAGAATAGTTGGACCAACAAGGTTTTCGTCTAAGATATCAAATTGAGTACCTTCGAAAGCACGTTTAGCCAAAGTGTTACGCACGATACGTGTCTTAACACCTAACTTACGAGCTTCAACACGAAGTGTAGTCAATTGTTCAACTGTTAAACCTTGGTAGTCAGCAACAACAGCAGCAAACGCGGTAGAAGCAACTTCATTTACTTCCGCAACGATCTGTTTTTTGTCTTCGATAAGAAGAGCCATTGTAAAACCTCCTAACGGTGATTTATGCAATCCACGGACTGCACTCCCAATTCGTAAATCAATCTCTTGACTTACACGCGGAGGAGGAATCAATCACACCACCGCGTCTACTCAGACTGGTATTTTAAGAAGCGAATCCGAAGACTCCCCTCGCCTGAGGTCTTTGACGCTGATAAATTTACATCTATCAATTCAAAGTCCGCCTGATGATTAACAAAGCAATGCTTTATCAATCCACAAGAAGAAAAGCTCAACCTCAATAGAAGTCATCACTCTTTCTTGCGTAAAATTTGAAGTAACACTTCAAATTTCACTCAGGACTTTAAAATTCTTTTATCTCAATATAATTATTGAAAAATAATTATTTAGAAACGTTTTGTACATCAACAACAAGACCAGGACCCATAGTTGAGCTCAAAGTGATCTTTTGGATGTAGATACCTTTAGAAGTCGCAGGTTTTGCTTTCTTAAGGTCAGCGATAAGCGCTTCAACGTTTGAACGAACAGCTTCAGCAGTGAAACCTACTTGACCGATCGCAGCATGGATGATACCCGCTTTGTCTACACGGTAACGTGCTTGACCAGCTTTTGCATTTTTAACTGCAGTTGCTACGTCAGGAGTTACAGTACCCACTTTAGGGTTTGGCATTAAGCCACGTGGACCAAGGATCGTACCCAACTTACCAACAACACGCATTGCATCTGGAGCAGCAATCACAACGTCGAAATCTAAGTTACCCGCTTGAATGCTTTCAGCAAGATCATCAAAACCAACGATGTCCGCGCCTTCAGCTTTAGCAGCTTCAGCAGCAGCGCCTTGAGCAAACACAGCAACACGTACAGTTTTACCAGTACCTGCAGGAAGTGTAGTCGCGCCACGAACAACTTGGTCAGATTTACGAGGATCAACACCTAGATTTACCGCAACATCCAAAGATTCTTTGAATTTTGCAGCAGGTAGGCTGCTAAGAACTTGTACTGCTTCTTCCAAAGTGTAAACTTTGTTTGCTTCAATAGCTGCAGCAATGGCTTTTTGACGTTTAGTTAACTTTGCCATGTCTTATAGCTCCACTTCCAAGCCCATAGAACGCGCAGAACCAGCAATGGTACGTACACGTGCGTCTAAATCAGCACCAGTTAAATCTGGTTCTTTAGTAGTCGCAATTTCTTCTAACTGAGCGCGAGTCAACTTACCAACTTTAGTCTTGTTTGGTACAGCAGAACCCTTTTGGATACCAGCAGCTTTCTTAAGAAGAATCGCAGCAGGTGGAGTTTTCATGATGAATGTGAACGACTTATCGTTGTACACAGTGATCACTACAGGAATTGGAAGACCTTGTTCAACTTTTTGTGTCGCAGCATTGAATTCTTTACAGAATGCCATGATGTTAACACCACGTTGACCTAGTGCAGGACCAATCGGTGGAGATGGATTCGCTTTACCAGCTGGAACTTGCAGCTTGATATAGCCGTCAATCTTCTTAGCCATTTCAAATTACCTCTGGGTACAAACGCCTTTTAGAGCTCCCCAACATTTCAAGTAACGATACCGTTACAACAACAATGCCCGATCCATAACAAATCGGGCGCTTTCAAACAGTGCAAATTAAATTGTTTTTTCGACTTGGCGAAATTCCAATTCAACTTGAGTTGGTCGATTAAATACATTAATCGTCAACGTTAAACGTGATTTTTCGTACTGAACTTCTTCCACCACACCTTTAAAGTCTGTGAATGGACCGTCAGTAACAAGTAATTCTTCACCCGGCTCAAACATCGTCTTAGGACGAGGTGCTTCGCCTTTGTTGTGTACACGTGCAAGAATCGCATCAGCTTCTTTTTGCGTAATTGGTGCTGGCTTTTCAGCTGTACCACCGATGAAACCTAATACTTTTGGACATTCTTTAACAATGTGCCAAGTTTCATCATTCATTTCCATTTCGACTAACACGTAGCCAGGAAAGAATTTACGCTCTGATTTACGTTTCTTACCATCCTTCATCTCTACCACTTCTTCGGTAGGAACAAGGACTTCACCAAAACTATCAGCAACAGCGCTACGCTGGATTCGATCATTAAGTGAACGCATCACTTGTTTTTCATAACCTGAATAGGCATGAATAATGTACCAACGTTTCATAGCTCTCTTACCCGATAATAAACTTCATAAACCAACCGATGATATAGTCAAAACACCACAAAATAATTGCGGCAACTACAACAACGAGGAGAACTTGCCATGAAGTGGTTACTGTTTCATGTTTCGTAGGCCATGTAACTCGACGCAATTCGATACGAGAGTCTTTAAGCAAACGAACAAAGCCTTTGCCTTGATGGGTGGCGTATAATAAACCTAAAGCTACGATGATACAAGCTAAAATTACCCCAATACGCACCCAGACACTATTTGCAGGTGCCCAATACGCTGGAAGATATTGATTTGTCATCAACGCACCGCCAAATAAAGCCAATGCAATGATCCACAAAATAAAATCAAATGGAGAACTTGTCTTCACCATTTCAGCAGAATTGTTGCTTTGAGGAATTGCCGCGCCGCCCATTGCGTCACGTGATTTATCATTCGACATTTTTGTACTCGTCGTAGGTTTCGCGACTTATTATATGACCAGTTTAGCCGACATCAAGTTTTTTATTTAAAAAATGGCAGGTCAGGAGGGACTCGAACCCCCAACATTCGGTTTTGGAGACCGACGCTCTACCAATTGAACTACTGACCTATAAACAAACCGAGAGCCTAAACTCTCGGTTAGAATAAACATATTAGCGGTTATGCAGTTACTTTAGCAACTACACCAGCACCAACTGTACGACCACCTTCACGGATCGCAAAACGTAGACCTGGGTCCATTGCGATTGGGTGGATAAGTTCTACTGACATTTCAACGTTGTCACCTGGCATAACCATTTCAACGCCGTCTTGTAATTGGATTGCACCAGTTACATCAGTTGTACGGAAGTAGAACTGTGGACGGTAACCGTTAAGGAACGGAGTATGACGACCACCTTCTTCTTTAGAAAGTACATATACTTCTGCGTCGAATTTAGTGTGCGGCTTGATTGTACCTGGTTTAGCAAGTACTTGACCACGTTGTACGTCTTCACGCTTAGTACCACGTAAAAGAACACCACAGTTCTCGCCCGCACGACCTTCGTCAAGAAGTTTACGGAACATTTCTACGCCAGTTACAGTTGTTTTAACTGTATCTTTAATACCAACGATTTCAACTTCTTCGCCGACTTTAACGATACCAGACTCTACACGACCCGTTACCACTGTACCACGACCAGAAATAGAGAATACATCTTCGATTGGCATCAAGAATGCTTTATCGATAGCACGTTCTGGTTCTGGGATATAAGAGTCAAGCGCTTCAACAAGTGAAAGTACAGCTGATTCGCCATATTGACCAGCATCACCATTAAGTGCAGCAAGTGCTGAACCACGGATGATAGGCGTGTCATCACCTGGGAAGTCATAAGTAGATAGAAGTTCACGAACTTCCATTTCTACTAATTCAAGTAATTCTTCATCATCAACAAGGTCACACTTGTTAAGGAATACAAGAATATAAGGTACGCCTACTTGGCGAGAAAGAAGGATGTGTTCACGTGTTTGTGGCATTGGACCATCAGTCGCAGCACATACAAGGATCGCACCATCCATCTGAGCAGCACCAGTGATCATGTTTTTAACATAATCGGCGTGACCTGGGCAGTCCACGTGAGCGTAGTGACGAATTGGAGAATCGTATTCTACATGTGAAGTATTAATTGTAATACCACGTGCTTTTTCTTCTGGTGCAGAATCGATTGCTGCGTAGTCTTTAGCTTCACCGCCGTAAGTTTTTGCACAAATTGTTGCAATTGCAGCAGTTAAAGTTGTTTTACCATGGTCGACGTGACCAATTGTACCCACGTTTACGTGTGGCTTATTACGTTCAAACTTAGCCTTAGCCATTTGCTCTTCCTCGTTTATGTCGAACACGAGTTAAACAACTCAGCATCGACAATCGTCTAAAAAACTAGACACCTAATACTTGAAAAGCAGACTAATAAGCCTGCTTTTGAGAAACTGGTGTAGAATAATCTACCAAATTGTATCTGGAGCTCTTATCGAGATTTGAACTCGAGACCTCTCCCTTACCAAGGGAGTGCTCTACCACTGAGCTATAAGAGCATCATCTTCGATGGAGCGGGAGACGAGGGTCGAACTCGCGACATGTAGCTTGGAAGGCTACCGCTCTACCAACTGAGCTACTCCCGCTTAATGTTGGTAATTAACCACTTATCGAAGTAATGGTGGTGAGAGAAGGATTCGAACCTTCGAAACTTTCGTGGCAGAGTTACAGTCTGCTCCCTTTGACCGCTCGGGAATCTCACCTTTACACTTACTTTCAGTGTCGTTCTTCAACATTATAACACAAAACCTTAAGATGGTGCCGGCACACGGATTCGAACTGTGGACCTACTGATTACAAGTCAGTTGCTCTACCAACTGAGCTATGCCGGCGTTTCTTAGTGTTTCGTACGTTTCGTATCGGAACGGTGTGCAGTTTAGCAAAACTCAGAATCCTTGCAAGTGTTTTTTGCAAAAAAAACCTCAAAAACTCATAAAATCAATCCGTTTGACGATAATTCAACCGCTTTGATCACTGCGCGAGCTTTTATTTGGGTTTCATTCCACTCTGATTCAGGATTTGAATCGACAACCAAGCCTGCGCCAGCCTGTACATAGACTTTATTTTCACGAATAACACAGGTTCTGATCGCAATCGACATGTCCATTTCACCATGCCAACCCAAATAACCCACTGCACCACCAAAAATTCCACGTTTTACTGGCTCAACTTCGTCAATAATTTCCATTGCACGAATTTTTGGCGCACCTGAAAGCGTCCCTGCTGGAAAAGTTGCCTTAAAAACATCCAAAGCATCGACATCATCCAGCACTTCACCTTGTACATTGGAAACAATATGCATGACATGTGAATAACGTTCGATCACCATTTGATCAGTCACTTGCACTTTACCGATTTTCGAGACACGCCCCACATCATTACGACCTAAATCAATCAGCATTAAATGTTCCGCAATCTCTTTTTCATCGGAAAGTAAATCTTTTTCAAGTGCCAAATCTTCTTCTTTGGTTTTTCCTCGTGGACGTGTACCTGCAAGCGGACGTACAGTCGCGATCCCATTTTCCAGTCGAGAAAGAATTTCCGGTGAAGAACCGACGATATGGAACGGCTTTTGATCCAAAAGGGTCTGCCCTTGCACCAAAAATAAATACGGTGATGGATTGAGATGTCGTAATGCACGATAAACCTGTAAGGGCTCACCATCAAAATCCGACACCATACGATGCCCAGGGACAACCTGCATTACATCACCAGCACGAATGTATTCTTTAACTTTCTCGATCGATTCAAGGAATTTGTCGTGTCCAGTCAGTGACTCAAAATGCGGAGCGCTATGTTTTTTGGCAACCAAGCTAATTGGCATAGCCAATAATGCCTCAATCTCATCCAGCTGTTGCTGAGCCTTGGCATAAGCCTCTGTATCATTAACATCTGCATGCACAATTAAAAACAAAGTATCTTTTAAGTTATCAAACACAATGACGGTTTTAGATAACATCATCCATAAATCAGGTAGTCCAACTGGATCTGCCTCAGGCACATTCTTTAACCGTGGCTCAATATAGCGTACTGCGTCATAACCAAAATAACCCACCAAGCCGCCGGTAAAATTAGGCAGTGCAGGTAAATCTTGTTGTGTGGGTACTTTAAACTGCGCTTGAAAATCGCGGATATATTGAAATGGATCTGCGCATGGCTGGGTATCTATCGAGCCATCTACCGATTTTATCGTGAGCTGTCCTGCATTACAGGAAAATACGATTGACTCACCCAGTCCAATAATTGAATATCTTGCCCAGTTTTCGCCACCTTCAACAGATTCAAAAAGATAAGCTTGTTGATGCTGTTTTAAACGTGCAAATACAGATAATGGCGTATCCGTATCGGCTAAGCGTTGGCGATATACGGGGATAAGGTTATAACCCGCTGATTTTAATTGTTCAAACTGCGCTAAGGTTGTCATCAGGAATTCTCTCTATTTTCGATAATACTAAGTATGGATGTCTCTGCATTTCACTTAGTGACGCCATCGAAAAGTGCGTTTGCTATTCATTCCTCTTCCCTTTTTTTCGCAACAATTTAAATATACAGGTATTAAGCCAAAAGCTCTGTTAAATCATCCACTACTTGTTGTGGCTGACAGAGTTGAATATCTTCACCGTGATTATAACCATAGCTGACCACAATACAATCAACCTCTGCACGGCGTGCAGCCTCCACATCATTACTTGAATCGCCGATCATCAAGGTTTTGTCAGTTGATGACTGATAAGTTTCAACACAATACAATAATGGTTTTGGATGTGGTTTACGCACTTCAAAACGATCACCACCTATTACATCGACAAAATAGTGATCCATTTGCAAGTCTTCTAGAATTTTTCGTGCGGGTTGTTCTGGTTTATTGGTCACACAAATCAATTTCTTATTGTTTTTAATTCCCCATTCTAAAAATTCTAAAATTCCAGAGAATGGCTTGGTATCGACACAAGGCTCTGCATTGTAAATTTCCAAGAATGTATCCAAAAGCTGTTGATGCAGTACAGGATCCACTTCACCTTTTAAATACTTCAATGTACTTTCACAAAATAATGAAGTGCCTTTACCAATCCAAACCCGAACCTGTTGTTCAGTGACGTGGGGTAAGTTCAAACGCGCTAGACTTAAATTCATGGCACGATATAAATCAAATGCTGAATCAACCAAGGTCCCATCCAAATCAAATAAAATCAGTTCGCGTTGGTCTAGCTTTGCCACATTCATGATTTACACCTAAATCGAGTTTTAAATTTAAAAACGAAAATACAAAAAACAAAGGCATGCGATTGCATGCCTTGAGTGTAGCGCATTTGCAAATTATTTGAACAATAGCCATGCAATAATTGCCAAAATGATCAAAATCACCAGTGTTGCCAAACCTAACTTTGCATTTTTCTGGGTTTCAACATGTTCGTCTGCCACAAATTCAGGTGCTTTAACCTGCTCTACTTTGAGCTGTGTAGCCGCATGAATATCCACACCTTCTGGAATTGGGGCAGGTTTAGGGATTGCTACACCAGAGGGCATACCTTCACGGTTGATTTGAACACTGCTATCTCGTTCTGAAAGCTCAGGCATACCCTGTTCATTCATCTGATCTGCCACTGTACGTTCTACGGGGGTAGCTGGTTTGATTTCAGCAGTCGCCACAGCCTCTGCTGGTTGTTGAACTGGCGTTTCTAGCGAAGCTACAACGGGTTGAACTTCATCCTCAGGCGCTGCATGTTCAGTTTGCAGAACAACAGGTTTTACCGGTGCAAGTACATTAAATTTAACACTGGCAAATTGAACAATATCACCATCCATCAACAGTTTATCTTGATCGATACGGATATCATTCACAAATGTACCATTAGATGACTTTAGATCTTGAACCCAAAGCGCATCTTCTTTTAATAAGAATGCAGCATGGCGACGTGAAATTTCCGCAGCTTGTAATAACAGGTCTGCATCTTGATGGCGACCAACTAGCATATCACGATCGATCGTGACTTCCTGCCCTTCTAACTCACCTGTAATTGCTTGTAATTTCCAAGTCATGATTATCTTCCCATTCTAATTCAAGTCTATCTTAGCATGACATTTCTACAGTACTAAATCAGCGCAAAACCAAGCTTTATTTTGTTCATGCCACAACAGAACACACCACAATACTTTAACAAACTATTTTAAATATCAAATAAAGCAAGTGATTAGAAGCACTTGTTACGCGAAGCCCACAATGCTACTGCTTACGGATATCATTTGGTTCTTCTGCAACGGGTGTAGTCACAGCATTACCTTGTACTGCACTTGTCTTGGCTCCTGTAGGCACCTTTTGATACTGACTTGAAGGTTGTGCTGTCGGTTGCGGTTGTACCAGCTTAGGTTGCGAACTTGGTGTCGAGCTAAACGGCAATCGTTGCTGAAAAACATCATCAACATTGGCAGGGAGCTTAGCAAAATTACCATCTTTATCCATCGCCAATTGCAGGCTATACAGCTGATCATAACGTTGTTGAGATATACGGCGTATATCGGCACCCCCACCCACGATGGTTGGATGGATAAACACCAGTAAATTCCGCTTTATGTTCGACTTTGCATCCGATCTAAATAACCGGCCTAAGCCTGGGATATCACCTAACAATGGCACAGACTGACGACCAAGAACAGTATCATCAGAAATCAAGCCACCTAACACCACGGTTTGCCCATGATCTGCGGTTACAGTAGTTTTGATTGAACGCTTGCTGGTCACTAAATCTTGAGCTTGCCCTTTACTTGACTTAACGCCTGAGACTTCTTGTTCAACTTCTAAACGAATCGAACCGCCCTCTCCAATATGCGGAATTACCTTTAACGTCACCCCCACATCCTTACGCTCAATTGAGGTATATGGATTGACGGTGCCACCTGTCCCAGTACTGACTGAGCCAGTAACAAATGGAACATTTTCACCGACGACAATATATGCTTCTTCATTGTCCATGGTAAGAATAGATGGTGTAGACAAGAGGTTGGATTTTGTACGCTCTTTTAAAGCCTGAATCATCGCACCATATAATCTGCGTGAACCGTCTGCACCTTCTTTATAATCCCCAACAATAAGTGAAGTTCCTGCACCGAGTGCACCTAAACTAGAAGCACCGCCTGTTAAATAACCTGCAGCCAATTTTGATAAACTCGTACCCAAATTATCAAAATTAATTAAACCCACACCACTACTTAAATCACCCATTGCCCATTGCACACCAAGCTGATCTGCATCATTGCCTTGTATTTCAATAATCGTCGCTTCAATCAAAACTTGTTGACGACGTACATCAAGCTGTTGGATGGCAGCCTCTATTTCGCGCATCAGTTGTGGCTCAGCTTTAACCACCAGCGCATTTTGAGCGCCATCTGCAATAATGCTCACACCATTGGCATTAAAACTGGTGATGTTATTTTGATTATTGTTATTTGAGTTGCTGTTTAAATTAATTGCTGGTGTTGAAATACTACTTCCAGTGCTTGAGCCGGTATTCGATGATGAATTGTTATTATTGTTAAAACTGTTGCTATTGCTGTTGTTAGAACTACTATTAGAAGAATTATTTGAACTAGAATTGACTGCCTGACCAGTCACCAAACCTTGCAAAATCTCAGATAAATTCTTTGCACTAGCATATTTTAATTTAAAGACTTTAAGCCCACCTAAACGATCAGCAGACGGGACATCCAACATTTCAATCATGTTACGGATACGTTTACGTGTACCTGTATCCCCTTTAATCAAAATACGGTTGGTTCGCGCATCAGCGATAATACGAACCCGAGCCCCAGCAAAATCTTTGGATGCACCTGTCGAACTCATTGCATCCAATTGCTTAATGATTTCTTCAGCTTGACTCTGTTGTAAAGGAACAGCTTCAATATCATTTTGCCCAGTACCATCCAAGTTCCGAACAATGGTTTCAAGTTGATAAATATTTGCTGCACGATCTGACACAATTAACGCATTGGTGCCCTGTATTGCTGCCAAATGCGCAAATTGTGGCATTAATGGACGTAATGCTGGGATCAAATCATTGGGGTTGGTATTTTCCAACCAAATCACACGTGTCACAACCTGATCTCCACGTGCATTATTCCGTGGATCATAAGGTACACCAGAATTTTTGACATTACTGTCTGGTACCAAACGAATGGTATTCCCCGATGGAATAGCCACTACACCATTGACATTCAGCACCCCTAAAAATAGGTCATAAACTTCATTTTTATTTAGAGGTTTATTTGAAATAACCGTGACATTGCCACGTACACGGGGATCGACCGCAAAATTTTTGCCCGTAATATCTGCAACTTCATTGATAAAAGCAGTGAGATCAGCATCGCGTAAGTTAATTTTCCACGTCTGTGCATGTGTAGCTGTACTAACTGCAACCAGCATTGGTGCCGCTGCAACTAAAGCCCAAAGTGGTCGATTGTGATTCAAAAAAGCCATAACTTATTATCTTTCCTAATTTTATTTGTAGTCCTAGCCACTTACAAACTTTGCTGAATGGTCATCACCTGATCACCACGCTTAATTTCAATTTTTACTTTGCCATCCCGCTTTGCTTGTTCTAGCAGCTGAACATCACTCTGTCCTTGACCAACTGATTGTCCATTGAGCGAAAGAATGCGATCTCCAGATCTTAATCCCAGTTTATTTCGGAGCGCTGCGGGGGTTTGATCTGTCACTTCATAGCCTTGACCGCCACTTGCGTTAACCCCCATGTTCTTTAGGTATTCGTCCCGATTTTCATTCATCCTATCAATCGCTTGCCCCAAAGCATTTTGGCTTGAGTTTTGTGGTTGCGATGGTGCAGGAGTACTTGCTGGCGGACTAGTATTTTGATCTGTAGATTGCCCTGGCATAGGCTGATACAAACTATCCAGCCCTGTAAAACGCAACTCTTTACTGTTATTTCCACTTTGACTTAAAACAATATGATCCCAATATACTTCGGATAACTGGTAACTAGTACCCTCGATTGTGTCACCGACCGCATAACGATCTGCTGTTTCTTTAACTTTAATTACTGCGGATGAAAACCGTGCTGGATAACTGACGACTACACCTTGTAAGACCATCGGAATACTGTCATCCGCTGTCGTACTAGATCCAACTTCCTCAAATAATGAAAAGCTTGAAATATTTGGAACTTGAACTTGTTGTGAACCTAGATTCACTTGCTCGGGTTGCATGACTTGTGGTGGCGCAACCACCCACCAAAAAATCGAGGCCAGTTTCCAACACAATGCTAAAATTAAAAGAAATAAAACAACAGGTGCAAGATGCTCTGTTTTTTTCCAAGAAATATTTTCAAACTGTTCTTTTATATTCATCAGAAACCACCTTGAATGAGCGGTTGTCTTGAACTAATTACAAAACTATCCAAACCTGCCTTTCCATCGTAGGAAGGCACATTGAGCAACATCCGTTGTGTTAACTGCACATCTAACATCATGGTTGGATCTAAACTGATATTGGCCATTTTCTGACTACGTTGATCTTGTATATCAAAAATCAGTTTACCCGCCTCATCTTTAACTTGCGCTTTTAAAGATGGGATATTCATTTGATCTTGACGTTGTCCAAAAGTATATCGAAGCTCACCCCCTCCCCAATGCATTTGTCCGTCAACATCACTAAATCCAGTATCTTTTTTAAAACGCAAGCTTGTATCTGAAATTTGAATTGCATTTGCAGGCCACTGCCAATTTGCAATATTCTTTAAAGTTTCTGGTGCAATCTGACCTTGCATCTGATTAATTATTATTTTTTTACCAATACCATAGCCCACTACCCCATTCAGTTGGGTCTGCCCACTGTGTACTTCAATATTTGCACCCACACGTAATAATATCAGATCCCACGGGCGTGTCCTCCACGAAACGGAACCCCGTAAATTACCTTTATGCCAATCTGCTTGTCCTTGCCAAATATTTCCACTCACATTTTGTAAGGTTTGATTGTTCTTATAAAATTTAGAAATCAGCCATGTTGCAGGGACTTGTAAAAGTACAAAAATTAAAAAAGCGACCACTCCAGTAATCCACCACGTGATCTGTTTTGATTTTTTATTCATTCATCTTTACCATCATTCATTTATTCTTCCATGCAAGATGATGCCCTCTTGTTTGTACATTATGCATAATTTTTGCATAACGCCAATTCACTCGTATAAAAAAACCAAGCAGATTTGCTTGGTTCTTTAAGTTTAAGGCCTTTGAATGACACTTAGATGAAGATTAGATCAAGAAATCTTCTAATTTTGCACCTTTTTCAATTTCTGCAACCAACCAGCGTGGCTGTTTACCACGTCCAGTCCAAGTTTCAGAAGTGTCTTTTTTATTGCGATAACGCGGCTCAACCGCTTTACGCGTTGTCTTTTTGCGCTTTTGTGCGCCGTATTCAATAAACTGCTCTAAAGTTAAACCAGCAGATTGCGCAATTTCAATAATTTTATTATAAGCGTCTTCAACGGCTTGATCTTTTTTAGTTTCAATTAAAGCTTCTGCTTCAGCTGTTAGCTTTCTTAACTCTTCTACCGATAAATTACTAATATCAGGCATCATTAACTCTCCACGTAAATTTCTTAATACTTATTTAAAATAACTTCATGGCAATAGTATTTTCATTTATTCCAATAAGCAATACATATATTCCTCCATAAACACATAAAACAACAAAAACATTATTATAATTACATCAAAAGGCTTATTTCTAACAGTAAAATAAACCTGATAAGAAAGAATATATTTTCTTATGTTTTAAATATAATGATGATAATTGAGAAATTTTTATGTGTTTGCAAAATCATTATGCACAGTCGCTTCTAAATCAATTATAACTTTTCGCAACTGTTGAGGAATTAGTGCTTTTTTCATTTCTACTTTATCGACAAAAACAATAACTGCCTCTCCGTCAGCAACAATCTGCTGTTGTTGCTCACTGAATAATACATAATGCATGCGTATTGCACTATTTCTCATTTCTTCTACCCGCGCACCAATATGTAGCACATCGGGATAAAATACTGGTTTTAAATATTTACATTGGCTTGAAGCAACAACAGTTAAAACATCTTGGTCAAATACATTCAAACGATCGAAATATTCGATACGTGCACTTTCAATATAGCGATAATACAGCACATTATTTACATGACCAAAAGCATCCATATCCCCCCATGCAACCTTTTGTTGATAAACGATAGGGAATTTTATCAGTGGATTCATTGTAGATTCTCAAATTTTAAATTGAATATAATTGCTGTCTTTTTCAAAAATTGAATTCAATTGCTGAATTAATTCATCATTTCCATTTAAAGTAGATTTGATTCGTAAATAATTCATTAGAATTTCATTTGGATATAATAACAAAAGCTGATCAGCTTCGTATTCACGATGCGTCGCAATATATATATGCCATTTAGCAAAGCAAAAAACAGGAATGTTCATATACTTAGATTCAAGATTTATAATCTGTTGCTCTAAATACTCATAATCTGGATTTTGTCTCAACAACTGTTGTTGAAACCATAAATGAAAGACATCTTGGTCAAATTTTTCATTAAGTATTTGAATCACTAACTGCTGTTGTTGCTGAGCAAGTTCAGGTAATCGAGTAATAATTTTCAACCAAAGCACTTTTGTGTCATAAGGCATTTGATCAAGTTGTGACTCTATCTCTAAAAACTTTTGTTGTAATAGTTCAATATCTTCAAAACTTGCTTGGTCATAACAACCTAAAAGCTGTATTAACCATTGCTGTTTAGTTGCAGTTTCTAATTGCCCAAATTGAGTCGAATGTAAATATTGCCAAGGATATTGTATGGCAAACTGTCCCCATAATTTTTGCACACATAATTTATAACTTTCTGAAAGCTGATTTAGCCATGGCGAAAGTTCATGTCGATTTAAAAATTCTAGATGTGTTAAAGCTTGTTGACTGTCTTCTTGCGCTAAATAAATTTCGATACGTAAAATTTCTGCCAACTCAAAAGCGGACGGAGAGCTATTTTCTAAAGCTTTCAGGGCTTCACTATAGTGAAGTTGTTTGAATAATTGTCGAGATTGAACAATGGGCTTTAATAAACCAGATTGATCAAAAATAGTTTGTATAACTTGCTCCTGCTCATCCTCACCATCCAACAACCACAATACACCAAACTGTTCAAATGGATGCAATGTAGTAAAATTTAGTACTTGTTCTAATTTTCTCTTTTCTCTACGGATATAACGGTTGAGGAAATACCACACCACATGCATCAAAAAACTGATACCAACACCAACAAATGTCAAGAACCATAAATTGGTTTGTATTTGAATATTGTGCCATAACACATAAACATAACCCGCCCCTGCGGTATAACTCAACACACTTAAAACAGCTAGAATAATGAGACTAATAAAGGCATAGATCAGGAAAATATGTTTCATCCATCTACCCCAAGACAGCCAAGCTATTGAGTTTAGGGATCGGGGGTTGCGAGGTCTGCTTAATTTTTAATATTTTTTGCTTAAGCTTCTGACTAGCAGCGTCAGGTAAAATATCCAATTGTTGAATCATTTGATTCAGCATCTCTTGGTATTCAGCAATTTGCCCTTTCACTAACAACTGCTGAGCAAGCAATAATCTCAATTGAACTTCTTTTAAAATAAATTTACGGTTTGCCAATACTGGAGAATTTGTTTCAACAATATCAATTTGAAACCATTTTTCCCAAAAATATTGCGACTGATCTTGCTCTGGTTTCAATTGATTATTTCTTAGCTCGGATATTAATGCTTGATCAACTTGTTTAAGTAAAGTCTCTAGTTGATCTCGCTGGGCATTTCGTTCAATCACAAAATGTTGAATGCTTTGTATATCTTGCACAATGGTTTGATGTAAGCTTTGTTTTACCGCATCCGCCAACGCATACTGATCTAAGGACTGATTTAATTGAGTAAGATGCTCAAGCGCGTAAACAAACTGTTGTTGTTGCATCGCAAATTGCACCAAATCTAACTGTTGTTTAACCACCACACTTGGATGAATACCAGAAATTGAAGTTTTTACAGAGGTGGTTTTATTTGCTACCTCTTGAGTGGGTTCATCTGTTTGTCGTTTTACCGCCACCAGTTGATCATTCAAACTGGCATTCTTTTGTTCACTTTTATGTAGCGTTTGTTGAATATCATTGAGCTGTTGTGAAACATGATAGAAGTTATAACTCAATTTAATGAGCCATCCTAAAGCGATCAACAATAAGACATAAATAAACTTCTTCATAACTTCCTTTGCAACTGCACTATGGTTTGTAGAATGGTTTCTGGCTCTAAATTTAAAATTTTAGTGCTGTTCAAACACGCCTGGGTTGCATTTTTATCATGTCTTAATAATTGATACAAACGCTCACCCAGAACCAAATAATGACAAGCACTCACGATCTCTTGATGATCACGGGTTAAAACAAGCCAATTGTTCCAACTGGCTTCACTGCTAATACAACTCCAATAGGGTGGTTCAAACTGGTCAACCCTAGCCACAAAATCTAAAAATCGCTGATGTGTTTCTGGAGGACATGCTCGGTCATATAAGACAAAGTTTAAAACATCAATATGACGGTCTTGACATTGTTGCATCATAAACTGCCGACCGCCTTCACCACGCCAAAAAGCTATTTTCTTTAGATCTTTTAAGGTATTGAATAGGGGCAAGTTCAACATTCCTTCAGATGTTTCCACCATAGGGACATGACTTTCTACACCGTAGTCTGAAAGTCGTTGCGCAGTTTTTTTGCCCACAGCAATCCACTGAATATGTTGGATCTGTAAAAGAGATAGGCCCGATTGCTGAAGATATTGCATACCCACTTGAACAGCAGTTGGACTGACTACAACAATAATTTGAGTTGATAAAAGTTGTAAATAAAGTTGTTGTAATATGTTGTTATAGGGACGTGGGGTCAATTCCAATAATGGAAGATCAACCACGTCAAAACCTGATTGGCGCAGACATTCAGTTAATGGCTGAGCACGATCAATCGGGCGAGTATTAATAAACAACATTAAAGCCTAGAAACTAAGCTTGATAAAGTGCTTTGAGTATTTCCCCAGCACCTTGTTCAAGTAGGTTTTGTGCAAGTTGCACACCTAACTGCTCTGCTTGATCTGGTGTGCCACTGACTTGACTACATAACAATGTTTTGCCGTCCGCACTACCAACCCGACCTTCTAAGGACAACAATTGATCACTTAACGTAGCAAAGCCTGCGATAGGCACTTGGCAACCGCCTTCGAGATAAGCATTAAAAGCTCGTTCAGCACGTACACATGCATTGGTTTCACCATGCATTAAAGGCATGATTAAATCCAAAATTTCTTGATCATCTGAGCGACACTCTAAGCCCAGTGCACCTTGACCCACAGCAGGTAAACTAATCTCTGGTGCAAGTGTGTGACGAATACGATCTGAGAGCGCTAATCGTTTCAAACCAGCACTCGCAAGGATAATTGCATCATATTGACCCGCATCCAGCTTGGATAAGCGTGTTCCAACATTGCCGCGTAAATCAATCACATTTAAATCAGGACGCTGTTTTAAAAGCTGACATTTACGGCGTAAGCTCGATGTGCCAAGTGTTGCGCCTTGTGGTAAATCTTCAAACTTTTCATAATGATTGGAAACAAAAGCATCAAAAGGATCTTCACGCTCACAAATTACTGCAAGCACTAAACCTTCAGGTAATTGCATGGGTACATCTTTCATTGAATGAACGGCTAAATCTGCACGACCATCCATTAAAGCTGCTTCTAATTCTTTGACAAATAACCCTTTCCCCCCTATTTTGGCTAAAGGTGTATCCAAAATTTTGTCACCTTGGGTTACAAACGTCACCAACTCTACTTTTACATGTGCGTGTAATTGCTCTAAACGATCACGAATATGCTCAGCCTGCCACATTGCAAGTGGGCTCTGGCGCGTTGCTATTTTCAAGGTTTTCATCATTTCAGCTTTGCCAAACTTTTAAACACTCTAAACTTACCCTGCAATCTCAAAAATGCAAGCGAATTATCAAAATGATTTAATGTTCGTATCCAACTATAAATTCTGCATTCGTTCTCGTAGCAAAGGTAAGTGTCGACGGCTGACGGCCAAACGTTCTTCTAATTCACGGCATCGTGCTTGGTACTGGCCAGAGGACACCATCTCCAACCCGTCTAAATAATCTAGTGAAATTAGAGCATTACGATGAATACGAATAAATCGGTCTGCAAACTCTGTTTCTAAATCTTTAAGCGTTTCATCAATAAGTACACTGCCATTTTTGTGACGTACAGTGACATATTTTTGATCTGCTAAAAAATAGTAAATATTTTCAACAGGAATGAGCTCCAAACCCCGATAGGTTTTTGCAGCAATTTGCTGCCTTTGCACTTTTTCGTCCATGAGTTCTTTTTTTTCTAAGTTAGTTAATTGAGCTTGGGTCAGTTTAGTGACACCCTCCAAAACCGTTTCCAATTCGTCCTTGGCAATGGGTTTTAATAAATATCCTTGGGCTTGAGATTGAATGGCTTGCAAAGCATGTTCATCAAATGCCGTACAAAATACAATTGCGGGCATAGGATTAAAGTGTGCTAAATGCTGCGCACAGCTTAAACCATCCATTTCTGGCATCTGAATATCGAGCAACACAACATCTGGCTCAAACTGCTGAACCATTTCTAATGCCTGTTTACCATGTTGTGCTGTTGCAATAACTTGATGCCCAAGTTGCGACACCAATCGTGATAAGCGGTCCACTGCAAGCGGTTCATCATCACAAATCAGGATGTCCATTGCTCCTCCTTACCAAAATACATCATATTTATTTTAATGAATTTCCCAATCATCTATTTTTATACTGATATTGAATTACCATTGTAAATAATCCATTCCCTGCATAATTTCGAAAATAAACAGAATCGCCAAAATGTGCTTTTAAACGCTGTTTTACATTTTCTAAAGCAATTCCATGCCCTTCCCGCACTTTTATTCTATCTTGTAAAAATGGGTTGGTAATGACTATGTTGACTTGATTTTGCAATATTTCAACCAGTATCCCGATCTTGGCATCGATAATCTTTTTCTCTACCCCGTGAAAAATACTATTTTCAATTAAAGGCTGTAAGGTTAATAAGGGAATTTTGACCTGATCTAATAACAAAGGTTGTTGGATATTCCATTCCACATTTAAACGATCACCTAAACGAATCTGCTCTATTGCAATGTATTGTTGAGATAATTGTATTTCTTCTTTTAGGCTGACTAACTTTAACTCTTGAAAACTTGCTCTAAACAATTTAGATAAATCAATCAGCATTTGTTCAGCTTTATCAGGATCAATTGCAATTAAACTCACCACACTATTTAAACTATTGAATAAAAAATGGGGGTGAATTCGGGCTTGCATAGCCTGAATACGCGCATTGAGTTCACTATTTTGCTGTAATACAGCTTGTTCGCGTATATACAGGTAACGTAAACAAAATGCGCCCAGCAATACCCCATAACTGACATGCAAAATAAGATTATGTGAAATGTCAGTTATGGAAATATTTTGTAAAGAAAAATGCGTTCCCCAATAATGAATAATATTTAAAACCAGCGTTGTACACAGCACGATCACCTGTAAAAGTATAAAACTGAATATTGAAATAGATAAATAGGTATACTGCGATAGCCTTTTTTCAAATACATCCTGAAAAGCCGCAAAAGCCAATAATACCCAATTAATATATAAAATATATTCTAAAACATGCCAAAGGTTTAAATTGTCCCATGATTGTGCTTCTGCCAGTGCTAATAAAAAAGCCAACACATTACTAGAGATAAACAATTCGAATAAATACTTACGATGGCCCATTTTGCTAAAAAAATAAGACTGATAAAAACCGCGCCCAGATTTTATTGACGAATGATTGCGCTTTACTTCGGCAAGTGAGGCTGAATTTGTTATACTGCGTTTAGTTCTACTGCTTTTTTTCCTACTGAGCCGATATGACCACATCTTCTAATTCCTCTAATCCGTCACAAGCCCAAACTTCAGGCATGTGGGGCGGTCGTTTCTCTGAAGCTACTGATGCTTTTGTTGCTGAATTTACTGCATCGGTTCAATTTGACCAACGTTTTTATAAACAAGATATTGCTGGATCTATCGCACATGCGACTATGTTAGCAAAAGTTGGTGTCCTTACAGAACAAGAACGTGATGACATTATCAATGGTTTAAACACAATTAAAACTGAAATTGAAGCAGGTCAATTTGAATGGCGCATTGATTTAGAAGATGTGCACATGAATATCGAATCTCGTTTAACTCAACGTATCGGGATTGCAGGTAAAAAATTGCATACTGGTCGTAGCCGTAATGACCAAGTTGCTACAGACATCCGTTTATATGTTCGTGACGAAATTGATGCGATTTTAACTTTACTGGAAAAATTACAAAAAGGCATCTTGGGCTTAGCAGCGAAGAATACTGACACCATCATGCCGGGCTTTACCCATTTACAGACTGCACAACCTGTGACTTTTGGTCATCATTTGATGGCGTGGTTTGAAATGTTGGTGCGTGACTCTGAGCGTTTAATTGACTGCCGTAAACGTGTCAACCGTATGCCTTTAGGTTCAGCTGCGCTTGCTGGAACAACGTATCCTATTGATCGTGCTTATACTGCGGAATTGTTAAACTTTGAAGCCGTTGCTGAAAATTCTTTAGATGCTGTATCTGATCGTGACTTTGCGATTGAATTCAATGCTGCTGCATCTTTAATCATGATGCATTTATCACGTATGTCAGAAGAAATGATTCTTTGGACTTCTGCACAATTTAAGTTTGTGAATATTCCTGACCGTTTCTGTACTGGCTCATCTATCATGCCACAAAAGAAAAACCCAGATGTTCCTGAACTGATTCGTGGTAAAACTGGCCGTGTCTATGGCGACTTAATGAGTCTGCTCACCCTCATGAAAGGTCAACCTTTGGCCTATAACAAAGATAACCAAGAAGACAAAGAGCCTTTGTTTGATGCCATTGATACAGTGCGCGGTTCATTGATGGCTTTTGCAGATATGATTCCTGCACTTGTACCGAATATTGAAATCATGCGTGAAGCGGCTTTACGTGGTTTCTCTACTGCAACAGACTTGGCTGATTACCTTGTAAAAAATGGCGTTGCTTTCCGTGATGCACATGAAATCGTAGGTAAAGCCGTGGCGTTAGGTGTGCAAGAATCGAAAGATCTTTCTGAGTTAAGCCTTGAGCAATTACAACAATTCTCAGATTTAATTCAAACAGATGTGTTTGAAAAAGCATTAACCCTTGAAGCATCTGTCAATGCGCGTAATCATATTGGTGGTACTGCGCCAGCACAGGTTGCTACTGCAATTGAACGCGCTTATATCCGTTTAGAAAAACTTTATGCATAAGGAGTTTTGATATGACTCGACAAGTATTTTGCCGTAAATATCAAAAAGAGTTAGAAGGTTTAGACTTTGCACCCTTTCCAGGTCCAAAGGGTCAAGCGTTATTTGACACAGTTTCTAAACAAGCTTGGCAAGAATGGTTAAAACACCAAACCACGTTAATCAATGAAAAACGTTTAAACGTGTTTGAACCAGATGCAAAAAAGTTTTTAGAAGAACAGCGTGAAAAATTTTTGGATAATGATCAATCACTGGAAATGGCGGAAGGCTTAAAGCCTGAGTAATAACCAAAGCCTCACAAGGCAAAAATCCTAAAGTGATGTGCTTCTTATGCCCATCTAAAAAATCCCCGTCAGGGGATTTTTTTATTGCTTCATCGTACAAGATGACGCGATCACATGAGCTTATAAATTTAATCGTATGTAACGTGGGCTCGACCTTATTACACCTTTAACTTATTGAAAAAAATAATCTTGGCGGAGTCTTGCTGAGCTTTCATCCAATTTCTGGATCAGCCTGCGGCTCGCCCTACTTTTGTTTCGATATGAGGAGTTAAGCTCCGCAAGGGTAACCATCTTGCGCAGCTACATCGCTGCTCACCGCAAAACTCGTCGACCACCAGCAACTCATTCAATGAATCGCAGAAACAACTCTTTATCAATGAAGTCCTGCCTCAGACAGTTGCGAATGACGTTTCCGAGTATCATATTTCATCAAGAGTTTTATATCGAACTCAGGTTATGTATTGTTGGTATATCTCCATGCATAAAAAAAGGAGTCTTGGAGACTCCTATAAACTTTAAATACTTCAGTGGGTACATGCTGTGCAATCAATATACAGAGATGTTATTGCGTAATATTGACCAAAGATACCGAAAATACTGACCAATCACGACAAATTATAATTTTTACAGCACACATCCCGTTCGTTTAACTCAATTTTCAAACTGATCAGAAAACACAATGTCGCTCACCAAACAACATCCAAACTAAGCTACAGAATCGTTCAGCTTATCTGTATTTTCTTCAACCAATAGTGGTTTTTTCTCTACCCATTTGGCTGGAAAATATTTTTCTATGCTGGATGATAACCAGTTTGCGATTGGCTGAGGCAATTTCACACCTAAAGGATTCTGTTCTTGCAAATCCGCAGAAGAAATCACCCGTGTCCCCATCAGGTAATCAAACCAAGGCTTGGTGACACACCAGTTCGCATCTTGATTCGAGTTCATGTGGTGATCATAATGCCAAGGAATTTTCTTCATCGCCCACTCAGGCTCTAAATGTGCACGGCGATGGATATAATAATAATTACATGCACTATAAATAGATGCCGCAACCATTCCTTTCGAAATTGGGTAGAAAATCAAACTTGCCGCACCAGCGACGACCGCCAAAGAAACGATTTCATTCTTGGTTCGCCAATTTGAAATCCCTTCTACATAGCCATCATCATGAAAATCCTGTTTACGAACTTCACGATGGTGTTCCCAATGTGATTTCATACTGCGTGGCACTGGACTAAAACGTGGTTTTCCTGGGCGATGTTGACCATGTAAAATATAGTTATGCGCAACCCATTCAAAACCATTTGCGACGACCAATCCAACTAAAAAACCTTTTAACATATTTAATCCCTCTTGCTTATTGTGAATATAAAACATGCTGGGAAATAGGTATTGACATCAAAAAGTGTTTTCATTGACAAATTACGACAAATTAAAATAGTATCGACCAATCCACTTGAATCCACTCAGCGGCGCTTGTTTGTCTTATTTAAACTCGATTAAAATAGTATGATGCTTAAACTACAGCTGACGTAGATCACACAATAACAAGATGTGTAAATGATGCAATTAAAGGACTATGCTGGCTCCGTATATGGGGGGCTTGGACAATTACTCTATACTTTTAGTGAAGCTAAAGGTCTAAAGATTTCATCCAAATTACAACAGGTTCAAAATGTTGAACGCTTTGAATATACCGTTTGGCGTGAGATTTTGGATGACATACAAGCGCAAGTACAAAGCCCAGCGTTGGGTCTAGACATCTCTAAGTATGTACAACCCAAACATATTGGTATCATTGCCTATATTGCACAATCTTGTGACACCCTTGGCGAGGCGCTCACTCGCTACCATGATTTTCATCGATTGATTTATGATGGAAGCCCACTCAAGGTTGAATATTATGATGAACAGCACATCTCAGTCCGCTGGGAAAATCTACCTACGCATTTAACCACTCAAATTACTGATGAAATTGCGATGGCTGTATTGATTCAGTTTTTAAGACAATTTATATCCGATGATATAAGCGTGTATCAGGTTAATTTTATTCATCCTCAACCTAAAAACAGCATGCTGTATCAAGCATTCTTTAAGTGTCCTGTGCTCTTTCAACAAGAAAAAGTCGAGCTGATCTTCCCCATCAGCGCACTTGCGATTTCCTTTAAACGCAGTGATCAAACCCTACAAAAACTACTGATGCAACAAGCGCAGGCCTTACTTGAAAGCTTACCCAATGCCACCCAGTTAGATGAACGCTTACAACAAAGTATTTTATTGGGATTACAAAAAAACAATTATCAAATCGAAGCGATTGCCAAACAGTTGAATATGTCGATACGCCAGTTACAACGTCATCTACAAAGTCAGAACACCACCTATCAACAACGTGTTCAGGATGTCCGCCAATTATTGGCTTTTCAATATCTACAAGATCCACATTTAGGTCTGCATGAAATTGCCCTGCTTCTCAGTTACTCAGAACAAAGTGCTTTCCAACGTGCTTTTAAACAATGGACAGGCTTAACACCACAACAATGGCGGATTCAGCACCGAGAATTTAAGTAATTGTGTATTAAATTTATAGCTAAAAACAGCATATTCCTCCATTCCCACGATTAGCCTCTTAAAGTTAAGATTCTGTAAAATATAATTTTTTAAAATAAAAATCAGAACATTCACCGATATTGATATGAATATTTTTTATTTGTGATTTTATTTTCATATTTTTAGACTATTATCTTTATAGAGAAAATAAAAGTTGTACCCACTCCAAGGTTATCAACTATTTAAAAATAGCCACATAACCCATTCCGTTCAAAAAAATAATTTAGGAATCAATATGAATAAATATCTCGCAGAATTTATCGGAACCTTTTGGCTGGTGTTTGGAGGATGTGGTAGCGCAATATTTGCCGCTGCTTTTCCAGAACTGGGCATCGGTTTTGCTGGTGTCGCACTGGCATTCGGTTTAACCGTACTCACAGGCGCTTTTGCTTTAGGGCATATCTCAGGCGGGCATTTTAACCCTGCGGTCAGTGTGGGCTTATGGGTAGGTGGTCGTTTTAATGCCAAAGACTTAGCGCCTTATATTATTGCTCAAGTCATCGGTGGTATTTTGGCCGCATTTGTTTTGTATTTAATCGTACAAGGTCAGGCGGGATTCACGGGAACTGGCGGATTCGCCAGCAATGGTTTTGGTGATTTATCCCCTGGAAAATATTCTTTAGTCTCTGCTTTATTGATTGAAATCGTATTAACCGCCTTTTTCTTAATTGTTATTCTCGGTTCAACAGACAAACGTGCACCTGCTGGCTTTGCTCCGATTGCCATCGGTTTAGCACTTACTTTGATTCACTTAATTAGTATCCCTGTCACCAATACTTCAGTTAATCCAGCCCGTAGTACCGCTGTAGCTTTATTTGCTGAAACAGCAGCACTGAGTCAATTATGGTTATTCTGGGTAGCACCAATTGTCGGTGCAATCATTGGGGCACTGATTTATAAGGTTGTGGGTAATGAGCCTCAATCCTAAATAGATTTTCAATGTAAAAAATCCTGCTTCGGCAGGTTTTTTTACTTATAAGCGAATGACTTAGAAAGCAATTGATTAGAAAATCATTTAAAAATAAGGATAGTCTTTAAAGAAATGGATTTTCTATTTCGCCTTCACTTTGACGCGCGAGCTGTTCTGGTAGATCACTTTGCTTCTCTAAACTTGCCACCACATCATTGAGATAGCTTTGTAAAAGCTTAGCCGCTTTTAAGCCTGCTTGATCTTTGGTGATCTGTAAGTTGCCATAAATACTGACACAGTCAGTTTGATTTTCTAAGGTTAAATCATGAATTGAATGTGATTCGGTGCCATTCTCAAACGGTTTAAACATTTTTAATTTTCTCAATTTTTTTCGATCTTATTCACAGTATAAATAGATTCTCAAAAGATACTGCACCATCTGCGCTGAATTATTTCAAAATTTGTAAAATATATTGCAACAACGCTTCAACCAATTGTTTCACCAAGGCATCTTTGGTTTCAGGGTCTACTTTCGGCAATTGCATATCCGATGTAGCTGTTGAACCACTTTTGGGTTGGAAGTGCTTTTGCAGTGCAGTGATTTTATCCTGACTGACCTCTTCTGCACATTGGCTTTCCGCATCCCAATGTGAATATTCAATTTCTTTATTGACCTTGACCTGCTTTGCGTTCAAAGGCAATTTATACGTATTGCGCTTTTGTTCTTCGGTCAGTTGTGGAAATAAATTCATTCCCAACTGCTCTTCTAAATAGCATACGCTGACCACTTTAACCTGAAGTGAATCATTATTTGGCGCATAGTACGCACCAATGATCCCATGTTTAGGCAAGTAAATCGCTTTGTAGATTGCGGTTGGAACAATCACCCCCTTTCCAATGGTTTTTAGTTTTTTTCCTGAAAAGACTGGGCCAGTAACCACATACACATCTTTCTTTTGCTTGGTCACAATTGCACGAGTTGCTTCTTCTAACTCACGCCAAACTTGTTGGTTATTTTTAGCAGCTTGCGGGACCATATTGGCTAAAGAAAAGCTGTCGAACTGTGATTCTTTATTGGGCATATCGGCATTGGGTGACATATGACCACGGTCATAGCCTGAACCACGATAATCCGATAATAATGCACGATGTGTAACGTTTACACGTGGCTCTTCGTGGAAATTATCTTCACGTTTAATCTTTTGACTTAAGCGCTGTGGAGATAAATATTCTGCTGTCCATAACGGCGTTTTTGAAATCCCCGAATACATCACATTAAACCCATTAAAACATAAGGGATAACTGTTTTTCTTTAAACTTTCTTTGATTAGAACAGGTGGTTGCTCTCGATAGAACTGATTTAAACACACAGAGTTATTGGTACTACTTTGGGTAAACGGCAGTAACTGAAAAATTTTCTCTTGGCCAAACGCAATCGCAAAACTTCCAGTAGCAACAACACCCAAAACCATTTTAACTACTGAATTTTTCAACAAAGGCTTCCTAAACAAGGTTAAATAAACAATCCACTCAAAACTGATACAAATTAAGTTTTTGAATTTAAATAGCTTAACAAGTCAATAAACTGAAAGATATTGTGTCGACCTTCAACCGAGTAAAGCTTCTACGATTTATGCTTAACTAAACAACATTCCATGTAACAATTTATTGTTTATTTCATAAAAAATGCTAGAAAATCAAATATCTTACAGATGCTTTATCGCACTTGTGATCATGATTATGTCATGTTGTGCAGTGTTGTTCGACAGCCTTGCGACACAATTTGTCGTATAGGATCGTTTTATGCGGATGTCTCATGATTTGCTGGGGAGAATTGAATGATAAAAGCATTCAAACTGAGCATTCTAAAGGGTTTGATACTGTGTCAGTGCAATATCAGCCCATCTACTTTTGCAGACTTAATAACACAAATGATAAACGTCTTACTTGCTGGGTTAGAGAAGAAGTCGTTGCTAAAAAATAAAGTGAATCAATGTAATACACCAGCCCATAAAACCATGGGCAAAAAAAAGCCAGAATGACTTCTGGCTTTTGATTGATATGAATTTAGATTTCGATCTGGCTGCCCATTTCCACCACACGGTTTGGCGGGATTTGATAGAAATCACTCACCGGACTGGTATTACGTTGCATTGAAATAAACAGTTTTTCACGCCATGGCGCCATTCCATCACCCACGGTATGAATCAAACGATCACGTGAGATGAAGAAGCTGATATGCATCATGTCAAATTCAACTTCAAGCTGCTTATAAGCCAACTCTAGCGCGTTTGGAATATCAGGTTGATCCTTAAAGCCATAATAAACAAAAACCCGTTGGAAGCGCTTATCTAAGACTTCAACACGGATTCTTTCTTGGTCTGGCACATACGGAACATCACGGGTAATCACTGTCACCATAATATTGCGTTCATGCAGGACTTTATTGTGCTTGATATTGTGCAACATCGCATGTGGGACAATATTTGGGTTACCGGTTAAGAATACCGCTTGACCGGGTACAAACTGAGTTTCATCACTCAAACTGACACTTTTAATAAAGAGATCCAACGGCAAGGCATCTTTTTCCAAACGGTTAAAGACAATTTCTCGCCCGGTTTTCCACGTCATCAGAATAGTAAATACGATTGCACCGATCAGGATCGGAACCCATCCACCTGAAATGATTTTTAATGAAGTTGACCCAATAAAAATACTATCAATCACTAAGAATGGGATCGCGAATAATGCCACTTTCCACTTTGGCCAACGCCAAAAGCCATAGGCCAAGATTGAAATCAAAATCGTATCACATAGCATGGTCATGGTAACCGCTACACCATAAGCATTGGCAAGATTGGCACTGTTTTGGAAAATCACAATCAATAAAAGAATCGAGACATAGAGTATCCAGTTAATAAAGGGCAAATAAATCTGACCTTGTTCCACATCAGAAGTGTGATGCACAGTTAATCTTGGCAAATAGCGTAGCTGAATGGCTTGGTTTGCCATTGAAAACACACCAGTAATCACCGCTTGTGAGGCAATCACCGCTGCCGCTGTAGCTAAGGCAATCATGGGGTATAAGCCCCACTCAGGTACAAGCAAATAGAATGGGTTTTCAATCGCACTTGGATTACGCAGTAATAACGCACCTTGCCCTGCATAATTTAATAGCAGACAAGGCAGCACAATGATAAACCAGCCTAAACGAATCGGCAGTCGTCCAAAATGCCCCATATCTGCATAGAGTGCTTCACCACCCGTCACCGTCAAAATCACCGCACCCATGGTTAAAAAAGCCACAAAGGGTTGGTGAAAAATAAAGTTCAGTGCCCAATGTGGACTGAGCATGCTTAAAACATAAGGAGTTTGGCTAATACTATGAATACCGATTAGACCGATAGAGGCAAACCAAGTTAAGGTGATTGGACCAAAAAACTTCCCCATGGTTCCCGTACCATGTCTTTGCACCAGAAACAGTGCGGTAAGAATGCCGATTGCTAAAGGCATCAGCCATTTATTAAACATAGGTGTTGCAATACTCAGCCCTTCAATGGCTGAAAGTACTGAAATTGCCGGGGTAATAATGCCATCACCGAAAAACAGCGATGCGCCAATAAATCCCAAGGCAATTAAGTAGATTTTGCGATTATCTGCGATACGATTAGATCGTAAGTTCAGCGCCAGCAAGGACATGATACCACCCTCACCATTGTTATCTGCTCGCATGATAATGGTGACGTATTTAAAGCTGATGGTGAGCATCATGCACCAGAAAATCAGTGACAAGATCCCAAGCACGGTCGCTTCGGTGATGGCAATGTGTGCAGTCAGAAAACATTGGCGTAGGGCGTACAAGGGACTGGTTCCGATGTCTCCAAATACCACCCCTAATGCTGCGAGTGTGATCGCAGGTAACGCGGCTTTTTTTGCAGTACTTTGCATAGATTCGTCTTCAAAAATTTAGACACTATTTTTGCGCAATCATATCACTGTGAAATTTTTTTTGCTCTAAATCAATTGTTGCTTGGCAGAAATCTTTTTTTTGGTTATTATCCCACGCCTTGGTGAAGTGTCCGAGTGGCTTAAGGAGCACGCCTGGAAAGTGTGTATACGTTTATAGCGTATCGAGGGTTCGAATCCCTCTTTCACCGCCAGAATTGAAAAACTGCATGCCGATGCAGTAGAGAAAGGCTTAGATCTTAAGGGTTTAGGCCTTTTTTTGTTGTCTTTCTAATAATCAGAATCTCGATATGGTTGGGGGCATAATTCATTTATGGCGTATACCTGCTGAAAAAATGAAAATGGCACAGCCTCACATCATTCCATTATCCAAGCAGGCAATTGAACTAATTGAAGGCTTACGTCCACTTACTGGCAACAAGCAATACGTTTTCTATAATCACAGCAAAGCCGATGAGTAGTAATGCTTTACTCTGCGTTATCCGCACAATGGGTTATAACGGTAAAATGACGGGACATGGTTTCTGTGGGCTTGCTTCCATAACCTTACATGAGCAAGGTTATATGCACGATGCAATTGAAATTCAGTTAGCGCATAGGGTTGGTAATACTGTGTCTCAGGCATATAACCATGCACAGCATTTAGAGTGCCTAACAAAGATGATGCAGGAATGGGCTGATTTTATTGATAGCTTAAGAAATAAAATGATGCCTTTTCTTAAGCACAAAATTCCTCAATTATTTTATTAAATAAATATTGATAATTGATTTTTGTGTGCACACTATATCTCGTGTTCCAATTAAAAATAAAACACAAAATATAGTGCTATCTAGTCCTAAAAGTCGGTTTGCTGCGTAACATCTTTGATAATTCTAATCTCAATAGGTCTAAAAGGTTTTAGGTAAACATTCATTTAACCGACAAAATATGTCGTTCAATTGAATTAACACCTAGACACATATATCTGGGTCTGGTATATAGTATTTTTAAAATTTGAATTGAAGTTGATGTTATGCTGAAATTAGGTACAGTGTTTAGCGGTATAGGAGCAATTGAACATGCTCTAGAACGGCTATCTATCCCTCATGACATTGCATTTGCATGTGATAACGGAAATATCGAAATTGATATTAAACAAGATGAAATTGAAAAAAATCTAGCAAATTTACATAGTTTTAAAGAAAAAAAAGCATATATTGATGGGCTTTATTCTAAGAAAAAAAAGAAAAACTTTGTTGAAGAAAGCTATCAATCTAATTACAACATCCCACAGGAACATTTTCATTATGATGTTCGGTTTTTGGATGGATACCAATATAGAAATAATATTGATTTGTTTGTAGGTGGAAGTCCTTGCCAATCATTTTCTATGGTAGGTAAACGTGGTGGGTTTGAAGATACTAGAGGAACACTTTTTTATGAATTTGCTCGTTTAGTTAACGAAATTAGACCTAAAGTCTTTATCTATGAAAATGTTAAAGGTGTATTAAGCCATGATGGTGGAAATACTTGGACAATCATGCAAAATGTTTTCAGTGATTTAGGCTATAAGTGGTATTCCCAAGTTCTAAACTCTAAAAATTATGGTATCCCTCAAAATCGTGAACGATTATTTGTTATCGGATTCTTAGACCAAGCGGCCGAGTTTGAGTTTCCAACCCCTCAGGTTTTGACAAAAAAAATGCAAGATTTTCTTTTGGAAAATACACCTGAAAAGTATTACCTAGGTGATAAAGGCATTGATTTCGTTACAAGCACTAAGAACCTAAATAAACAATATACTCAAATCAATGGTTCAATCGGTTTATGCCAAAAGGCTAATCAACAATTTAATTGGCATGGTGATTTCATTTTTGAAGAGCTACCTAAACCAATTGAAGAGAAGTATTTTCTTTCAGAAAAGCTTGTGAATTATGTGATGGCGACAGGGACAAAAGGCTTCTATACTCGACCACAAATTGATCTAGAAATAGCTCGACCACTTTTAGCAACAATGACAAAGATGCATAGAGCTGGCGTTGATAATTACGTGACTACACAAGGTAGGATCCGTAAATTAACTCCTAGAGAATGTTTAAGGTTAATGGGGTTCTGTGACAGTTTTAAAATCGTTGTTTCAGATACACAAGCTTATAGACAAGCTGGTAACTCTATTGTAGTAGATGTTCTTATGAGCATTGTTAAGCAAATTAATTTAACGATTGATTGGTCTAAAAAAGTAGAAAGAAATCAACTAGAACTCATTTAGTTTTTTTTAAGTTAGGTGTAGGATAGAATAAAAATTCCCTACGCCTAAGATAGTATGAACGACTCTTTAAGTATCTCTAAACCATTGGCTGATAGTTTTGTTAAACGTCCAGTTAAACTATTAAAAACTAATGGTGCTGGCGAAGCTAAATTTTATATAGGCTCGACTGATAAAATAGATGAGTATAATAATTTCTTTAACCAATTCTCGGCTCAAAATACTTACTATTTTAAGAAGCAAAACTTACTAGAATTTTTACTAAAAGAAAAATTTGAATTCTGTTACCAATTCATTAATCAATATAAAGAAGTATCTCTAGAGTATTGGGACTCTGTGTATCAGGAGGTTTTAGCTTGTCCTGAAGAAATCTCCTTTCACTTAACATCTTTTAATGATGAACGGCGCTTTTACATAAGGTCAGCATCAGGAGATATTTTTAATGATTTAGTACGTAGAATTTCTTTACCGCTTATTTCAATACTAACCATCGAAAAAGAAAATCCAAATAATTTTTTATTTACATTAGATGTTGACTTTACTAAACCTAGTAAACTAGTTGAAGAAGAAACAATAATTGGAAAGGGTTACAACAAAATTATTTACGGCGCACCAGGAGCAGGAAAAAGTGCATCTGTTAGTGAAATAGTTGGTGAAAATTATATTCGTACAGTCTTTCATCCAGAGACTCAGTATTCTGATTTTATTGGTTGCTTAAAACCTCATAAGGACAACGGTAGCGGAAGTATTACTTATAGTTTTCGAAAAGGGCCATTTATTCAAATTTTAGTAAAAGCTCTACTTGATCCAAATACAAACTACTTTCTAGTTATTGAAGAACTGAACAGAGCAAACACTGCTGCCGTATTTGGAGAAGTTTTTCAGTTACTAGATAGAGATAAGGATGGAAAAAGTGAATATCCAATCCTTATCCAAGATGAGGATTTATATGATGCTTTAATGAGTGTAACTGGTCTTGAAAGCAATGAATTTATATCAAAGCGTCAACTAATCATACCTAGTAATTTGTCAATTATTGCAACTATGAATAGTAGTGATCAGGCTGTTTTTCCTTTAGATACAGCATTCAAACGACGTTGGATTTTTAAATATTTACCAATAGATTTTATGAATTGTGCTAGCGGAGAAATTCCTATCTATCATACCAATCTTCCGAAGGTTGAGTGGAAAATTTTAGCACAGGCAATAAATACAGTTTTAGTTCAACTAAAAGTTCAAGAAGATAAACTTATTGGTCCTTGGTTTATTAAAGATAGTGATCTTACAATAGATACAGTGAAGGATACTTTAATTGGTAAAATTTGCTCATATCTATGGGATGATGCTCTTAAATATAAAAGCCATAATGATGAAATTTTTAAGCGAGATATTCATAGTTACGGCCAGTTACATCAAATCTATTCCAATGGAGAAGCTATTTTCTCTGAAAAATTTATAGATATGTTAAAAGCCCAGCAAGATGCTGATGAACGTGTTTCGACAGAATCAGAGTAATGAAATATCAATATTTTGAAGACAAACAATTTGTCGATTTAAAAAAAATTCCTGATTTTGTGATTGATAAATTAAGGTCACTTGACGGTATTGACTCAGTTAATCAGGGAATGAAGATTTCATTTTGTGGGATCATCATTTGTGATGGCTGTACGTACTGCTTTTCTCCTGCAAAATCGTCATCTAAAAACACTGAATCTATAGCAACCTTAATAAAAGTTATTCATTTTTATAAAAATTCTGTTGATTCCAGTTTATTAGCATTTGATGAGGATAAACAAGGAAAAGTTATTGAAGAGATTTCTTTAACTGATATTTTTGAAATTATTGATCTATATTTTAGTGTAGGTATCTTAAAATCTAAATCACATAGCCATAGTGAGAAGGGACGAACGAATTGGTCTAAAACAGTGAATAGAGAATTTCCAGTTTTTACCAGTGAGACTGTCCCAATCTATTTAGATCTTCACAAATATCCAATCTCTATTTACCAAGATGATTTAATCTCAAGCATTCACAGTGAAATTATTTTGGATATTTTTAATAAGTTTCACTGGTTAGATGAAAGATTTAACTTTGTCTCAATGAATCAGTTAGAAGAGAAAATTATATTTAATGAATTGGGCATATATCAAAAAATCATTTTGTTAAACCGAAGATTACATTCAACTTTTGTGTCACTTGAAATTAGAACGCTGCAATTATTGATTAGATATTTAGAAAAAATCCACAAAATTGGTTCGAACGATGTTGTAATTGGTATTCGAAAATTTCATTACGTTTGGGAATTCTTACTTAAAAACATTTTCCATAATGTTGATCTAAAAATTAATTCTTTATTGCCAGTACCCCAATATCTATTTTCAGGTCCTACAAAGTTTAGTGAAACCTCAAATCAAAAGGGTATGCGCTTAGATATATTTATTAAGAATAATAACTGTTGTTGGGTCATAGATAGTAAATATTATACCGCTACTGGAGCACACGATGCTCCAGGATGGACTGATTTAGTTAAACAATTTTTCTACGTTAAGGCAGTTAAACTCATTTATCCTGAGCTAGAAGAAGTTAAAAATATTTTCATTTTTCCTGGAATAACCAATCTTCTATCTAGCATTAAATTGGCTTATCGTGAAGAGTCTAAAGAAGAAGAAAAATTAGAAAAACTAACGGAAAATTTTATTCCTATTGAATGCTTATATTTAGACCCTAACGATATAATGGAAAAGTATTTAAAGTCTGAAAAAATTAATATTTCGGATTACATTTAATCCGAAATTTAGATAGGTAATTGATGATGTATATAATCTACTAAAAATAAGGGAGCTTTCGCTCCCTACCTTTATCAAATTTGTATCTTATCTTCAATCCATTGATGGATTTCCAAAGCCACCCAACCAATACATGATTCACTCAAGCGAACTGGTTTAGGAAATGTTGGATCATAATATTTTGAATTTGCATTGATCATTTCATAGATTTTTGCACGACTGATGCTTGTGAATTGAATAACCTCTTTAATGTTAATAATTTGATTCATTTGAAAAGTTTGACCTGTGAACGCATTCATGATGTTTAACCTGAATCATTTTTTTAAGTAGATAAGCAATAGGGGCAAGTGTAATCCATTCAGATTGCCGACTTCACTTATTACCCTTATCTTCTTAAACTTTAATATTTATGCATCTACTGTATCTTTGTGTTCTACTAAAAATTGATATTGATCAAGTCGTTGATTGTTGAAACACCATACGTCTAAGGCTAGATCTAACATAATTTTTTGACGGTCAATGATGGCTTGTTTTGACCATTTTTCGAAAATGTAATTTTTATGATCTTTAAAGCGATTAATTGCAGTATTTTTGCCTATGTTAAATTGGTGATCCAGCAAGTTCACGGTTAATAGATTAGATTTTGCATATTCTTGCTGCTTCTGCTCAAACCAATTATTAGTTGTTAGGTCATTCATTTTGTTGATAGCTTGGTTAATCACACTTTCAAGTAAAGTAACGTTGCCTAACTTATAGATAGTATTGTTATATTCAGTTTTATCCAAAAACTCTTCTGATAACACATTGTCTTTTGGTGTTTGAGGGAAAATGTGCTCAATTTCTAATTGACTGATTTGTTTAAAATTAAAATCAGTTAGACCTGCTTGAGTACGTGCCTGATTTTCTAACTGACCTAAAATAAAACGCTGACGATATTGTGGGTTATAACCATCGTGACGGATATTTAAAAATTTGAATTTTAAATTATCTAAGCGTTCTAGCACATAAGGTACTATTGTTTTTTCTACAGATTGTTGAATCTCATCTATCGTTGTTTTTCCACGGAATGAGACCACCCAATTGGCGAATGAGTATTCATTACTTTTACCTAGAATCCCCACTGTATTGGTAACAAAATAAAAGCTTTCAATTTGCTTAGCTAAATAATCAATGGCTGCTTTATCCGCTTTTTTTGATAAAGCCAAGAGCATAACCAAATGTTGTCGAGCTTTATATTTGTTAATAAAACCAATATGGGTCACATGTGGATATTCACTACCATCACTTAAGCGTTTAGTCGCATTCACTAAATCTGCATAGCGTTGTGCCATAAATTCAATTTCTTTGACTAATTCAATTGGATGTGTCTCGTACTTCAGAATAGCCTTACCTGATTTTGTGATAATCCAATTGTAGATATCATCTTCACGCAAAATACCGTTGTGATAACGTGCCATCATAAAGTAACGCAGGAAACGTAGTGGATTTTCATCTTCTCCACAGCGCAGTAAAGCCTCATTAATTTTTTTCCATGTCTCCTTAATGGTATTAAACTGACTTTCACTGGCTTGTCTAAATAGCAGATTTTTGACCAAATCCATGGCATTTAGACTTGCACCACGCTGGTTGATGGTTTCAAAAATCTTAAGTGCACTACCTATATCTTCAGATTCAATGAGCACCAAATCAATTTTACTCATGAAGTAACGTGCAAATTTGGTTAAGGCAGGTACGCCTTTTTGCAAAATATTTTCAAGATAATTATAAATTTGATTGTAAGCAGCACGCATTTTCTGAATGGATGCTGTATTTTCACCCTCGTATTTTTCTTTCAGAATGAGCGTATCTAGAAAATTCTTGCTTTCTTCGTATTGAAGTTCAAGACGAAGTAGGTATTTTTCAGTATCCAAATCAAAGCTATACAGTAAGTTATTTACCGTACTTAAATGATTCTTTTGTAGTTCGGTCAAATCTTGATTTGAAAGTAAATCTCTGATTGCACACAAGGTGAGTGTAATGGTGGTCAGACGTTGCTGGCCATCAATTACATCATACTTATTTTTGTTTTTAACAATGATAATGGAACCAATGAAATAGCTTTCTTGTTGTTCAGCATTTTCATCGTATTCATTATCTATATCTGTTAAAAACTGCTCGACTTGATCATCTGCTTTCCATACGTATTCACGTTGATAGTCAGGTACGAGGAAGAAATAGTCCTTTAATTTTTCAATCGATTTTACTTGTGCATCAATTTTCATATTTACCCCCAAATATTTTAACCACACCTTAAACGTACTGATTAACACCTAAATTATAGCCGTTTAAGCTTATTAAAATCATTTATCCTCTTTCTGAATCCTTTCTACAGTAATATATTCATTCGGAATTACGATCTGTTTCTCTATATTTTTAACTTTATATGAGATTAGGGTATTTTTACCAATACCTTGAAATAGCACTTTTACATCTTTTTTAAAAATAAATATTTGATTTTGACTAAGCTCTTTAGTTGTCGTTTTAGGTAAATCAATCAAATTGGCATAAGGCGCTTTAATATATAGGGTCGCTTTCTCTATACTTACACCAGTTTTTTGCATCGTGTACTCTAAGAACACTTTACCAATATCTCCGATAAAAAACATAGGTAAAAGTGGGGTCATAATAAGAAAAAGCGCTATTTGTATACTGCCCTTAATATGTGTTTCTAATCTCTTTAATTTGGTTTTTGCAAATTTTTTAAGATTATCACTAGCATCAGGATCGTCAATTATATCTTTTAGGTTTTCAAATTTATTGCCGAATTCTTTGATCTTCTGTCGATTAATGTAAAAAGCATAATAAAACAATGCAATAAAAGCAGATGTAACAGCGATATAAAGACTAATTTTCCAATGCAATAACAATAAACTTCGAAGGCTATATAGAAGGTATATAGATGCTCCTAATGTTAAAATGCTGATCTTTGGAAAGGGAAGTTTCTTTCCAATTCTTATATGAGGTGGTAAATATTTATCAACTGTAGTGAAAATTAGATATACCAGTGGTGTTAAAGATATACCAAAGAAAAATAACACCATGCTTAATCCAGTATAGACAATAGAACATGCTACAAAGATCAGTAAAAAAACAAGTGTATCACCAAAGCTAATCTCCGATGGGATATAACCAATGCTTAGAAGATAGGCGACTAAGCACATTATACCTATCGCAATAATAGCTTTAATGGTTGTCAGAGTCACTTCATGCCACTGACTAAAATTATTTAAAAATCTTGTTATTAGGTCATTCATTAATTATCGAACCAAATATTTATAAAGTTATTTATAGCTAACTAATCAATTATAATCTGAACTATGCTCAGTAGTTTAAATAATAGTTTATTTTTCAAAACACCCTAACTCATTAACTTATTATAGTTTTTTAAAACAATCCTTTATCTCGTCTCGGTTGGCATCACAACATCCGCAGACTGACACACCTCTTGCCACTTAATTTTAAAATCATTAATCGCTTTTTGTCGGGTTAAAGGTATCTGATAAATCGGTACACCCTTTGCATCGTCAATCATACCTTTTAACAATACCTGTTCTTTTGCAGACAATGCTTCAGGATTAAAATCAACATCATCCAACGATAAACCGTTTTGACGTAACTGCATTAACATTTCGGAGGTCTGTTCAAGTAACTGACATTCTTTAGGAGCTTCAGCATGTGCGACAGAAAAAAATAATAATAAAATACTGAATCGTTTCATTCTCAATTGTTCTAGTTTTTACTTAGCTTAGTTATACGATATTTGAGCTATTTTTTGAAGCAAATAGATACATATCCACTCAACTAAAAAGACAATTGACTATTTCAATTCCAACTTTCTTGAATTAGTATCAAGTGAAAAGAACTTCTAGCACGATTCAAAGGAGGTGAAATACAAAATAAAAATCATATAGATGTAACGTTCTCTTAAGATAATCATGATGCGGTACTTATTAGCGATTCAAACAAGTTAAAAGCATAAAACTGCTATTCGGGAGTGACAATGAATAACAGCGCCAATTATGTAAGACAAGTCAAAAATGCTAAACGTGGTGGATACACCCCAACTATTGCCAAAGATGTAAATAAGCATAAAATTCAGAAAGCTATCCAATTGATTGAGCAATGGAGAAAACTCGCAAACGAATTGAAACCCCAAATGCAAATAGATATGGCAATCACCCTAGAAGAATGCGCACAAGATCTGGATCATATTTTAAGGAGAAAATAAGTCTATATTTCAAAACTGATAAAGATTTATTGATTTAACCCCAAATACTCAAGGCTTACCCCTCCGTAAGCCTTTTTAGTCGAAAGATTAAAGCGATTACTAATCGTTGCTCTAGTTATCTTTGTTAACCTGAGTTCAATATAAAGTTCTTGATGAAATATGATACGCGGAAACGTCATCCGCAACTGTCTGAGGCAGGACTCCATTTATAAAGTGTTGTTTCTACGATTCATTGAATAAGTTGCTGGTGGCCGACGAGTTTTGCGGTGAGCAGCGATGTAGCTGCGCAAGATGGTTACCCTTGCGGAGCTTAGCTCCTCATATCGAAACAAAAGTAGGGCGAGCCGCAGGCTGATCCAGAAATTAGATGAAAGCTCAGCAAGACTCCGCCAAGATCATTGTTTTTCAATAAGTCAAAGAGATAGCTAGCTCGAGTCCATGTTTTGTTATTTTTTCTGTCTACAAATTAAAAGTGGTAAAATCCGTTTCTCTCTAAAAATCTAAGCATTCATACCGCACTGCATTATCAACTTCAAACCAATATCCGATCGCTAAGACTATAAATATTAAAGATTATTCAATTGTTTATTTTTTGGCTTGCAATCTTATAAATATTCTGTAGAATTCTCGCCACGTTGCCGGCATAGCTCAGTTGGTAGAGCAACTGACTTGTAATCAGTAGGTCCACAGTTCGAATCCGTGTGCCGGCACCATTTTTACTTAGCCTCGCTTTTTTAGTGAGGCTTTGTTGTTTTTGGCTTAGGCATTTTCTTATAATTTTTGATCTGCTTGATCTCATCACAAATAATAAAAATTATGTTTTGACCGCGCTGAGCTGTATATATCGAACGATTCCCTCTTCAAATAACCTTTGACAAAGTTTTGCGGTCATTTGTATTTTGAGCTGATCTAACCCTCCTTGCTCTGTTTTCGCTCTTGTCGCAATATATTGACTAAAGCCAGCCAATACTGCTGTGGATATATCTTCAAGCGCGATTTGTTCAAGATCATGCTGTTGCAGGGCATGATTGATTTGTGTCGCGGTCATCAGTGATTTTAAATCAACATCAGCGGCTTTAAGTAACCATCTGTATTTCATTTTTTGTTTTGAATTTAAAACTGTGTCTGAAAGCATCAACGTATGAAAACCCAAACGACCTTTTGAATTTAAAATTGGAACAACTGAATTTAAAAATAAGTTTAAATCGCTGTGGTAAGCCGCATCAATACACAACACCACATCAAAACGTGGCGTCAATAAAAGCGCATTTAAATTTAAAAAAGATTGGCAGTGAATCGCCCTAATCTGCGGGAGTTGTTTTTGAATTTTATCGACACACTGTTGTTGTAACTCAACCGCTTCTAAATCTTGAATTTGGTAGTGTTCTAACCAGTATTTTAAACTGGCACCTTGACCACAACCTAGGTCTAGTACCCGATCATGTTGTTTAAGCTGTACCGCTTGTGCAAGACGTTCAGCAAGTTGCTGACAGGCTTGAGGGTAAGAGGATGTAGCCTCATCCCAATACCCTAAGTTGGTCCAAGCACATTCAGCGTCATCTCCTAGCATTTTTGCATCGATTGCATATTTATGTTTTGGAAGTTTTTGCTGAATCGCTTGAAGCCATTTCATTTTAAATCATTCACTTATTCAGTTATGAATTCATTAAACTTTATATGAATTCACTGGGCTTTAATAGCCAAGTTGGGGAGCCACCTCAACTTTAGGTTTTAATCCTACAAATGGCAATGGTGCACCAAAAATTTCTGCGATATGCATTGCAGAAGTCACTGCAGATTCAAGAATTGGCAAACCATCACATGACCATGAACCACAATAGAATACTTTGCGGTTGGCGACTTTATGACGCGCTTGCAACTCGATGTTTAAAGCCACTGTTTCAGAATCCACCACAGCACGGGTTAAAGTCACTGTGGAAATAACTTTCTTCGGATCGATGCTGGTCACAGGACGCCAGGTTTGGAACACTGGAGATTTACCCACCAAACTTGGTTCAATCGAGTTCAGCCAAACTGTGAATTGTTGTTTGGTAAATTTGCGATCCATCATATAGCTCAATACAGCCCAATCTTTACGATTTGGTGGCATCACAGATGCATCGGTATGCATAACCAACTCGCCTTGTTCAAACTTAAATTTTTGCAATAAAGCGATATCATCAGCAAATTGTTGTTTATTTAAAAAGTTTTCTAATTTATTGGTCGGTGTTGCTACTACCACACGGTCAAATTGAAATTGCTCACCTTGTGCATTTTCAACCAGAACAACGTTACCCTGTTCCTCAACTTTGGTAATTTCAGAACCACTGTGAATATCGATATCTTCAATCAATTTATCGACAAAAGCAGGCGTTCCACCGTGTAAACGCAATAAAGCATCACCATCAGTTAATTGCTTTAAAAAGATTAAGAGTGGTTTTGCAGGCCATTCACCGATGGTTTTAGGATCACAAGTACAAATGGTATAAAGCACAGGCATCACCGCACCATGCCAAAATACTTCTTCAATGTCATGGTGATTGATAAAATCAGCAAGGGTAATGTCTTGGTTTTTAGATTTAAAAAACTGAGAGATTGCTGTTTTAAGCTGCAACATCCCTTTCACTAAACGCCAACCATACTGTTTAAGCCCTTTACGGTTATTGATAATGGGAAAATTACCAATACGGGTACGTGATGTGGTTAACCAAGTTTCAGTTTTATCTTCAAATAACCAGCTACACGCCATAAAGGTACGCACTGGAAAGGTTTTTATGCCGAGGTGTGTTGCAAGGCTCAGGGTGTTTTTCCATAAATGCTGATTCATCACGCGCAAAGGTGCATCAATTAAACCACCTTCAAACTCAATGCTATGACTATCCATACCACGACCAGGTAATGCTTCGAAGATGGTAATGTTATGACCTGCATCTTTAAGAATTCTTGCGGTGGCCAGGCCAGCCATACCACTACCAATCACTGCAATATCCAAAGTTATTATCCGTGCGTAACCATTTTTTTTATTATGAGCTATAGCCGATTAAATCGCGGTATTAAAAAGTTCCAGTTTTAACTTTTTTTGTTGGAAATTTTTTAGGAAAAATCTCCGTCCACCGTGTTTATTCAATTTTAGTCGTTTTACGCCAGAACCTTCTGCCATACACTGCTTATACTTGATTGATATTTATATATATAAAAAAATACTGTTAAAAACATATAGATAATTTAACTTTTTATAAAAAAAACATTTACAAATACCAATTTATTAATTATTATTTACACCATAAAAATGATAAACAATTCACATTTACAATAAAAACAAATAATTATGACAACAGACAATAAAAGAAACTACAGCATAAAAGGATCTCTATAGTGTGGAATAGAGATCCTTTTTTTTACTTTGAATTTGCTTTTTAAGTAAATCAATTGCACGACGTGTAAAATAGCTGCATTCAAAAAAGCCAAGGTACAGTGGATACAAATTAACCAAATGAAATATACTGTGCTTTACTTCACATTTTTAATTAATTATGATGTACAGACAACAAAATAACTAATCAAAACAAGACATACTCATCTAAAGAAAAAACTACAGCGTAAGAGAGCTTCTGTTCAATAAGAGCAAAGCTCTTTTCTTTTTTTAAATTTCTAATCTTTTGGTTCTAAAAATTTTAAATATAAAAAAAGCGGATTTTAAAATCCGCTTTTTGACTTCTCTCGATATTTCATACATGGCTGAGCTTATAGACTTGAGACGTGAAAGGTATCCGTTATACAAATACCGTTCATCAGTACCAACTAAGCTTCCGCTACAATTTCACCAAATTTGCCATTATTGAAATCGTTAAACGCTTGCACGATTTCTTCTTTGCTATTCATTACAAATGGACCATAGCCTTGGATTGGCTCATTCAATGGTTTACCTGTAAGCACCAAAAACTTAGCATCTTGCACCGCTTCAAGTTGAATTGCTGCATCACCATCTTTTTCAAACATGACAATCGAGCTATCGAGCACCTTTTGTGTACCATTGAGCAGCATTTCACCTTCTAGTACAACCACCAAAGTATTGTGGTCAACTGGCACATGAATAATTTGCTCATGACCCGCTTTAAGCTGACCATCCCAAACATTGACAGGGCTAAAGGTTGAAGCAGCACCTTGTTGTTCAGCATATTTCCCAGCAACCACACGTAAGTGGCCTGCATCATCATCAAAATGAATCACAGGAATATCTTGCGCAGAAATTGCTTGATACTTAGGTTGGGTCATTTTATCTGCCGCAGGTAAATTCACCCAAAGCTGAACCATTTCAAAGATTCCACCTTTTTCAGTGAATTCATGTGAATGGAATTCTTCATGAACCAATCCTGCGCCTGCAGTCATCCATTGCACATCACCTGTTTTAATGGTTCCACCACCACCATGTGAGTCTTTATGGGTAACTTCACCTTGGTAGGCAATGGTCACCGTTTCAAAGCCACGATGTGGATGTGAACCTACACCGTGCTGTTCATGGCTAGGTGCAAATGTATAAGGTGCTGCATAATCCAATAATAAAAAAGGACTAATCGCTTGACCTAAACGATCATAAGAAAACAAGTTTTTTACAGGAAAGCCATCACCGACCCAATGCATATTTTGATTGCGGTATACACCAATAATTCTTTTCATCTCAATACTCCTATCTCTAGGCTTTAATATGAATCCATTTTAAGTTTTTTAAAGTGATCAATACAGCAATCTACCAATACGCTGAATCCCAAATATAGGATATTCAACAGCCAAGGCTCAGCGTAGTTTTTAATCAATAATCTTATTTATGAGATTATTAATCTCAGTTTATAGGCTTAATTATCATGATTAAGCCACGTAACATGAAATCCATGCAAAATAATTTGTTTTGTATTTAAGCACAATTTAAATTTTAGTGACTTCAAGGATATAAAAAATGGGAAAACCTTACGTTCGTTTAAACAAAGATGATGCTGCGGTATTGTTAGTCGATCATCAAACTGGATTACTTTCTTTAGTCCGTGACATTGACCCAGATAAGTTTAAAAATAATGTTCTGGCACTGGCTGCTGCAGCTCAATACTTTAACCTTCCAACCATTTTGACCACCAGTTTTGAAGATGGTCCCAATGGTCCACTGGTACCAGAGTTAAAAGCACTTTTTCCAGATGCACCATATATCGCTCGCCCTGGTCAAATCAATGCTTGGGACAATGAAGACTTTGTCAAAGCAGTAAAAGCAACAGGCAAAAAACAACTGATTATCGCAGGTGTTGTCACCGAGGTTTGTGTTGCATTTCCGGCACTTTCTGCCCTAGAAGAAGATTTTGAGGTCTTTGTCATCACCGATGCTTCTGGAACATTTAACCCGCTGACACGTGACTCAGCTTGGGATCGTATGAGCAATGCAGGCGCGCAATTAATGACTTGGTTTGGTGCCTCTTGTGAGCTGCATCGTGATTGGCGTAATGATATTGAAGGTTTAGGTACGCTATTTGGTAACCATATCCCTGACTATCGTAACCTGATCAATAGCTACACTCAAAATACTTCTCAGAAATAAGACAATGATTTAAGCGAGAAATGTAATCTTTTGCATTTCTAGCTTTTATTGGTACAAATTTTAAAATATTTTCCTATTAATGATACTATTTAATCATCAACACACTTGAGATGAAGCTGTGCACTCTTTTGATGACTACTATTATTTCTATCTGGTGGTAAAGCATGGTGGATTTAGTGCTGCCAGTGAAGCCAGTAATATCACCAAGTCTAAACTGAGCCGACGTATTCTGGATTTAGAAGCTAAATTTAATGTGACCTTGATTCAACGCTCAACCCGACATTTTAAAGTCACACCACTCGGACAAGAGTTTTTTGAGGAATGTGCAAAGATTATTGAACAAGCCGATAATGCTCAGAATGTCTTATTAAAACAAGAAATTGAATTACAGGGACTGATTAAAATTAGTTGCCCACCGGTGATGATGGAACATCAAATTCGACCAATTCTAAATCAGTTTTTAAAAAAATATCCTAAAGTTCGGGTTGAATTGGCACTCACCAGTCGACGTATCGATGTGCTGCATGATGATATTGATTTGGCCATTCGTACTAATTTTTCAAGCAATGAAGACTCCAGTATTATCGTTAGAGATGTAATTAAAACCACGCACTGTTTAGTGATTAGTCCTGAACTTTTAGGCGATCGTGAAATCCAACATGTTACAGAACTTTGTGAATTTCCAACCATTGTATTAGGTACAGATAAACAGCACTATCATTGGCATTTACATCATATTCAGCAACGAGAAGAAATCGATATTCCATTACAGCCTCGAGTCAAAAGTAATGACTTAATGGGTGCGTATTATGCAGTACTCGATGGCTTAGGTATTGCCGATCTTCCCTATTTAACGGTAGAACGAGACATTGCTTCAGGGCGTTTAATCCATCTGTTACCAGAGTGGTGTTCCAATATTGGTGTTGTACAGTTGGTTTATGCATCTCGCAAAGGTCAACGCTTAGTCATGGAAAAGTTGATTGAAGATTTAGTCGATGGTATTCGTGCCTACGCACCTAAACACGATGGTTATATTTTATAAAGCCAATCGAACCATAAAAACCAGAAGTTTAACTTCTGGTTTTTCAATTTTAATTCTATGCAATGATTAGATTTTACCGATCAGATCAATTGAAGGTGCAAGTGTTGCATCGCCTTCTTTCCATTTTGCTGGACATACTTCGCCTGGGTGTGCGTGTACATATTGTGCCGCTTTCACTTTACGCAGTAATTCTTGTGCATCACGTCCAATACCACCGGCATTGATTTCAATAATTTGAATTTTACCTTCAGGATCAATCACGAAAGTGCCACGATCTGCAAGGCCTTCAGCTTCAATCAACACTTCAAAGTTTTTTGCCAAAGCCCAAGTTGGATCACCCACCATTGGATATTGGATCTTTTTGATTTCATCTGAGTTGTCATGCCATGCTTTATGGGTAAAGTGTGTATCGGTAGACACTGAATAAATTTCTACGCCCATTTTTTGGAATTCAGCATAGTTATCTGCAAGATCGCCTAACTCTGTTGGGCAGACAAAAGTAAAGTCAGCAGGATAGAAAAATACCACAGACCATTTACCCAAGAAGTCTTTTTCAGACACTTCGATAAATTCACCATTTTTATATGCCGTTGCGTTAAATGCTTTAACTTCAGTATTGATCAAACTCATGTGGTCTTTCTCCAATAGATTTCAGGGATTGCTTATCTGTGGAATCACTATACGAAATATTATTGAATCGGTAAAACTGGAGTTTTTAATAAAAATAATCGGTTTTATGGATTTATCTTTCCAATCTGTTGCCTTGCTTTGATCGAAAATATTATTTCAAACTTTGCTTGACCTTTCGCCTTTTACTCTATAGATTTTCTTTTTGAGTGGACTTTAAAAAATGACGTTCTCAATTCTTTTGGAGCAATTCCAAAACCTTCCTTTTGGTACAGATGCTTTTAAACAACTGAAAATAAACTGCGAATCTCAAATTGCTCATTCTGAGGCTGATTTTGAGAAAACGGCGATTTTTATGATTTATGGTTTTGCCAAAAACTATGTCTTACTTTATGAAGATCAAGCCATTACTGCTGAATTTGCAGCAAAAGCGAAAAACCAATTGCTAGGCTATATGCAGCAACTCGACACAGCAATCCAGACTCAAAATAGTGCAACAATTCTTAATCACTTAGATCAAGTCACAGCGCACTATATGCAAAGCTCACGAATTTTTTAATCACAGTATCCGTAATTTAACCAGCTTGGTTATTTAGCCTTGTTGCTGATATACGCTTTCTAAACTGCACCAAGCCGCATGTGCCAATGCTGCTTGGTAAACTTTTGGCGTGGCTTTCACTTTACCTGACAACCATGCCCGACAATAACTTTCTGTCGATCCAACCATAAATGACAATAATAATTCATGGGGAATGTTCTTGATCACCCCATAATCGGGTTGTTGCTTCATCCAAGCCAATAAGTGTTGATTACGTAAATGATTCTGCTGTTTTAGCTGATCCCGCTGAATACTTTTAGAAATACTAAAATTGGCAGCATATAAAAATCTTGCAAAATCTGGATAATCCATGACCCAATCTATATAGCTTGCTGTCATCACTTGAATACCCTGCTGTAGACTTTGTGCAGACAATAATGCTTGATCACGGCGTTCCGCTTGGTCTTCTATGGCTAAAATATACAGGGCTGCCACTAAACCTTCTTTATTTTTAAAATGGTGGTAAATCGCCCCCACACTGGTTTGTGCACGTTCACGGATCATTTCTATTGTTGTTGTTTCAATCCCATGTTCTAAAAAACAAGCTAATGCTTCCGTTAAAATCACCCGTTTTAATTCTGCACGGCGCCCACTATAACGACGTTCCAACAAACTTTGATTATTCATCTACAGCCTTTGATTTTATTTAAGCATTTTCTATATGACATTTTACGCGATTCAAATCGTCTGTCGAGCCAACAACAGAATTTAATTCTGTATTAGAATAATATTCTGCAAACTAAATAATATTCTGTAAACTAAATAAGGAATACAACAATGAGCCAAACCCTAAAACTGTGGAATAGATTTAAAAATAAGCCTGCTGGCAAATGGACATTTTCAAAATTATTGTGCTTAAAAGCACCTTATTTCAGCAGTATCTCACCTGTTTTTGAACGACTTGAAGCGAACTATGCTGAAATTAAAATCAAAAAACACCGTGCTGTTCTCAATCATATTGGTACAGTCCATGCTATTGCCATGTGTAATATGGCTGAACTTGCTGGCGGAACCATGACTGATGTAACCGTGCCTTCCTCGCATCGTTGGATTCCCAAAGGGATGACGGTTGAATATTTAAAGAAGGCTGAAACTGATTTAATTGCGATTGCCACGCCTGTTGAAAGCAATTTTCAGTGGAATCAAGGTAGTGATTATTTGGTCAATGTGGAGGTTAAAAACATGCACAATGATCTGGTATTTAAAGCTGTGATTACCATGTGGGTTTCAGCAAAAAAGTGATTGTCTAAAACCAAATCATGAGGTTCATAAAAAAAACCCTTTGTTTTCACAAAGGGTTTTTGATCAAGCTTGACCGTTTTATCAATTAAAACGGTAAGTCATCATCTAAATCCGCAGGGGCAGCAGTAGGTGCTGATGGTGTAGCTGCAGGTTTAGGCGATTGAAAACCTTGATTTACGTTGTTTCCGCCATTGCCATAGCCACCTTGTGGATTGGCATTGCCGTAACCACCACCTTGATTACCTTGATTCGCATAACCGCCACCACCTTGGTTGTTGTTAAAACCACCTTGCTGATTGTTATTGAAACGTGGTTGGTTATAACCACCATTGTCAGCAGCAGCGCCTTCACCTTGTTGACGGTTGTTGTCAAGCATCTGCATTTGTTCGCCACGAATTTCAGTGGTATAGCGCTCTTGACCATTTTGATCCGTCCACTGACGGGTACGTAAAGAACCTTCAATATAAACTTTTGAACCTTTACGTAAATACTGCTGTGCAATCTCACCTAAACGGTTGTGCAATACAATACGATGCCATTCCGTTTGTTCTTTTCTTTCACCGGAATTTTTGTCTGTCCAAGATTCACTTGTCGCAATTGAAAATTGAGTGAGAGAACCCCCATTTGGGAAAGTTTTAGTCTCAGGATCACGACCTAAAGTACCAACTAAAATAACTTTATTTACACCACGCATTAGATGTTATCTTCCTATTCGATTCTATGTTTTACTTTATAAGAGTTATGTTTAAATGGCTACCTCTTTCCCAAACAACTGCGTTAAATGTTGTCGCGCAGCATCATCAATTTGCTGTTTATCAACTTTTATATACGCAACTTGCTGGTCAGACATAACCACAACTTCCTCAATACCACGAATTGACAACAACTGAGAAGTCCAATTATCGGTTTGTTTATCCTCAGGCAATCGTAATACGATTGATGTTAAATATCGTGGTTGAGCTAGCCCAAAACTAATGAGCAACCAAAGTATAGCAATAGCTGATAAGACACTCCAACCCATTGTTGTATTATTGAGCAAAATTAATTGCCCACCAAGTGTCCCACCAAAAAAAGCCCCTAAAAATTGAGCACTTGCATTGACGCCCATCGCTGTTGCTTTGGATTGAATCGGCGCTGCTTTAGACAGCCATGATGGGAGTAATGCTTCCATGACATTAAAGGCAATAAAGAACAATCCAAGGCCTAACAACAAGACATATTTGGATTCATAACCAAAAATCAGAATGACTAATCCTGCTATAATTCCCGCAATTGCCGTTAGAAAAATGCTGCGCATTTTACGGTATTTTTCAGCCAGAATAATGCTCGGAAATGCAAAGAACAGACTGATGACCAACAAAGGCAAGTAAACAATGCCATGTTGCGCCAAAGGGATCCCAGCAAAATTGATCAATTGAGAAGGCACATAAACAAACATTGCGGTAAGCAATAAGTGCAACGCAAAAACTGAAACATGCAGACGATTCAGATCGCCCATTTTTAAGACTTGTTTGAGCTGATGCAGATAACCTTGTTTAAAGTTTTTATGATGACGGGTGGTTTTAGGCACCATAAACAACATGAGAATTGCCAATAACCCCATAATTGTTGTTACCCAGAATAGCCCTGAAATCCCCACCAAACTGGTGAGCCAAGGTCCTAAACTAAAAGCTACAACAAAAGACAAACCGATACTCATGCCCATCACAGCCATGGCTTTGGTTCGATTCTCTTCACGGGTGACATCAGCCAGCAAAGCCATAACAACCGCAGATACAGCGCCAGCTCCAGCAATCGCACGGCCAATAATGACCCCATAAATGGTTTCAGACATTGCCGCAACAGCACCACCCAAAGCAAACAGCAGTAAGCCAAAAATAATCAAAGGTTTACGACTAAAACGATCTGCCCATAAGCTAAAAGGAATTTGCAGAAGTGCTTGGCTGAGGCCATAGACACCGACCGCTAAACCGATCAAAGCAGGTGTTGCATACTGATAGGACTGACCAACCACCGCAAACACAGGGATAATCATGAACAACCCCAACATGCGTAAAGCAAAAATACTACTTAATGCAAAGGTCGAGCGGCGTTCTAAAGGATTCATCATATCTACTGGCTTATCAAAACTGGCGAGCTAATTATCAAACACATCATCGCATATTGTGGCAACTTTGTGGAAACATTGAGCATAAAAAAGAGCACTGTTAAAGTGCTCTTGTATTGTAATCTCTTTTCTTAAAAAAGGATTAACTCTGTTGTTCAATTCGCTTGTTATATTGAATTGATGCAATGACTGCCCAAACAATAAATGCAACACCAATCAAACCCGTTACCACTTCAGGTACATGTAAACCTGTACCACTCGCAATCATGATAAATGCCAAAGCACCAATGGCATAATGCGCACCATGCTCAAGGTAGATATAGGCATCAAGTGTACCTTTATCGACCAAGTAGATTGTCATTGAACGAACAAACATCGCACCAATAGCTAAACCAAGCATAATAATGACAACATCAGAGGTAATCGCAAATGCACCGATTACGCCGTCAAAACTAAAGGATGCATCTAATACTTCTAGGTAAATAAAGCCACCAATACCAGCTTTGATGACACCTGTAGGTGCACCATTGGCATCATGACCCACAGCATTGCCGTCTTCATCTACTTCTGGCTCGCCACCTAGTAGATGACTGAGTACTTGTACACCGATATAAATCACGATGCCCCAAATACCTGCCATTGTGACCACAAGGCGTTTCGCTTCATCTACATTTGCAGCCATAATCAGCAATGCAACTAGAGCAAGGAATACCGACATTGCGGGTACATTGGCTAAGTTGGCTAAACGCTTTTCAATCCATTTAAACCAATGGGTATCTTTACCTTCATCCAAGAAAAAGTTTAAAAATACCAACAACAAGAATGAACCACCAAAAGCGGCGATTTCAGCATGATGTGCCAATAATTTTTCTGAGTATTGAATTGGATCATTTAATGCCATTTTCACAACATCAAACATGCCCATATCCGCTGTGACTGCAACAATCACAACCGGAAATACCAGTCGCATACCAAACACAGCAATCAAAATACCAACGGTTAAAAAGATCATTTTCCAGAAATGATCCCAATTACGCAGTACAGATGCATTTACAACAGCATTGTCAAAAGACAGAGACACTTCCATAACAGCAAGAATTGCCGTAATGGTCAGTGCAGAGAGCATGGCTTGCACGCCTGCATTTGGACCATGGGTAAAGCCCCAATATGCAGAGATTGCCAAACACACGATCGTAAAAAATATTGAGAAACCAAAATGTTTCATCATGGGAATTCGACCTACGGAGAATAGTTTTTGAATCAGAAAACTGAAATAAAAATCGCGTTTTTAATGCGCACATTATGACGACTTTTTCACATTTATCCAAAGTTCTTTGTCATATTTTTATGCAAATACAATCGAATTTTCTGCATTCAAATACCTAAAGCAATTTAGAGTTGCTATAGTCTTGCAAACTGAAATCATTTTATAACTTGAATCATTGCATAGGAAAACGGCATGTCTTTTTCTCAAGACGTTTGGCAACGTAATCTTGCTTTATATAACAAAACTTTAGCGCTTCCATTTAACCAAGAACTTGCGACAGGCTCATTAAACAAGGAAGCTTTTTGTCATTATGTGATTCAGGATGCGCATTATCTGGTGGCATATGGTCGTGCATTGGCTGTCTGTGGTGCAAAAGCATTTGATGCTGACGATATCATCCAATTTACCCAAGGTGCGAAAGAAGCGATTGTTGTAGAACGTAGCCTACACGATGGATTTATGAAAGATTTTGGGATTAGCAAAGCTGACTTTGAGAATACCCCGCTTACCCTTGCCTGCCATCACTACACGACTTTTTTAACTGCGACGGCTTGGTCTGAAAGCTATCCTGTGGTTTTGGCTTCGTTACTGCCTTGCTTCTGGATTTATGCAGAAGTTGGTAAAGATATTGTGAGTAAATCTATTGCCAATAATCCATATCAAGCATGGATCGATACTTATTCAGGTGAAGAATTTAACCAAGCAGTTAAAAATGTTTTAGCAACGATTGACCGTATTGCAGAACATTGCGATGCAGATACCCTTGAGAAAATGCATAAAGCCTATACCAAAGGTGCTGAATTAGAATGGTTGTTCTGGGATAGCGCTTATCATCAAAGACAATGGTTAGGCTTAGATTAGTAATACAATTTTATTGAAAATTGATGATGTTATATAAAGATGAATAATTCATCTACTTTATGTGTCTTATCTACAACTATCCCTTATAAAACTGAGGGATAGCCTCAATAAAAAGAGTGCCAAAGCACTCTTCACTCGCAACAGAATACACTAAAATGCTATTTTAAGTTAATCTGATAAATTGCTGTACTGCCACTGACTTCATTGCCCACTATCAACATAGGCTTTGCATTTGGTGAATCTTTGGCAGAGACAAACGTCAGCCCTTCAGGACCTAAATCACTTTTCTCAATCAGAATCTGCTTGCCATCCTTGTTTAAGATTGGCTGACCTTTGGCATCTTTATAAACCTGATCCTGTTTAAAAGTACGATTATTAAAATACTGTATAAACACAGGCTTTTCTGGATTGCTAATATCGTATACCATTATCCCACTTTGGCGCTCTAAGCCGATAAAGGCAAAGGTTTTTTTGCCAATCGTACCCAGCGCTAAACCTTCAGGCTCAGGCCCTTTATTGTCACTTCGGTCATCAAAAGCCACCGCTTCATGATCACTATTAAAATAATTTGGAAATAGCTCAGCAACTTTACGCTCAAACTCACTGCCTGAATCCCAAACTAACTTGCCTTGTGCATCCCATATACTGAAAGAACGCGCGCCATAGCTATAAAGTTTGCTATAGGTCAATAATCCATTGGCATCCAATTTTGGTGAGCCATCCGTGTTGGTTTGATAACCCATATTCCAAGCAATGTTTAAACGTCCTAATTGTGTATCATCACGGCACATGCTTGGATCAGTCGCTGTTGCACCACAATAGGCAAAAACCGTTGCATCTAGTTTGGCACCTTTTACACCTGTTGCAAGATTGACTAAGTGTGCGGGATAATCACCTTTGTTATTGAAACCTTTGACATTAAACAGATGTTTCATTCGAATTGCTTCAACAAAACCTTGGCTTTGATCTCCTGCATAGTACGCTTTTGAGTCTTTTAGCCATTCACGTGAATCACCTTCATTGGCGGTGACTAAATAACTCGCCCCATTGGCTTGATAATGGGCAATTGAATCAGGTTGATACATCCCCACCAAACCTGGCCAAGTTTGGATGTTAATTTTTCCATCTTTATCACTGACATCTAGTGCATTGTTAGCAAGCCCATGATCTTTATAACCTAATGGAAAAATATCAGTCACTTTTTTAGCAACGATATCAATTTTGGCAATGGCATTATTTTCTTGTAAGGTCACCCAAGCGGTTTTCCCATCATTGCTGATGGTGATGTATTCAGGCTCTAGATCTTGAGCCACCGTCGCTTTAGGACCAAAAATGCGTACACCCGATTTAATCAAATCGGCTTTTTTATCATTAAACGCTTTAAAATCGGCAAGGCTAGCGGTTGGTCGTTGAATATTGCTAATATCAATAATGCTGATTGAACCTTCAGGATCGATACTATAGTCATCATTCGGTTCCGCCTCATTTGCCACCAAAACAGTTTTACCATCTGGACTAAATGTCAGCATATCAGGTAAAGCACCAACTTCGACTTGACTAATCAATTTCAAATCTTTGGCATTAAAAAAAGCCACAATACCTTTATCTGTTTTTTGTTTGGCTTGAACAGCAAGTGCCACAATGCCATTTCTAATCGCAACTGAATTTACTTCAGAATCAGCTAAAGCTTCACGAGCCGAAAGCTCACCAATATGCACAGGCGTTTCTGGTTTAGACACATCTAACACATCAACCAAACCGTTTTTAGCATTGACCACAAATACCCGTTTTGTTGTTGCATCATATGCGGGAATCTCTGCTGCACTTTCAGCAAAAATACCCGTTTCATAACGCCCCAGTAAGCTTAAATTAATGCTTTCAGGTGTGCTTTCTTCAACCGTTGGCGCTGTTGTTTTATGATCATCATTACATGCCACTAAACCCACAGAAAGCATTGCTAAACACAATGCTGAAACTTTTATGTTCATAAACAGCCCATTTTTTGTTTAATTTGGCTTAATGTATTCATCACGGGTGTAAGTTCCATGACAAGCAGATTACAGTTTTATGGCAATTTCTTGAACATTCAATTGGGTATTGCGCCTGATTCAATATAAAGCAACGATTTCATACAGATTTAGTCAGATGATTGTTTTAAAATATTCACAAAATGGGATTATTTAAGTTCTATGACGACTACGCCATCGCACAGTAAACTCCAACCTAAATTCTATTTATTGGTTTTTTTAGTTTCGATCGGCTTTTTCATGCAAGGCTTAGATACCACGATTATCAATACCGCTTTGCCTGCGATGGCAGAAAGCCTGCAAGAAAATCCATTAAAAATGCATGGCATCGTGATTAGCTATGTCTTGGCAGTTGCTGCATGTATTCCTTTAAGTGGTTGGTTGGCAGATCGCTTTGGGGTACGAAATATCTTTTTTGCAGCGATCGTGATTTTTACCGCTGCCTCATTGGGCTGTGCACTGTCCAATGACTTCAATCTGCTTATTGTATTTCGAGTTATTCAAGGTATCGGTGGCGCATTACTGGTTCCAGTCGGGCGACTCGCCATGTTAAAAATCATCCCTCGTGAGCAGTTTCTTTCTGCAATGAGTTTGATGAGCTTAGCAGGCTTACTCGGTCCATTAATGGGCCCGATCTTAGGCGGTTGGTTGGTCGAATATGCGTCTTGGCACTGGATTTTTCTGATTAATTTACCCATCGGTATTTTAGGCACTTTTGTCACCTTTAAAGCCATGCCCAATGTAAATGAAGCATCGGTAAAATCCTTTGATTTCAGTGGCTTTATCCTATTGGCAATCGCAATGGTGGGAATGGCTTTAGGGATTGAAAATATTGCTAGCAATGAAATCTCCAGAAGCCTGAGCTTAGGCTTACTTTTCGCAGGGATAATCTCAGCATTGGTCTATGCCTATCATGCCCATACCCATAAAAATGCATTGTTTCGTAGTCGACTGTTTAAAAATAAAATCTATACCATCGGTGTACTCGGTAATTTCTTTGCGCGCTTTGGTGGAAATGCGGTTCCTTTTATTTTGCCACTGATGCTTCAAGTCGCCTTTAAAATGGAACCTTTTATGACTGGGGTAATGATGACCCCAATTGTACTTGGTTCATTATTTTCTAAACCCATCATTCGCCCGATTCTACAACGTACTGGTTATCGTCCATTTCTACTGGTTAATACCTTATTGATCGGTGCATGTATTGCCAGTTTTGCCTTACATACAGCAGATACTCCGACATGGTTAGGTGTAGTGCATTTCTTTATTTTTGGTGTACTCAACTCATTACAGTTTGTGACCATGAATACCCTTACGCTTAAAGATCTCCCACAACAGGACGCCAGTAGTGGGAATAGCTTTTTATCGATGATTATGATGTTATCAATGAGTATTGGGATTGCTTTGGCAGGTACTTTACTCAATGCATTTACAGGCTATTTTAGTGAAGCACATATAACACAAGCATTTCACTATACTCTGATTTGCTTAGGTGCGATTAACATCATTACGGCGTTGATATTCTTTCAAATTCCCAAAGATGCGCAAATTTAAGTGTTGCAATTTTTATTCAGCCATCGTTTTTTAGAACCAAAGCACGTTAAACTGATCCATCTGGATATTTAAAAAAACCATGTCAAAATACGCTGCGAAAAAACACAAACAGCAAAAAATCACTCGCAATAGCTCAGTTTTAGCGATCGCACTTTTCTGCTGCGTCATATTCGGGACTTTGTTTTTTGTTCATAATAATACTGCCTTGGCTGAAGCCTATCCGATTAAAGGTTTCGATGTATCACATCATCAAGGTGATATTGATTGGAAAAAAATCTCTCCCCAGCACTATCAGTTTGTCTATCTCAAAGCCACTGAAGGTGGCGATTATCAAGATGATAAATTTCAGCAGTATTGGTTAGAAGCACGTGAACGTGGTATGCGCGTGGGGGCTTATCACTTCTTTCGTTTATGTCGTGATGGTGACATTCAAGCACAGAATTTTATTAAAACGGTGCCAAATAAAAGTAATGCCTTGCCCCCTGTGATGGACTTGGAATATGACAGCAGTTGTATAAACACCTATACCAAAGAACAATTAATCAAACACATCAAAAGTATGCATGATCAATTGCAAAAGCATTACGGTAAACAACCGATTTTTTATACCTCTAAAATCTTTTACAACATGGTACTCACAGGTGAGTTTAAAGATACACCGATTTGGATTCGTGAATATAAAGATAAGCCTGATTTAAAAGACCAACGTGCATGGACATTTTGGCAACAGAGCAACCAAGGCAAAATTCAAGGCATCGAAAAAAATGTCGATTTAAATGTATTTTATGGTGATGCAGAACAATGGCAGCAGTTTTTACAGAAAAATAAGTTGAATTAAGCGCAATCAAGATCTTTCATGACATAAGCTGTCGCATATTCTTTACAAAATTTAAATTCATCAATAGAAACAAATCAAGATCGGTTAGAATAATCACACAGCGTTTCAACACTGTGTAATTCATGAGAAAAATCATCCATATTGACATGGATGCATTCTATGCATCTGTAGAGCTACTCGACCGTCCTGAATTAAAGCACTTGCCTGTAGTGATTTCATCACATCATCCTCGGGCTGTGATTGCTGCTGCATCCTACCCAGCGCGTCAGTTTGGGTTACGCTCTGCCATGTCGATGTCACAGGCAAAAAAACGTTGTCCTCAGGTCTATGTGATTGAACCGAACTTTGAAAAATATCGCGATGTTTCTATAAAAATTCATGAAATTTTTCAGAAATACACTGCGCTGATCGAACCTTTATCTTTAGATGAAGCTTATTTAGATGTCACTGAAAATTTACAAAATATTCCCAGTGCAACTGAAGTGGCGGAACGAATTCGAGCTGATATTTTTCAACAAACAGGGCTTACGGCTTCGGCTGGCGTAGCACCGAATAAATTTCTTGCCAAAATTGCCTCGGACTGGAATAAACCCAATGGCATTTGCATCATTAAACCGACCCAAGTTCAACATTTTATCCATGATTTACCCCTGAAAAAAATTCCCGGTGTTGGTAAAGTCACTCAGGAAAAACTGAAAAGCTTAAACTTAGAGACTTTGGGGGATTTACAAAAAATTGAAGAAAATATACTGATCCATCATTTTGGCAAATATGGCAGACAGTTGTTTTTATATGCCCAAGGTATTGATGATCGTCCAGTACAAGCTGAACGACAACGTCAGCAAATTTCCAAAGAAACCACATTTGATGATGATCTCAGCCTTGAACAGTGCTCAATCTATTGGGACAATTTAATTGAACGTGTTTGGCTCAGTTTAGAAAAAAAACACATGCAGGCTCGCGGTGTCACCGTTAAGTTAAAACTCAAGAATTTTCAGGTTTTACAGCACAGTAAAAGTTTTAAAACCGCACTTCAATCACAACAAGAAATGGTTCAGGTCATTCAAATATTATTAAGCGAAATGCAAATTCCTGAGCATTTCCAATTCCGTTTAATCGGAGTCGGTTTGTATCAACTGACAGATCAGCAAGATGAAGCACAATTGTCATTATGGTAAACATAAATGAAAAAGACATGTGCGACTTCAGCTTAAATCTTTTACTTTATATCAGAAATAAAATCGTGAATTAATCTGGCCACTTGATTTGCGTGTACATTGGCCAAATCATGTTCCCCTTGTTCAATGATATGCAATCTGGAATGCTGGATTTTTTCATGCAAATATTTACCCACGCCCACAGGGCTAATGGGATCTGCATCGCCCCACAGCAACAGGACTGGGCACGCTATTTTATATAATAAATCATCTAAATGGGCTTGATGATTGACAAACCAATTGGGCACTGCAAATGTTTGCTGATAATCCCCTCGCCAATCGGCAACCTGAAAGGGGCTTAAATCAATTCCACCAGAGCTTGCAACCAAAACCAAAGCGTTGATCAATTCAGGTTTTTGTAATGCTGCTTGAACTGCAAAAATACCTCCCATAGATTGAGCAATCACAATGCAGGGCTGTTGAATTTGGTCGAGAATATAACCCTGTAAATCGTCAAAACTATGAATATACGGATGCTCTGGATACCCAGCAAAACTTGGATAGGCCATCACTGTTTTTTGATGTTCGGCTGAAAGCTGCTGTATAACAGGTTGCCAAAACGCTGTACTTCCCGATGCGCCTGGTAAAAAAATTAAATGCATTAAGCCATCCCCTTGATATACAAAATTTAATCATCACTCTTTAGTTTAGCGCGTTGAAAAGCAGGACGCTGCTGAATTCGTTCAGCATACGCAGCCAGTCGAGGAGTTTTATTTTTGGTTCGTTGTTGCATGGCAATCACAGGAAAACTCATTTGAATGTCGGCAAAAGAAAACTCACCTGCGGCATAGTCATGTTGACTAAAATAATCTTCCAAAAAGGCTGCATGTTCTTTTAAACGAGGATTGCTAAAGCCACCACGGACACCTTCTGAAATTTTCTTTGCAATAGGACGAATTAAAAAAGGAACATGTTTTGGTATATTGGTCATCACCAATGTCATAACAAGATAAGGCATTAAAGAACCTTCGGCATAATGCATCCAGTAGTTATATTGCATTAAGTCTTTAGGATTCTGAGGCTTAAACTGATTTTTTGTATCATAGGTCGCCTGAAGATAATCTAAAATCACAGCAGACTCTGCAATGGTCAGGTCACCATCGGTCAATACAGGTGACTTTCCAAGCGGATGAACTGCTTTTAACTCAGGGGGTGCAGCAAAAGTAGGTAAGCGTTTATAGTACTTAATCTGATATTCAAGCCCTAGCTCCTCTAAAGCCCAAATAATACGGAGTGAACGAGATTGATCAAGGTGATGTAATGTAATCATTGTATTGCCTCAGTTTTTATTCTTCGACTATAAATTGATCTCAACTTTTCAACAATTCTATTACTGTATTTAAATCATTTTTTTATCAACTTTGTTTATACTCTAGCTTCAATATTGGTTATTCTGAGAATAAAAATGAAGTCACTTACCCCATTAATTTTCTTCTTTATTTGTTCAAATCTATATGCATATCAACCCAAGCTTATGTTACTGGGAGCTCTTGAGAATAAGGGAGAGTCCTTTATTGATGTAAATGCACATCAAAAAATTCGTGATTCGTTTAAGCAAGCTGTTATCTATGAAAAATATGCCCATCCTATAAAAGATGAGCAAGGTGTAACATATCAATCTGTTATTAAACAACTTATTGTGGATTGCACAGGAAAAACTATCGCCATTCGGGGCGCTGATTACTTTATAGGAAAAACCTCAAACAGCACATTAGTGAAAAAATTTGATGACATTACGTTGAGCCATGATGGTGAAACGGGGGCAGCTTTTTATTCCTTTGACGACTTAGAGTTTAAAGCGTTGAATCAAAATAAATTCTATAACAAGATTTATGTAAACACCTGTAAATAATCAATAAAAAATTGCATAATCTTACTGATAGAAAAAAAGATATTTTGTTTTTATACAAAATATCTTTTACATAGCCGTTTTTTAGATAATCGTGGTATTGATTTCCACACTACGCAATAAAGTCTTGGTCACTGGGGTTTTTTGGCAAATGTCTAACACTTTTTGATGCACCGCTTCAGACAACGGAGTCGCAAAAGACAAGCGACGCTCGACCCATTCTTTCCCCTCTTTATTGGCATTAAAATCAGCTTCAACTGTAAACTCACCCAAATCAAGCCCTTTGTGTTGAGCATACATACGCAAAGTAATCATGGTACAAGAAATTAAACCTGAACAAATAAAATCATAAGGCGCTAAGCCCTTGTCTTGCCCACCGAATGATTCTGGTTTGTCGGTAATCAGTTGATGTTTTCCACTCACCACCTCACCTGACCATGGTTCTGGATAGGTTTTTACCTTTGCATTTGCAATAATTGCCATTTTATTTTCCTTTAATCTTTAAATTTTTAGTGAATGCCAGTTTAAATAAAATTTGTAAACGCAACACTTGCGCTAAAGGCTGGTCAAATACACCTTTAACGCAAATTATTTAGTTTGAATCCATATTACAATGCACAATGCAGCACATCACTTCGATGCTCGCATCTTGTCTGGGAATGCTGGTGCTTCTAAACGTGGACCATCATAATCAGGGATCGTTCCAAAACGGACATCCTGATTTGCCCATTGTTCTGTTGCTGTTTTTAGTTCTTCCTGTGTTCTGCCCACAAGATTCCACCACAGTAAAATAGGCGACTCAAAAGGTTCACCACCTATCAACAGTAAACGCGAGCCTTTTGGTAGTTCAACCTCAATCTGAGAAATTCCAGGTTCAATCACTACCATATTGTCACTATTTAAATCATGACCATTGACGGTTGCTTCACCTTCTAATGCCATAAATCCATATTCAAAATGAGGATTCAGTGGAATACGTGTCTTGGTTGATTCTTTTGCAAAAAAATCGATCCCCACTAATTCTGTATGCACTTTGACAGGAGATTTGATATTCATGAATTCACCGACTAAAACTGTAAATTCAATATGATCCTGCTCGACAACTGGTAATTCTGGATAATGATCAAACTGCGGTGCCATATTGATCTTATCATCAGGCAATGCAATCCAAAGCTGTGCAGCATGCATTCTGGTTTCAGTATCGGGAGCAACTTCTGTATGGGAAATTCCATAACCCGCAGTCATCAGATTCACTTGTTTAGGACGAATCAATTGTTTAGAGCCGATGCTGTCTGTATGCATCATCGTCCCTTCGATCATCCAAGTGAAAGTCTGTAATCCAATATGTGGATGCGGTCCGACATCCAATCCATCTCCCTGAGGAAATACCACTGGGCCAGCGTGATCTAAAAAGCACCATGCGCCAATCATGCGTTTTTGACGGCTTGGTAATGCACGTTTAATGACGGTGCCTTTGCCTATTTCTGCTGAACGAATTGGAAAATCTTGAATAAACTGATTCACGTATTTTTCACAATCGTCAGAGTTAGAAATCTCGGTATAGTTGGTATTGGTCATGTTGTTATCCTAAATTTGTCCATCAGCTCAGGACGTTATTTCAACTTCTACAATTTCATTTTATTTAGCTTATCGGTTTTATATACATTGGCCTATAGCTATCTTAATACGCTGAATACTATCAATAGGACAATAATAGTTTGGTTTTTGTTATGCATTTTCTGATCACAAAATTTGGAAACAATACTTTACCAAATTGAATATTCACGTTGGAATGTTTATAGACTCGTAGTCGCACCATGACATGTTCAAGTCTTGATCGAATTAAGCAGAAGGTGGTGGATTAAGATCCACAAATAATCCTGTGAAACGGCGAACCAGAGGTAAAAAAATTAATACTGTGGGAAAGGCAATCATCCATGAAAATAGCCAGACGCTAAACCATTTTGTAAAAAATCCATCAAACCAACCTACATTCTTCCATAAGTTAATCATGGAAATGGTGGCACTCATTAAAGCTGAAAGTATGAATGGCATAATCCACGCGGCATATTTTGCTGGTAATTTAGGAATTCCAGCAAAAATCATGGCAGGTTTATGTTGATGGCCTCTATTCTCGATCTTGGTTTCTGGTTTTAAATCACGCATTTTTCTTGACGTTCTGCTTTAAGTTTTTCATAAATTGTTTAACTGCTGGTTCAAAGTCTTGAAATAGCACATGATCGCGATGGGTAATTATAACTTCTAAAAAGAGTTTTAGTCCTACAGCAAATGCTTTGGTGGTTTCTTCATCAAAAAAATCAGCAGCTTTTAAGCGCTCTACAATTTGGAAAATATCATCGTGATTACCCACATTAAATTCGATATTTTCATCATAAGTTGATGGATGACCTTGCGCATCTGCAAGATGTTGAACAGTCACATGATATTGATGTTGTTTCATAAGATTTCTCTAACTTGTTAAATATTCGCCGTTGTTTAATGAAGGGTCTGTTGACAATTCGTCTACGTTTGCGACTAGGTGTGTTTTTTAAACGATACTAGGCGCGAGATAAGAAATTTAGTCATTCTAAATGATGAGAAACGTCGTTTCGCAAGGTAACGACGTAGCGGCAAAAAACACGCTAGTCCCCTGCTGCGCCTTGCGCTGCAAACAAAGCAGTGCTTTTTTCTTGCTCAGGGTTGTGGCTAAAATTATCTCAGCCTTCGTTATAAAACTCGAAAATAGTCTCGCTATTCTCTTCGTTTCATGCTTTACGACGTATACGTCTCATGCTCAATTTTAACCTACAACGCAAGCCATTTATGAAATGGCAACAGACCCTCATGTGGTACTAAATTTAATATCCAAAACATCAATATCAAACGCTTGAAAAACCTGCTCCACTGAGGCGATTAAAGACGCTTTATTGATCTGGGTCAGGTCGGCACATTGGATATTGAGTGACTCCACTTCGGATAAATAAGGTAAAGCATACTTAACTTCATCTCTACCGTGCAGATTTTGAGTAATCAAACCGACTTTCTCTAGATCGCTCACCACTCGATATATAGTGGATAAACTGATCTGCTTATTTTGTACATATAACTGCTGATAAATCTGCTTTGCTGTCAGTTGTGCTTTTTGATCCAACAGTGCTTTGAATACAATCACTCTTGCTTGGGTCACTTTTAAATTTGCCTGACGCAGTTTTTGTTGTATCTCACTACTCATGTCTCACCTAAACCTTCTATTGCCCTGTTATTGCATTGTTATAAACGCCCAATTTCTACTGCGGCTTGATCAATTTTTTCAGCGACTTGTCTAACTTGCTCGGCATCAAAATCTTTACCCTTGAGCTTTAAGCGCAATGATGTTTTTAAGTTTTCCATCGCACGATGAATATCCAAATATTGGTCATTTTCATGAATTTCGCGTCGAGTTTCCAAACGCTCTAATAAGTGTTTGATATGCGCGTGCTGCTCTTTTAAATGTAATTTTCCAGCATCTGTAATGTGATATTGCTTACGATCACCTTCTGTATTTTCAGCATGTAGAAAGCCAATTTCTTCAAGATAGGTCAGAGTTGGATAGATCGTGCCCGAACTTGGAGTATAGCCGCCACCGACTAGATCACTGATGGCTTTAATAATTTCATAACCATGTTTTGGCTGTTGCTGTATCAAATGTAAAACCAAAAGCTTCATTTTACCTGATTCAAATAACCGACCTCGTCGTCCACCATAACCTCGTTCGGTATGCTGTTCACGATGCTCAAAGTCATTTTGTGAATGAATATGTCGCTCTAATTTCATCTTTATTTTTCTCAAATTGATCAATTTATAATTATTAAGATATATCTTAATAAGTCTTAATACAACATTATATTACAGAATAAATTTTAATATTTTGATAAATAAGCAATTAAATTATTTTAAATCGATTTATCTTAAAAATTTAAGATATAAAAAGACAGGTAAAGTCTTTCAATAGCATCTATTGGCTATTTTCATTGTTGTTCCGGATTGCTTAAAGCTTTAGCCAATTTCTCGTTTTTATGCTTTTTGACAGTAAACTTTTAATTTACAGATCTTTAGTCTTGACATGGCGTTTAATTTACATACAATGCGATTTGTAACAAAAAATTAATATTTTTATAACAAAAGGGTCACACAATGTTTAAGAAAACTTTATTTGCTGCATTACTTGCTACTTCTTTTGGGTCTGCACATGCATACCAAGCTGAAATTGGTGGTTCACTCGGCATTGTTGATCCAGATAAAGGGGATACATCTACTGCTTTTGCTATTGATGGAACATATTATTTTAACCCTGTTCAAGTTAAAAACAACCCATTAAACGAAGCGGCCTTTCTAGATCGCGCAAGCAACGTAAGTGCTGGGATTAGCTATATCGATTATGATGCCTACGATGTAACAGCATATGGTGTTGGTATTGAATATTTTGTTCCAAATACCGATTTTTATGCAAGTGCTGCTATTGGGCGCTCAACAGCTAAGGCCGATCATGTAGATGATTTAGATACGACAACTTACTCTGCTGAAGTCGGTTACTTGCCAATCCCAGGTCTTTTGGTTGCTGTTGGTTTAGCAGGCTATGATAATGATTTTAATGATGATATAGATCCAACTATCCGCGCTAAATATGTCACTCAAGTGGGTCGCTATGATATGAATTTTGAAGGCGATGCAAAATTTGGTGATATCGATGATTACAGCGTAGGTACAGATTTATATCTAGATAAAACCTTCAGTGTCGGATTGGCTTATTCAGGTAGCCGTGCTGATGGTAATGATGAAGACAGCTTTACAATTCGTGCAAAAAAATTCTTTACTCAACAAATCAGCTTAGAAGGTTCTGTTGATTTTGAAGATGATGATAATGTTTACGGTCTTCGCGCTGCTTACCGCTTCTAATTATTGATAAACTTTAAAAAACCGCTCTTGTATAAGCGGTTTTTTATCTCTAAATTTACTGCTCTAAATGCAGCATTCTTAACTGTAAACTCACATTGCCATTAAATTGATTTTTATCCAATTCATAAACAATACGTACCCTATCTTGCATGGGATCAAAATTGAATTTATCACGTACATTAAAGGCAATCGCATCAATCGGTTGGCCATTTTCCAAAGCTAAACGCAATTTCAGATGCACTTCTTTTAACCAACGATAATCGATGACTTTAAAACGCCCTTCAAATACCGGTGCAGGAAACTTTTGCCCCCACGGTCCTAATTGCGCCAAAGTCTCTACAGTTTGCAGTTGAAATGCTTGAGCAGGTAATTCACCATCCGTCCACAACACCGCTTGGAATAGTGCATCATCTGATTGAGCAACCAACTCAGTAAAACGTTGTTTAAATTCTTCAAAATGTTGCTTTTGAATGGTCAAACCCGCTGCTGCTGCATGCCCACCAAAATGACTAATCAAATCAGGATATTGCTCGGCAACCTTTTCAATACTGTCTCGAATATGAATACCATCAATTGAACGTGCGGAACCTTTGATATGAATTCCATCTTTATCTGCCGCAAATACAATACTGGGACGATGAAATTGCTCTTTTAAACGTCCTGCTACAATACCAATCACACCTTGATGCCAATGCTCTTCAAACATAACCAGCGCTGCGGGTAAATGGTCTTGATCAAGCTGTAGATTTTCCAACTCTGCCAAAGCCTCTTGTTTGATCTCCGATTCAACTTGACGGCGTTCTAAGTTTAAATCATTGAGTTGGCGTGCCAAAGTGTGAGCTGATTGAATATCGGTTGCCAAAAGACATTCAATACCTATGTCCATGGTTTCCATACGCCCTGCGGCATTAAGACGCGGGCCTAACACAAAACCTAAATCAGATGCTTTTAACTCAGCAGGATCACGCGCGGCAATATCTAATAAGGCACTGATTCCAGCACGACATTGATTTTGCTGAATTCTTTTAACACCAGCATCCACTAAGATACGATTATTATGATCTAGACTAGCAACATCAGCATAGGTACCTAAAGCAACTAAATCCAAATATTGTGGCATTTTTGCGGCAGATTTACCCAATTTTGCCCGATGGCTACTTAACTTTGCTAATAGGTAAAATGCGACTCCGACACCTGCTAAAGCCTTGCTCGGAAATTCGCAGCCTAACTGATTGGGATTGACAACCGCTTCAGCCTGAGGGGGCTCTTTTGTGGTCAAATGATGATCAGTAATGATCACCTGCATCCCATGTGATTGTGCTTGTGCTACACCGGCATGACTGGAAATTCCATTGTCGACTGTAATTAATAGATCAGGCTGATATCTTTCAAAAGCCAAATCAGCAATTTTAGGGGTTAAGCCATAACCATACTTAAAACGATCTGGAACGAGGTATTCAACATTGGCGGCCATTTCTCGTAAAGCCAAGATCATCAGTGCGGTACTGGTTGCACCATCGGCATCATAATCACCCACAATCACTATTTTTTTGTGTTGGTCTAAGGCCTGATCAATAATTTGAATGGCTTGTTCTAGACCTTTCATTTCTGGTGCAAGTAAATATTTAAGTTTCAAATCTAATTCTTGTTCAGATTGCACACCTCGACGGGCCAAAATTTCAGCAATAAAGGGTAACACGCCCTGAAAATTTTCAGGGCGTGTAATCAAAGGTCGTTGTTTAATTTGTAATTTTTGCATTTATGGCATCAAACGTTGTATTGTCCAAGATCCAGCGACTTTTTCATAAGTGAGGCGATCATGTAAGCGATTTGGGCGACCTTGCCAGAATTCATAATACGTCGGCTCTAAACGATAGCCTCCCCAAAATTCTGGTTTAGCCAATTCATTTTTTTCAGCCACTTGCTCATACAACGCTTGAAAACGCTGTTGTAAACGTTCCCGACTTTCAATCACGCCACTTTGTGGCGTGCTGATATGCGCTGCAATTTGGCTATCACGAGGACGTTTATGATAATAATCAGTAGACTCTTGTTCAGATATTTTCTGAACTTGACCACCCACACGGACTTGTCGCTCAAGCTCAGGCCAATAGAATAGCAATTCTGCATAAGGATTTTCAGCTAAATCTAAGCCTTTTTGACTGTCATAATTGGTATAAAAATCATAACCAGCCTCCGTAGCACCACGTAATAACACGGTACGTACATGTGGTCGCCCTTGTGCATTTGCGGTTGCCAACGACATTGCATAAGGTTCATGTAGTTTTGCTTCTAAAGCCAAATTAAACCAATTGAGAAACTGCTCATGAGGATGAGCATCGACCTGCTCCTCATGTAGTTCACCTTTTTGATAAGTCAGACGAAGCTCACTTAAGTCTTTAATTACATCACGCATGAAGCAAAACCTTCTACAGACGATACAATATTTTAAGCTGCATTTTGACGAACAGCATCTGCTAAATGATTTGCCAAATCAGTTACTTCTTGCAGATTATCACCTTCCACCATAACACGAATGATCGGCTCCGTCCCTGACTTACGAATTAAAATTCGTCCACGTCCTTTAAGTGCAGCTTCTACTTTATCAAACTCTGCAACCAATGCCGGTACTGCAAAGGGGTCAAACATTTGTTCAAGTCGTACATTGACTAAAACATTAGGTAAAGTTTTAAAATCTGCTACCAATTCATCTAAAGATTTATTCTGCTCAACCAATACAGTTAAGACTTGGAGGGCTGCAATGATTGCATCACCAGTTGTACTCTTATCTAAAGTCAGAATATGACCAGATGGCTCACCACCAATCACCCAGTTATTTTCTTCTAAATTTTGTAATACATAGCGATCACCAACTTTAGCACGTACAAAAGGAACTTTGGCTTTTTCAAGTGCTAACTCTAATGCCATATTACTCATGACTGTACCCACGATACCTGCTGGTTTTTGCGACGCTTGTGTCGCTAAAATATACAGGATATGGTCGCCATCAACCAAGTTACCAAAACGATCGACCAAAACCACCCGATCAGCATCACCATCAAAAGCAATGCCTAAATCAGCTTGATGCTCAATCACTGCTTTTTGTAAATTTTCAGGATGTGTCGAACCGCAATCCTTATTGATATTTAAACCATCTGGCTCATTAAAAAGTGCAATAACTTTCGCACCTAATTCACGAAATACTGCTGGGCCTACGCTATAGGCTGCACCATTGGCACAATCCACCACAATTTTTAAATGACGCAAGTTGAAATGATAGGGGAATGTCGATTTACAAAATTCGATATAACGACCATTGGCATCTTTAACACGGACACTCTTACCTAGGTTTGCTGTGTCTTCAATAACAATATCATTCTCAAGCTCTCGATTAATCGCATCTTGAATGGTATCTGGAAGCTTTTTCCCTTCATCTGAGAAGAATTTAATGCCATTATCAAAATAAGGGTTATGCGAAGCAGAAATCACGATACCTAAATTTGCATGCAATGCACGGGTTAAATGAGCAATTGCAGGGGTCGGTAGTGGCCCAAGCAAGTGTACATAAACACCAGCTGCATTGAGGCCCGCCTGTAAGGCTGCTTCAAGAATATAACCAGACAAACGCGTATCTTTACCTAACACCACAATCGGCTTTGATTTAGGGCTAATTTGCTTTAATACTTTTCCTGCTGCAAATCCGAGTTTAAGTGCAAATTCTGGGGTAATTGGGAGTTCACCAAATTTTCCACGAATCCCGTCTGTTCCAAAATAACTCATTTTTTACCCACTTATTATGTGTTGTATAACAATCAATTTTTAACTTTTACTACTTTACACCAAAATAAAAAAGCCGTCATAAACTGACGGCTTTTTCCAATCAAAATATTACAAAAGATTAACCTACACGATAGTTCGGCGCTTCTTTAGTAATCGTTACATCATGCACATGTGACTCTTGCATACCTGCGGCAGTAATTTTCACAAATTTTGCATTTTGGCGTAAGTCTTCAATCGTAGCAGAACCCGTATAGCCCATAGATGAACGTAAACCACCCATCATTTGATGTACGATATTGCCCATTGGACCTTTGTACGGTACGCGACCTTCAATACCTTCAGGTACCAACTTCTCAGCGCCCGCTTTTGAGTCTTGGAAATAACGATCTGCAGAACCCGTCGCACCCGCCATTGCACCCAAAGAACCCATACCACGGTATGCTTTGTAATAGCGACCTTGGAAAAATTCAACTTCACCTGGCGCTTCTTCAGTACCTGCCATGAGTGAACCCACCATAATCGTACTTGCACCAGCACCAATCGCTTTCGCCATATCCCCAGAAAAACGGATACCGCCATCAGCAATTAATGGAATTTGATCTTTCAATGCATTAGCAACACTATCAATTGCAGAGATTTGTGGCATACCAATACCAGCAACAATACGTGTAGTACAGATTGAACCAGGACCAATACCCACTTTAACGGCATCTGCACCAGCATCAAGTAACGCCAAAGCAGCATCACCCGTTGCAATATTACCGCCAATGACTTGAACTTGAGGGAAGTTTGCTTTTACCCAACGGACACGCTCAATTACACCCGCAGAATGACCATGTGCAGTATCTACAACAATTGCATCGACCCCGGCTTCAACCAAAGCTTCAACACGGCTTGGAGTTTCAGCACCCGTACCCACCGCTGCACCAACACGTAAACGACCTAACTCATCTTTACAGCTGTTTGGATAAGATTCCGCTTTACGGAAATCTGTAACAGTAATTAAGCCTTTTAATGCATTGCTTTCATCAACCACCAATACTTTTTCAATACGGTGTTTTTGCAATAATGCTTGAATATTTTCTTTAGATTCATTTTCACGAACAGTCACAAGACGATCTTGTCCTGTCATGATATTGCTTACTGGTTGTTCCAAGTTCGTTACAAAACGAGTATCTCGGCCAGTCACAATTCCAACCACTTTGCCATCTTTAACGACAGGTACACCACTGATATTGTTGGCTTGCGTAATTGCCATCAAATCACGAATTGTGGTTTCAGGTGTCACGGTAATCGGATCTTTCACCATTCCCGCTTCGAATTTTTTTACACGGCGAACTTCTGCAGCTTGTGCAGAAATATCCATGTTTTTATGTAAAATACCAATACCACCGTTTTGCGCCATTGCAATCGCCATACGTGACTCAGTCACAGTATCCATTGCTGCTGAAACCATAGGGATGTTCAGTTGAATGCCGCGTGTGAGGCGTGTCTTTAGAGAGACATCTTTTGGGAGGATAGTAGAATAGGCAGGGAGTAATAAGACATCATCGAAGGTTAGCGCTTCTTGAACGATGGTCAACATAACAGTCTCGCTGGTAATTTCCGTGAGCTATTATATACAAATTTCCGTTCAATTTTCATTTTTTATTACGTGGATTTCTTTTATTCTCAATCTCACTTTATTTTTCAGTATCTTATTGAAATAAAAATAGGCTTTGAATATAAGATTTTAGTGGATTTAACACTGCAGCAAAGTGTCGACTTACAGTCTCTGCTTTTAAAGTAACAGCTAGGCTTTCATCAAAAACCCTACTGAACATATGATTATATTGAGTAGCGCAGTCAAGATAGCTTAAATCCAAAAAGCTTGCCCCATTTGATGATGCTTTTTCAACAGGATGGACTATATATTTGTCCATATTCAAGCGCAGCTGTATGGGAGGAGCTCGACAGTATTTAACAGCGCAACAGCTGACTTTTACACTGGTTGATTATTCAGATTAATCCACTCTTTACCAAGTAGAATACTGAATATAAACATTCTTCTATCCTAAATTTTTCCACTTAAGTTTTAACATACCTGATCAAAGTCTTCATCATTGCTGGGGGTAGCTACCTCGATTTCGATCAGCGGAATCAAACCATAGCCTTGTCTTGCTTTTGCACATTGAGAATCACCAGCATGTACCTGTTTGCATGAAGAACTCCGTTGTTCATACATACTACAGCTGACTTGCTGTCCAATCTCACCTTTTAATGCCACACAACGCGGTTGCTTTTGATTGGTGCCCTGCATACAAGAATACACTGCTGTCAAAGGTTCGACATAATCTGCTGGCATGGCTTCTCCTTCTGCCCAATAAAATGAGACTCGGAAAAAGGCGCAACACGCCCCGCAACTTAAGCACGCATCCTGTGCTGATATTTGTGACAACATTTTTTTAAGATTCTCGTTATCAATTTAAAATTTTGGCAAGAAAATCCTAAAAAAAGTCGCACTCAAACTCAATATATTTTTTGAATTTTTTATTGCGGACAGGTAAACACGGACTCATCCATCAAATCGACACCACATTGTAAATTTTCGATCCAGTCTAAAAACTGATGAATCATCTCTTTACCAATAAACGGCTTACCATGTTGTGGCACAATCATTTCAATATCCATTTGACGTACCATTTTCACCCATAAACGGATCACCCGATTGGTACACATATAGCGCTGATGAAAACCATGCATGGTTGGAATGTGCATTGCAAAATCTTCAATTGGTTTCGAAGCATCATCAACAATCGATGCCCCCATATCACCTGAGAATAAAATTTTTGAAATTGGATCGTAAAACTGGAAATTTCCAACGGAATGTAGGAAATGCGCAGGAACTACGATAATGCGCGTTTCTCCCAATGGAATAGAGCCTCCTTGGTCAGGCAATTCGATCAGACGCTCTAACCAGCCCCCTTTCATACGATCACTCATAAATGCGGAATTTAAATGAGGTAAAAAGCGTGCCCATAATTTAGATGCGACCACTTTGGCATCGGTATAGACCAACCAACGTGGCATAGAAGTAATGATGTCGGGGTCTTGGTGAGATGCCATGACATAGTCTAGATTTTGTAATCGGGTGTATTTATTAAGCTCCATGGTCAGTGGCACATAGGTCAAATCACCGCCCGGATCTAATACTGCTGCACGTTCATTATTTAAAATAAGAAACTGATTGGCTTGTACACCTTCACCTTTCACCAAACTGGTAAAACTTATACATTTATGAGTGCCATTATCAAACAAAACTTGCGATGTGGTGCGATCTAAAGCCATACCAGAAACCCCAAAACCTTTTTTAAAATAAATCTTTAGTTATCCCATACAACATATAAGGTTTTCTTCAAAGTTACAATAAATCTACAACCTAAGTTTAAAGATTATTTGTGTCATCATTCTCAAAATAGTAAAAAACCCAACATTAAGTTGGGTTTTCAGCTTTAAAAATAGATGACTTTATTGATGTTCAATCAGCTAGGAGAATTGAGCTTAAAAAAAGTAATGCTGAACTAAAGCCGCGACACCAATAATAAAGAAGATTGCAGCTCCAATTTTATGAATCAACGCAATAGGTAATTTATCCGCCAATTTATTGCCAATAAATACAGCAGGTGCATTGACCAACATAATCCCCAATGTGGTCCCTAGGGTTACCCAACCGATGCTGTCAAAGCGTGCAGCAAGTGCCACTGTGGCGATTTGAGTTTTATCGCCAATTTCTGCAAGGAAGAATAATACAAAGGTTGCACCAAAGACCCCATATTTTTGCCATTTATTAATACTTTCAGATTCATCATCCAATTCATCTGGAATCAGCATCCACCCAGCCATACCAATAAAGCCAAGTGATACAATCCAAAGTAAAACTGTCGGGCTAAGGACCGTGGTAATCCACTGACCAAGCACAGCCGATACACCATGATTGACAATAGTTGCCAATAAAATTGCAATTAAAATCGGAATAGGTTTACGAAAACGTGCAGCAAGAAGTAATGCGAGTAGTTGTGTTTTATCGCCCATTTCGGACAAAGCGACAACCACTAAAGAGATGAGGAAGGCATTTAACATTTCAAAGTCTCTGGCTAGCAATATTTACCGATGACTTATCCCTCCTGCTAGCCAATATGAATAGTTGCCTATTCAACGCGGAGTGATAAATCAAAGGTCTTGCCAACAAAAGATAGCTGAGTAAACACCTTCAGCTAAATTGGTTCTTTGCTATGATGACCATACTCTGTTGAGTAATTATGTTGATCATCACCCATTTATCATCTCGCAGATGACAAACAGCGGCTACTCCCCAATGAAGTACAGCTATTCTACAACGCTTTATCGATCATTTTCAATTTTTAAAAATTAAAAAATTTAAAGCTCAGATAAACTTCAAAAAATATCGTACCGAAGCATTTTTAATACCCGCATAGAATAAATTCAATTTCGTTCCTCACTAATTTTGAACCCTAGATGGTTATCCTATTGTGGGGCGACATGAATGTCGCCGTTGGCCGGGGTTACAGGACGTACCCCTCACCCAACATGAGCAAAAACAAAGCATAGCTTTGTTTGCAGCGCAAGGTTTAACATCCCCCTACCAAAAGTGAAGCATCGCTTACGCAATAGTATTTAAACTTTGAATGTAAGGTGTGGCATTGCACGCTTTTTTATAATCAGATAATTTGTTTTTCATATAATTGATTTAATAAAAAATATTAATTAAGAGAAATTATATTCTTGTGCCTGAGTTTTTTGACAGATTGACGATATTGAATGATAACTTTAAAGCAGGTTCGAAAATTATTGATAAAACAAAATTAGATGCATAAAAAAACCTCGCCTAAAGCGAGGTCTTCTATGATTTAAAACTTAAAGCAAGATGTTACGAATATCTGATAACAACTTGGTCAATTTATTGGTAAATCGCGCAGCATCTGCACCATTAATCACACGATGGTCATAAGACAATGACAATGGCAACATCAGTTTTGGATCAAAGCCTGAGCCATTCCATACTGGTTGCATCGTTGCAGGTGAAATACCCAAAATCGCAACTTGAGGCCAGTTCACCAATGGTGTAAATGCAGTACCGCCAATTGAACCTAGGCTGGTAATGGTAAAGTTTGCACCTTGTAAGTCCTTCGGAGAAAGTTTCTTATCACGTGCTTTCTTACTCAGCTCTCCCAATTCAATGGCAATTTGCTTAATCGATTTTTGATCAGGATTACGCAATACTGGAACAGTTAAACCATCTGGTGTCGCCACAGCGATGCCCATATGAATTTCTTTACGCAATACCACAGACTTTTGATCATCTGCCAAGTGACCCGCGAAATAAGGCTCTTCTTTGAGTAGGAACGCCACCGATTTTGCAATAAAGGCAAGGATCGTTAAGCTAATACCATCTTGCTTAAATTTCCCTTTTAACTCACCGCGCCAAGCTTCTAGCTCAGTAATATCGGCTAAATCAAATTGTGTCACTTGTGGAATAAAATTGTTTAATGACAATTGCGGTACAGACACTTGCTGTAAACGCGTCATTGGCGCAATTTCACTACCACCAAATGCACTGAAATCTGGTAATGCAGGCAAACCTGAAGCGACTGGCGCAGCAGATGTTTGAGCTGCTGCTTGTGGAGCAGTCAATTTGGCTTTAACAAAAGCAAAAACATCATCCTTCATCACACGTTCATGAGGGCCAGAGGCCTCGACTTGTGATAAAACCACACCCAGTTCACGCGCAAGCTTACGCACAGCAGGACCAGCGTAAACTTTAGCATTTTCAGCTTGTTGCGCTTTAGATAACTTTTCAGTACCCGCTTGAGCAACTGCTACTTCAGCTTTTGGCGCTGATGTTGCCGTTTTTGCGACTGGTGTTGATGCAGTTTGTACTGCTTGAGCAGCTGGCTTTTCTTGTGGTGCTGGTGCAGTTTGACCTTGTGCTTCAATCGTCACCAAAGCAGTGCCCTGACTCACAGACTGATTCAATTCCACATGGATCGCCGTCACCGTACCTGCAACCGTACTTGGCACTTCTACAGAGGCTTTATCTGACTCCGCAACGCAAAGGCTTTGGTCTTTTTCAACTTGATCGCCTACGCTCACCAAGATTTCAGAAATTGTTGCCTTATCTACACCAAGATCAGGAACAGCAACTTCAACTTTACCCGATTGAGCTGGCGCTGATGCTTCTGGTGCAGCAGTTTGAGTCGGTGTTGCTGATGTTTGTTGAGGTGCTTCAGCAGGCGCTGCCGATGAAGTCGTTGCAGCGCCTGCAGTTTTCACTGTAATCAGCACCACACCTTCTTTAACATTATCGCCTTCTTTGACCACAACACTTTCAACCGTGCCGGCAACGGTACTTGGAACTTCAACCGTTGCTTTATCCGATTCCACTACAACGATACTGTCATCTACCGCAATTTCGTCGCCCACTTTAACCAGAACTTCGCCGACCAAAGCTTTTTCAACACCAATATCTGGCACTTGAACTTCAACTGTTTGAGATGAAGCTGTCGCAGATGCAGCAGGCGCCACAGATTCAACTTTAGTTTCTACAGCAGGTTCAGTTTTTGCAGCTTCTTGAGCAGGCTGTGCGGGTGTTTCTGTCTCTGTTGCATCCGCAGATTCAACTTCGATCAATACAGCACCTTCTGAAACCTCATCACCTTCCGTAACGGCAATACTTTTAACCACACCTGCTGAAGTGCTTGGCACTTCAACAGAGGCTTTGTCTGACTCAAGTAGAACGATACTGTCATCAACAGCGATGGTATCCCCTACTTTCACCAAGATTTCTGCAACAGTGGCCTTATCAACGCCAATATCAGGAGTTTTAACTTGCATCATTATTTCTCCTCTGTCACTTCAGTATAAGCAGCAACTTCTTGTACAGATGGATGCGCTTGCGGTAACCATGCAACTGGACGATCAACATCAAGTTCAAATGAAGAGATTGCATCTTTGACTAATCGTGGATCAACTTCACCTTCATCTGCAAGTTTTTTCAATGTTGCAACCACAATATGTGCTGCATCTACACCAAAGTAACTACGTAAATTACTGCGTGTATCTGAACGGCCATAACCATCTGTACCTAAAGTTACGTATGGACGGCTATCTGGAAGGTAAGCGCGGATCTGTTCGCTATACGCACGCATATGATCTGTTGCTGAAACAACAATACCATCCGTGTCACGTAATTGCTGAGAAACCCAAGACTCTTTACCGTCTTCAAGTGGATGCAGGCGATTGTATTCTTCAACAGCCATACCATCACGTGCCAACTCATTGAAGCTTGTTACACTCCATACATTGGAATGGATTTGGTATTCATCACGTAAAATTTGCCCAGCTTTAATCACTTCACGCAGAATCACGCCTGAACCCAATAACTGAACTGTGGCTTTTTCATCTTTATTGAACAAGTACATACCACGTTTGATGCCTTCTTCAGCACCTTCAGGCAATGCCGGTTGATCATAATTTTCATTCATGAGAGTCAAGTAGTAGAACACACGTTCCTGATTCACATACATACGTTGTAAAGCATCATGCACAATCACGGCTAACTCATAACCAAAGCAAGGATCATAAGCTACACAGTTTGGAATCGTACCTGCCAAGATATGAGAATGACCATCTTGGTGTTGTAAACCTTCACCATTTAATGTTGTACGACCAGCTGTTGCACCACACAAGAAGCCTTGTGCCTGAGAGTCACCTGCTGCCCATGCAATATCCCCAATACGTTGGAAACCAAACATTGAGTAATACATATACATCGGAATCATTGGTAAGTTATTGGTTGAATAACTGGTACCCAATGCTGACCAAGCGCTCATTGCACCTGCTTCATTGATCCCTTCTTGCAACATGTGACCATCTTTTGCTTCACGATAGTTCATGAGCTGTTCTTGGTCTTCTGGGGTATAGTTTTGTCCATGCGCAGCATAGATACCCAACTGACGGAACATACCTTCTAAACCGAAAGTACGTGCTTCATCAGGCACGATAGGCACAACACGATCTTTAATGGCTTTTTCTTTTAACAAAGCTGCAATCAAGCGCACCATAACCATCGTAGTTGATTGCTCTTTACCACCACTGCCTTTAAGTACACCATCAAATACTGAAATCTCAGGAATCGCCAATACTTCGCTGTCTTTACGACGTGCAGGCAAATAACCACCTAAAGCTTCACGACGTGCTTTCATATATTTCAATTCAGGTGAGTTTTCACCTGGACGATAAAATGGAAGCTCTTCGAGTTGCTCATCAGAGAATGGTAAATTAAAACGGTCACGTACATATTTCAATGAATCGTGTTGCATTTTCTTGATTTGGTGGGTTTTGTTGACAGCTTCAATTTCGTCAGACAAACCATAACCTTTGACAGTTTTCGCCAAGATTACAGTCGGTTGACCATTGCTGGTCATTGCTGCGGCATACGCAGCATATACTTTGTATGGGTCATGACCACCGCGATTCAGATTATCAATATCTTCATCGCTTAAGCCTTTTACCAACTCCGCGGCTTCTGGGTATTTACCAAAGAATTTTTCACGGGTATAAGCACCACCTTTTACTTGGTAGCGTTGGTATTCACCATCTAGCGTTTCATCCATACGGGCTTTCAAAGCACCTGATGTATCTTTGTCAAGCAAAGGATCCCAATGACGACCCCATACGACTTTAATCACACGCCAACCTGCACCACGGAATAGTGACTCCAACTCTTGGATAATTTTACCATTACCACGAACTGGACCATCTAGACGCTGTAAGTTACAGTTCACTACCCAGATTAAATTGTCTAATTTTTCACGACCCGCAAGCGAGATTGCACCTAAACTTTCTGGTTCATCCATTTCACCATCGCCAAGATACGCCCAAACCTTACGGTTCTCTTCTTTAATCAAACCACGATTCATCAAGTATTTTTGAATATGTGCTTGATAAATTGACATGATTGGACCAAGGCCCATCGATACGGTTGGAAACTGCCAATAATCAGGCATTAAATAAGGATGCGGGTAACTTGAAAGTCCCTGACCACCCACTTCACGACGGAAATTACTCAACTGATCTTCGGTCAAACGACCTTCTAAAAATGAACGTGCGTAAATACCTGGTGCACAATGACCTTGGTAATAGATCATATCGCCACCAAAGCTATCGCTATTGGCACGGAAGAAATGGTTAAAACCGACATCATATAGGGTCGCTGAAGACGCGAAACTTGCCAAGTGACCACCTAAGTCATCACCTGTTTTATTGGCACGTAAAACCATTGCCAAAGCATTCCAACGAATTAATGCTCTAATACGACGCTCCATATCTTGGTCGCCTGGCATCGCTGGAGATTCTTCTACTGGAATGGTATTTAAATAAGGGGTATTTAGACGCTGAATAGGTACATGCTTCGAAATTGCTTGTTGATATAATTTTTCTAATAAAAACGCAGCACGATCAGTGCCCATATGCTGGAGCACTGAATCAAAGGCATCTTGCCATTCTTGTGTTTCCTGAGCGTCGCTATCACCATAATACGCCATTTCCCACTTACTCCTTGAATAGTTTTCTATATATTATATGTATCATGTTTTGGGCATGTTAAGTTATCGTTACAGCCAAATGCAGATTGTGAGGATTATTTAGCAACTAAATAGTTGTTGACTAATTGACACTTAAAATAACAAAAAACCGCCAATAAAGGCGGTTTTTTATACAAAATATTTTTTATTTGATGATAGTCTGAATACAGTATTTAATTCATCGCGACTACGAATTCAACCATGCATACAGAGCATCAGTCATACTTTCAACAATGAAAGGGTTAAGGTTATGGTAACATTGCTAAGTAAGAAGATGGATTTTTACGTTGACCATCTTTCACTACTTCATAATGTAAATGTGGACCAGTACAACGACCAGTACAACCCACGTTGGCAATATGTTCACCTGCCTTAACTTGATCACCTACACGTGCAATTAGACGTGAAGCGTGTGCATAACGCGTGATATAGCCATTGCCATGGTTGATTTCTACATATTGACCATAACCCGTACCCCAACCAGACTTGGTGACAATACCAGGACCTGTTGCATAAATTGGTGTACCACTTGGCGCTGAAAGATCTAAACCAGAATGATGTTCGGCACGACCACCCATTGTGCGACCACCGAAGTCAGAGCTTACGCGCTTCATATCCGGCAGAGGATGAGTGACTAACCAAGAATATGGAGAGTTTGCAGTATAACGAGAAGCAGAGTTTGAGCTAGAACCGTATTTTTTAGCGATACTTGCATTGTTTAACTCGATTGGTACATCTTTGCTACGCAAAGTAATATTCATCTTTGCTGAAGCAGGAAGATCTAAATCATCTGGATTGTAAGAGCCTTGTGATAAAGTCTTTGATAATTGTTCTAAACGATCTGGTGATTGAACCAAGTCTGCAAATGCAGCAGTTGCAGCGGAAGCTGCTAAAGTAAAAGCCAATAAAATACGTCGCGTATGCATAAAAACCTCTTTAACTGTTCTTAGTCAAGTTTCTTGAGTGATCTCATCCTTGATATCTATCAAAATGAACGCTTAAGATAGGACATAAATATGTAGGAACCATGTATGTCTGAACCAAAAAACGTCTTTCAACCAACAAGACAACACTTAAAAACAGGAAACTTATCGTTTCTTACAAAGCAAGTTGCCGAATGGCAAAAACTTACTAAATTAATTCAACCGCTACTCCCTCAACCTGAGGATTGGCGAGTTGTCTGTTATCAATACGGTATTTTGACCATCACCGGTGAAAATCAAGCCATGATTAGTCAACTCGGTTATCTTCAAAAACAGTATATTTCTCAATTATCACAAATCAACGAACTTCGTGATTTACAAAAACTGCAAGTTCGTTTACGTATTCAAAACAGCAATACTGAAACACCCCTACAATCCCATAAAACTGTAAGAAGCATACAACCTGCAACATCTGAAATGTTACAAAATGCCGCTAGTTTTGTGAGCGACCCTAAGCTTAGCCAAGCTTTACTACGTTTGGCAAGCAATAAAAAGTAAACTGATTAGATTAAATTAAGGTTAAAACTGATCAAAATATGATAAATATCACACTTTTCATTGTTACCTTATAACACAATGCCTAAAAGACAAAGACTTATGTCACGTTGACAAAATGAATTGGGCACAGCTTCTCGTCATCAAATGTTACAATTTCATAGCTGCTTGGATCGCTTTTAACATTGCGTAAAAGCTGATTGTTAAGTGCATGACCCGATTTATAGCCATCGAATTTGGCAATGATTTGATGCCCAAGTAGGTACAAATCACCCACAGCATCCAAAATTTTATGGCGAACAAACTCATCGGCAAAACGTAGACCTTCTTCATTGACTACGCCAGTATCATCTAAACCGACAGCATTATCTAAACTTGCACCTAGCGCCAGATTATTGGCTTTTAAATAATCTAAATCTTTCATGAAACCAAAAGTACGTGCACCACTCACTTCATAAACAAAAGTTTCTGTAGAAAAATCAATGGTTGCTGACTGATATTCTTTTGCAAAGGCTGGGTGATCAAAGTCAATGGTAAAATTAATTTGAAAACCATCGTGTGGGGTAAAAATCGCGCGTTTATCTTCAATCAATGCTTCAACAGGTTTGAGAATCCGAATAAATTTTTTCGGTGCATCCTGTTCGACTAATTCACCCTGCATAAGTAAATATATGAATGGGCCTGCACTACCGTCCATAATCGGTATTTCAGAAGCAGATACTTCTATAATCAGGTTATCTATACCTAAACCTGCAATTGCACTGGTCACATGTTCAATGGTTCCAACTTTAGTTTCATGGCTGACCAAATTAGAACACATGAATGCTTCTTGAATTAGCATTGCATCTGCTGGAAGATCTACAGGTGGATTTAAATCGATACGGCGAAATACAATACCCCCGTCCGCCACATGTGGCAAAAAGTTAATCATGACTTTTTGTCCGCTATGTAGTCCGATGCCACTCGCTTTAACGACTCGCTTCAGGGTACGTTGTTTCAACATGCTAATTCGGTCTTCATTCTCAAATCCGCTATACGTTAGCACATTTAGCCATTGATAAAAAACAAAAAAGGTAATGAATCTCACTACCTTTTTCGTTAATCTTAATTATTTTTAATAATTATCAATTATTTACGCTGTTGATTTTTCAAATAATCTTGAATACTCATTGGCGTAGAACGACCACTTGAACTTGGTGCTGCAACAGGTGCACCGTCTTCTTGACGTTTATTAATCGCCGGAACATCATCTTCATCAACAACAGTGCTGTGGCTGGCTTGTTGGCTATATGACTGCGCAACGTTACTGATATGGGTTCTACGTTTTGCTTCAGTGGCATCACTGGCATTACGTGTTAAACCTGTTGCAATCACAGTGACACGAATTTCATCGCGCGCATCTGGATCAAATACAGTACCAAAGAACACTTCACCTTCTTCAAGGTCAACAATCTGGTTCACAACATCTGTAATCACTTCGGTTTCACGTAAAGTCACATCAGCGCCGCCAGTGATGTTAATCAACACTCCTTTAGCATTCATGATATTTACATTATCCAATAACGGACTACGGATCGCCAACCGTGCAGCTTCTTCAGCACGGTCTGGACCGCTACTCTTGCCTTCACCCATCATCGCATAACCACGTGTACTCATCGCAGTTTTCAAGTCAGCAAAGTCAAGGTTAATGTGACCCGGACGAACAACTAGATCAAAAATACTACGTACTGCATTCAGCAATACGTCATCTGCTTTACGGTAAGCATCTTGCATAGAGATGTCACCATAAACGCTGAGTAAACGTTGGTTCGGTATAATAATTAAAGAATCAACATGTTGTTCTAATGCTTCAATGCCTTTTTCAGCCGAACGTTGACGACGACGACCTTCAAAGTTAAATGGCGTTGTCACCACACCCACAGTAAGAATGCCCATTTCTTGAGCAATCTCAGCAACAACTGGTGCAGCACCTGTACCTGTACCACCGCCCATTCCAGCAGTCACAAACACCATATCCGCACCTTCAAGGTGTTGACGGATTTGCTCACGACTTTCTTCAGCGGCAATTTGACCTACATCTGGATTGGCACCAGCACCCAAACCACGTGTGCTTTGCTCACCAAGTTGCATTTTGAAAGGAGCATTCATTCGATCAAGGGCTTGCTTGTCTGTATTTGCACAAACAAATTTCACACCTTTAATGTCAGATTGCACCATGTGTTGTACAGCATTACCACCGCCGCCACCAACACCAAACACAGTAAAACGGGCTTGACCGTTGTTATCGGTTTGTCCATCGTCTAAAAATTCAAATGAGGCCATGACCTTTAGATTTCCTAATATAATTTGGCAGTCACTTAAGCCCGTATACTGCCTTGATCTTCAATAATAAAAATTGTTTTTAGGATGCTGTTCATTGCAGAGCTTGTCAAGTATTGGACAGAACACTTACAACTTCCTAACAATATTCCCCAAAAAACCACACCTAAAAAATACCTTTTAATTTGTTATTTAAGGCATTCCAACCATTCACAATCCGATCAAAGAATGGTCTTCCACCTTGAACTTCAGGCTCTTCAATCGCCTCTTGCATGTCACTTTGACTAAACAATAGTAGCCCTGCTGCCGTAGCATACATTGAACGACGTAAAGATGGTAAATTCTGATCATCGGTCACCACTTGTAATGGTGGATTGCCTAAGTGTGCAGAGATACCCAACATACGACGAGCCAATGTCACCATGCCTTCAATCTGACAAACATCACCTGTCAGTACTACACCATGATACAAACTTTGTAGTGCACTACGTTGTTCTAATTCGTATCGTACTTTACTTAAGATATCTTCATAACGTGCGATAATAATTTCAGTCAACTCAATACGACTAATGGTTTGTGGGCCATCAATTGCCTCAAACTGAATCATATGATCTGGTTTGACTTGATGAATATCGACACAACCATGCAGTAACTTAATCCGTTCAGCTTCTTCAGTTGTGGTTTGCAGCACAGTTGCAATATCACGTGTGACATTTTCACCGCCACATTGAATGGTATGGGCTAATGCCAAATGCCCTTCAATATAGACCGCAATATTGGTCGTTCCAGCACCGATATCGAGCAAACAAACGCCATATTCCTTTTCATCTTTAAGCAAACTGCCTTCTGCAGTTGCTAAACAAGACACCACCATTTTTTCAACCGAAATATTGGCACCTTTCATTGCACGATCCAAGTTCTGCATGGTACTGATTGGCATCATCATCAATTGATAATGGGCTGTCATACTATTGGCAGATAAATTGATTGGGTTCTGCACCCACTCACTCGAATCATCCAGCTCAAAACCTAAAGGTACTGCACTTGCTAAGTAATGATCGGCTGTCATATGGCTGGCTTTAGCAAGCTCTAATGCACGCACCATTTCAGTTGTAGTAATGGTATGTTCTGAATTTGAAATCGGCGTACGACCAATCGCATAATGGCTTTGTAATTCGGTGCTTGGAATTGAAACCCAAGCTGAATGAATACGACACTCAGCCATATCTTCAGCTTCTTGAACGGCTTGTTTAATTGCATTTGTGACTTTATCAAGGCTCACAATTTTGCCTTTATTCATTCCTTTATTGCGTGCGCTTGCCATGCCAATAACCTGAATATTATCAGGGGCATGTACTTTACCAATCAGTACTGAAACTTTATGTGTCCCAATGTCAATTGCAACAACTGAGGGAACAGCTTCATTCATCACTTTGCTACCATTATCTTCATTGTTTATGTTTGGCTATATGCCTCTTTTTCAAGCCACGTATTATGGCTGTGCAACCATCCCACCTGCAACGCTTATGTCATTACTGGTTACAACAAACTGACCATTCACAATCTTTGGCGAAATAGAATTTCTCCATTGAATTGCCAAACCATTTCGATAGCGCAAATCAATTGCGGATATATTCGACCAAGCTGGTTGCAAATCTGTTTGAGCCAAGTGACTTAAACGTTGTAGCTTACTCATGGTCTGATCTTGATCTACAATCACCCGTAGCCCTGAATCAAACTGCATAAACCAAGTCATACGTTCAGTAAGATAAAGCTCTTTTAACCGTAAATTGACTGGGTGAAATAATTGATTAATTTCATTATAGCGACGCATCATGACTTTGGATTGGCTGAGTGGCCCATGAAGCAATGGCAGGTTTGAATAATTCTTCGCCACCGCTTCTGAGTAGACATCTCCAGCATCACTGAGTAATCGCCCGGTTCCCCAACGTGCGATTGCATGACGTGGCATAATTCGCACGCGAATACCATTTGGCCATGCTCGAGAAACCACGACACGATCCACCCATGATACTTCAAGTGCTTTATCTCGAATCTGTTCTAAATCCGAGGTGAAATAATTATTCTTAACAACAGGTGACAAATGTTGTGTAATCGCTTGTGACTCTACCGATGAGGTAGTACCTACCACTTGAAGGGTGGCTACCCGAGCATCAGTAATCACTTTATACAGACCATAGATTCCTGCAAATAACACAGCCATAGCAATAACCATAAGCAACCAGCTCCCCACGTTGAGAAGCTTTTCCTGACGTGTTGGCGGCCTATCGTGTATTGATGTAATTGCCGCACGTTTGCGACGCATCGAAGCAGGAAGTTGAGCCATAAACTTAGTGTGCTTGTTCCGTGAGTGTTTGCGCTAAAATCGCAACACACAGTTCATCAAAACTATAACCTACAGCTTTTGCAGCTTTAGGAACAAGCGAATGACTGGTCATACCTGGTACAGTATTTACTTCTAATAACCAGAAATTACCTTGTTCATCTAACATCGCATCAATCCGCCCCCAACCACTAGCACCAACTGCTTGGAAAGCGCGCAAACACAATTCCTGTAAGTTCTTTTCTTCTGACTCACTTAAACCACATGGAATACCATATTCCACGTCATTACGGTTATATTTTGCTTCATAGTCATAAAATGCAACATCAGCAGGTGGTTGCAAACGAATGACTGGCAGTGGCAAACCATTAAGGAAAGAAATAGTATATTCCCGCCCCGTGATCCATTTTTCCGCCATCACAACTGCATCATGTATTGTGGCTTTTTCAATTGCAGCAGTAAGATCTTCAGCTTTTTCAACCTTACTCATACCTACACTAGAACCTTCATGTACAGGCTTAATGATTAGCGGTAAACCAAGGCTTTCAATCACTTCATTTAAATCAGAATCTTTAGAAATAATACGATAGGGTGCTGTCGGTAAATCTGAACCTTGCCAAATTTGTTTGGTTTTAACTTTGTCCATCCCAATAGCGGAGCCCTGAACACCTGTACCTGTATACGGTACATTCATCCATTCTAATACGCCTTGGATTTGACCATCTTCACCACCACGACCATGCAACACAATAAATGCACGATCATAACCTACAAGTTCCGTCACACTACGCTCTTGTGGATCAAAGCCTTCCGCATTCACCCCCGAACGTAATAATGCTTCTAAAACAGCTTTACCACTATCTAATGACACCATACGCTCAGCAGATTTCCCACCAAGCAACACCGCTACTTTGCCGAATTTAGAAGCATTTGACACGTTTAAATCCTTAAACTTATAAGTTAGTCAATTTAATTTCTAGGCTTTATTTAAATCCAAGTTTAAACAAAACCAAATCAATTATTTTAAATACAGTTGATTTTGAGCCAATTCTACAGAAATTGCTCCCACGTTACCCGCACCTTGTGTTAATAACAAGTCATTCGCTTGTAACACTTTTTGTATCGCGTTCTGTAAATTACCTTCCACTGGATCAATCAAAATCGGTTCAACTTCCCCACGCAAACGAATACTCCTCGCTAAAGAACGACTATCTGCACCAACAATCGGTTTCTCACCTGCAGGATATACTTCTAACAATAATAATTGATCGACTTGTGACAACACATCTACAAAATCATCAAAACAGTCACGAGTACGACTATAACGGTGTGGCTGAAACATCATTACTAAACGGCGATCTGGATGGCTGGCACGTGCAGCTTTAATGGTTGCTTCAACTTCTTTCGGGTGATGACCATAATCATCAACCAGTTTTACAGTACCTTCATCCAATTCAAACTCACCTTGAACTTGGAAACGACGACCTACACCACTAAAGCTTTCTAAGGCACGTGCAATCGCAGCATCAGACACACCTTCATCCGTTGCAATACCAATCGCAGCCAATGCGTTTAGAATATTATGTAACCCCGGAAGATTGATAGTTAAACGTAATGGCTCACGACCTTTACGTAATACGGTAAAGCTTGACTGCATACCGACTTGTTCAACATCAATTGCTCGAATGTCATTGTCTTCATTAAAACCATAGGTCAATACTGGACGACCAATACGTGGCATGATTTCACGAATATTGGCATCATCACCACAGACTACAGCCAAGCCATAGAACGGCATTTTCTGTAAGAACTTAATAAAGGTGTCTTTGAGTACATCAAAACTACCCCCATAGGTATCCATATGATCTGCATCAATATTGGTGACAATGGCCGCCATAGGCTCTAGATGTAAGAATGACGCATCTGATTCGTCTGCTTCAGCGACAATAAAACGACTGGCACCCAAAGCTGCGTTAACACCCGTACGATTTAACAGACCACCGATCACATAAGTTGGATCCATGTTTTCTTCTGCCAGCATGCAGGTCACTAAACTGGTTGTCGTGGTTTTACCATGGGTTCCTGCAACAGCGATACCATGACGGTAACGCATCAATTCACCCAACATTTCTGCACGACGAACTACCGGTATACGGTTTTCAATTGCTGCTTTTACTTCTAAATTTTCAGGGTCGATTGCAGTAGAGACAACCAGTACATTTGCACCTTTAATATTGTCTGCAGTATGTCCAATAAAAACTTTAATTCCATTTTCTTCAAGTTGAGCCGTCGTTTTTGATGCCTTAATGTCAGAACCAGAAACCTTATAGCCTTGGTTTTTCAATACTTCTGCAATACCACACATTCCAGCACCACCGACACCCACAAAATGGATATGTTTAATACGGCGCATCTCTGGAATTTTAATTAGGTTTTTTGCTTTATCAGCAGGGCTTGTTGGAGACATAATCAACTCTAACTTACAAATCTTGAATTAAACCAACCACACGTTGTGTTGCATCTGGTTGAGCTTGTTGACGAGCTTTTACCGCCATTTCCATTAATAATTGGCGGTTCATCAACGGTGTTAATAAATCCTTTAATGAATCTGGAGTCATGCTCTGCTGCGGACAGATTTTCGCAGCACCTGTTTTCTCCAAAAATCTTGCATTGGCAGTTTGGTGATCATCTACCGCACTTGGTAATGGCACAAATACAGCCGCCACACCAGCAGTCGCCACTTCAGTGACCGTCAATGCACCTGCACGACAAATAATTAAATCTGCGTTGCTATAGGCCAATGCCATATCTTCAATAAATGGCTGAACTTCAACCTGTATATTTTCAGGTGCATCCGCATATAAAGCCTGTGTGATCTCTTGCTTGTTTTGCCCACATTGATGAAACACTTTTAATGGAACATCAAATTGTTTTAAGGCTTGAGGGACACACTCATTCAAGGCTTGCGCACCCAAAGAACCACCAACAATTAAAATATGTAAGGGTTCAGTCGCATTTTCGCGTTCTTTATAACGAAAAGAAGGATTATAAATTGCGGTAATTTCTGCCCGTACAGGATTACCTGTCGTCACAATTTTTTCACTTTTCGGAAAAGTATCTGGAAAAGCCTCGCAGACCTTTTTAGCAATTCTTGAAAGTTGAGTATTGGTAAAGCCTGCCACTGCATTTTGTTCGTGAATAATTACAGGAATACCCAACAAACGCGCAGCCAAACCGCCTGGCCCCGCAACATAACCGCCAAAACCAGCCACTGCATCAACATTGAGCTGTTTCATATAGCGCATCGCGCTCAAAGTTGCTTTTAAAATCTTAAATGGTGCAGCTAATTTACGTACAATTCCATTGCCACGTACACCTTGAATATCAATTTGATAGATTGGAATATCATGTTGTTTTAAAAGTCGATTTTCCATACCTGTCGGAGTCGCCAACCAAGACACTTGGCTGCCTTGCTGTTGCAATTCTTTTGCAACTGCCAGTGCAGGGAATACATGTCCACCTGTACCTGCCGCCATCATCATGATGTGTTTAGGTGTGCTTTGCTGGGGTTCGGTCACGGTCTAATTCTTCAATGCAAAAATAAATATTAACGAATGTCTTAAACAACCAATTGTAATCACAATCCGCTATGGGGAAAAGTTTATTTACTTTTTTTCACCAAGCCTTTCATTGTTTTTTTCTACTGATTTGAAAGTTTAAACTACTTTTATCATTAATCTGTTAAAAAAAGTGGAATTAAACGTTATTTTTTTATATTTCTCGATGATTTATCATTTTTATAGCCAATCGACAGCAAAAAATAGAGCCATGCACGACTCTATTTTTTAGTTGAGATTTAGAATGCAGTATCCCAGCTTAAATTAAGCTGAGTGACCTGCTTCTAGCACATCAAACAAATCATCTGCAATTGAAGTACCAAATTGATCATCAATTTCGCGAATACAGGTTGGACTGGTGACATTGATTTCAGTGACATAATTTCCAATCACATCTAATCCGACAAAAACCAAGCCTTTTGCTTTTAAGAATGGTCCAACTTTGGCTGCGATGGCTTTGTCATTTTCAGTCAATGGACGAGCTTCACCCAAACCGCCCGCTGCCAAATTCCCTCGCACCTCACCATTTTGAGGAATACGAGCCAAGCAATAAGGTACCGGCTCACCATTAATCATCAAAATACGTTTATCACCATCCACAATTTCAGGGATATAACGTTGTGCCATAATCGGTTGTGTGCCATTTTCAGTTAAAATTTCAATGGTTGAGCCAATATTGACGCCATCTTGATATAAACGGAAGATCCCCATTCCGCCCATACCATCTAGTGGCTTAACAATAACGTCACCATGTTCTTTTAGGAATTCACGAATCAAACTTTGTTGTGAGGTCACTAAAGTGGGTACTTGTAGATCTGGGAATTGGGTCGCAAATAGTTTTTCATTACAATCACGCAAACTTTGTGGTTTGTTAATAATCCACACCCCTTCACGCTCTGCCTGTTCCAAAATATAAGTGGTATAAACAAAGTTCATGTCAAAAGGCGGATCTTTACGCATCAATACCACATCATAAGCTGCAAGTGACTCTTTGGCTTTTTCACCTAACTCATAATAGTGATCGTAATCTTGAAAAACCTGAAGCGGTGTAATCAAACCAAATGCTTTGCCCTGATCAATATACAAATCTTGTTGTAATGCATAGCCTAACTCATGCCCTCGACGTGCAGCCGCCCATAACATTGCCATTGTTGAGTCTTTTTTCAGGTTTACACTTTCGATGGGATCCATCACAACAAGTACGCGCATATTGATGCTCTTATAAAATTTTGGATTGAATGCAGTATAGCGGAGAATGTAGTGTACTTTTTCGAAATTTCGCTAAACTCTTAGCAATTATTGTGAATATGATGATCGAAATGCAACAAGCCATTGTGGAATTTCATTTGGGTGAGGAGCAACATTATGTGGCTGAACTTGCATGTGGGCATCAACAACATGTGCGTCATCTTCCTCCTTGGCAGAATCGTCCGTGGGTGTTGACAGAACAAGGACGACAGGAAAAAATAGGCATGTTTTTAGCGTGTAAAACGTGTGATCTTCAAAAAAATAGTTTATAAGTTGAATTAGTTTCTATTCGTCAATAAAAAGAGTTATTCAATGTCGAATCAACCTGACTCAGAGATTAAAAATTACTATAACAAACTTGCGCACGACTACGATAACAATCGTTTTAACAACAGTTACGGGCAATATTTAGACCAACAAGAGCGGGTTTTTCTCAAGCGTATTCTAAGTAACACAGCACCTACATATTGTATGGATATTGGTTGTGGTACAGGTCGTTTACTCGATTATGCAGATTACGGTGTAGATTTCAGCCCTGAAATGCTGAAAGTCGCAACAGAAAAATATCCACATAAAATCTTGCTTGAAGGGACTCTGACTGAAATTCCAATCGAAAATTACCAGCTTGAGGTGATTTATAGCTTCCATGTGATCATGCATCAAGACCATGCAACCACAGAACAGTTTCTGAATGAGGCGCATCAAAAATTAAGACCCAATGGCAAGCTTATTTTTGATTTCCCCTCCGCCAAACGTCGACAAGCTGTAAAGCATCAACAACAAAGTTGGCATGCTGCTCATCAAATGACATTGGCAGATATTGAAAAGCTGCTTGGCACTCAATGGAAGCTGGTTGAAAGCCAGGGCTTTTTATTTTTTCCTATCCATCGTATTCCAACGATTTTACGCCCACTGTTTAGAAGCCTAGACAGCTTGATGTGCCGTTCATTTTTAAAAGAATATGCATCATACTTGGTTGTCGTTTTAGAAAAACAACCGTCAGTAAACAATTAGAATAAGCAGGTGGAATATGCGGCAATATTTACCCAAATCATGGAAACTGCTTTATCAGTTATTACGCAGGTATTGTCGTGAACACCTTTTCTCGAAGCTACAGTTTGCCTTAAAACATCAAACACTGTGGCAATCAGACCAGCAAATTTCAACCCAACAAAGCATCAAGATAAATCATTATTTTGAAAATAAAACCCATAACATTGATCTTGCGATTCAGAGCATAAACGGCTTGGTTATTGAGCCAAATCAAATCTTTTCATTTTGGCATTTGGTAACAGCCCCGACTTTTAATAATGGCTACAAAACAGGACGTAATCTGGTCAATGGAAAAATTGCAGAAGATCTGGGTGGTGGAATCTGCCAAATTTCTTGTTTGCTCTATATCAATGCGCTAAAAGCGGGTTTAACTATCACGGAACGACATTCACATTCGATTGATATTTATCAGGAACATGAGCGCTTTACCCCTTTAGGTAGTGATGCAACTGTGGTGTATGGCTATAAGGACTTACAGTTTCAAAATTGTTTAGATCAGCCACTACAAATTCAAGTTTTCAGACAGCATGACCAACTTGTCGCCAAGTTGGTTGCTCAGCAGTATTTAAAGGAATATGCACTCAAATTTATTGTTGAAACGACTAAAACCCATCGGATTGTCAGTACTTTACAAGACCAAAAAGAGATTGAGCAAAGTATCTACTTGCTTAATTCTCATACTGATTAAGCTTATTTTTCTTGAAATTGTTGCTGGCTATTTTCTATCAAGTATTGATGCGCAGTACGTGGATCACGCGGTAAGGCGAGTTTGACACGACAGCCCAACTCGATATCATCTTTTTCAAACACAATGATTTCAGCATCTAGCTCGATCGGGCGACCAATTTCAAAATCGGTTTGGTCTAAACTTTCTCCCAACAAGTCTGCATACTTCTTTTCTAAGTGCCCAATGGTTAAATCTTGAATCATGACTTTAATTGAGTATTGCTGTCTCGAACATTCAGGTTCACGTTGAATACGTGATTTTTTGATATAACTGCTCTCAGATGCTCTTAACATCAACTCATTGATTAATTTTTTCTGGGCGTGCACATTGATATTTAAAACCAGCTCAAACTGTCCTAAACCTTTCCATTGAAATGGATATTGCCGAAAAAACATATCCCGCTCAAATTGGTAACGTTGCCAACGTCGTTGGTCGATATGTTTGACCAGCATAATGCCAAGTACAGCAACCACGACGATTATCAATAGAATGAACATTTAAAATGGCACCTAATCCTTTATAGTCCATAAAAATAAGGAGCTTATGCTCCTTATCTTATCCTTTTTTTTTACTTATATACCATATTTCACACGGTAAGCTTCCATTTTTGCTAAAGCATCTTGCTCACCTTTAGCATCAAGATAATCCATTAAGTCTTTCATGGTAATTAAAGCATGTACTGGAATCTCAAGTTCTTGTTGAACTTCTTGGATGGCAGACAGTTGACCTTGCCCTTTTTCTTGACGATCTAGCGCAACCAATACGCCTGCAATTGTCGCACCTGCATTTTTAAGAATTGTGACAACTTCACGAATTGCAGTACCCGCTGTAATCACGTCATCAATAATCCAGACTTTTTTGCCTTCTACTGAAGCACCGACCAACACGCCACCTTCGCCATGGTCTTTGGCTTCTTTGCGGTTAAACCCCCAAGGCACACTTACATCATGTACTTGTGACAAAGCCACAGCTGTTGCTGCAACAAAAGGAATTCCTTTATATGCAGGTCCAAAGATCACTTCAACGTTGTTACATTGTGTTAATTTATCTGCATAACCTTGAGCTAAAAGCGATAATGCTTCACCATCGTTGAGTAAACCTGCATTAAAAAAATAAGGGCTTACACGGCCTGATTTTAAAGTAAACTCACCAAATTTAAGCACACCACGTGATAATGCGAGTTCGATAAAAGCTTGCGGGTTAAACTGAGCTGGCGTTGACATGAGGTGCTCCAAAATTCATACATTGAGGTTATGACTGCGAATGATACCAAAGAGTAGCTATCCAAGTGATCAAAAAATTTTAAGAGTTGTCTCAATTAACGTAAATGGCTTACGTTCATCCGTCACAAAAGGCTTACTTGAATGGATGGAAAAGTCAGATGCAGACGTGATTTGTATCCAAGAAAGTCGTATTACGCATGAACAGTGGACAGATAAATTTAAACCTGACGGTTGGTTTACCCATCTGTTTCCTGCGGAAAAATCAGGCTATGCAGGTACTGCGATTTACAGTCGCTTGCCATTTAAATCGATCCAAAATGGTCTGGGTTTTGAACTCGCCGATAGCCAAGGTCGTTTTATTAGTGCAGAATTTGATGTCGGTTTAGCCAAACCTGTGCACATCTGCTCACTATATTTACCTTCAGGTTCATCAGGTGATGAAGCACAAGCCCGTAAAGATCACTTCTTAGAAGAATATCGAAAAATTTTAAAACAATGGCGTGATGAAGATAAGTCGATCATTGTATGTGGCGATTATAATATTGTGCATAAACGAATCGATATTAAAAACTGGTCAGGCAACCAAAAATCTTCAGGTTGCTTACCGCATGAGCGTGCTTGGCTAGATCATATTTATGATGAACTCGGCTATGTCGATACATTTCGTGAAGTGCGTAAAGAAGCTGAAGTATATTCTTGGTGGTCTAATCGTGGACAAGCACGTGCTAAAAATGTCGGTTGGCGAATTGATTATCAAGCATGCTCACCTGACTGGAAAGATCGTACAGTCAATGCTTGGGTCTACAAAGATGAATGGTATAGCGACCATGCCCCTGTGATTATTGATTATCAAATTTAAATAGAAAATTGCTTAGTTTTTAAATAAGAATTGAGCAATTTTGTGAACAACTGTTCACTGATTATAGGGTAATAACTTACAAATTTTGTCGTGTTATCTTATATTTTCTTCATATCAACAAGCGCATTATACACGCACGGCACAGGGACATTGTCAGGATGACAGCAAAAGGATAGGACGCCGTAGGAAGAAAAGGAAATAAGTATTTTGAATATTTATTTTCCAAGGATGTGACATTGGACGTTGTAATGAGACCCGCATAATCAGGATGATTAGATGCGGGTTTTCTCTTTTTTAATTTCGTTTAGTCTCAATTTTTTATTTTTTAGACTTAAATCATTTAATCAGCCAGTCTGCTTGCTCGCTTAAATAAAATATTAAGCACAAATTGTTAAATTCTGATGACAACAATCATACCTTTTAAATATTTTTATCTATTCTTATACTGTATATATTGGCAATTTTGCTACTCTTTCTGTTAAATCAAACAATTGAATATTAGGTTAAGACATGTTGAAAATTTATGGAATCAAAAATTGTAACTCCATGAAAAAAGCTTTTGATTTACTGACTGAACTTGGCCTGAGTTACGAGTTTCATGATTATAAAAAACAAGGTATAGATGCAGAAACCGTTAAACAATGGCTCGATCATATTGGGCAAGATCTTGTGCTCAATAAAAAAGGCACAACGTGGAAAAAACTCAGTGAACAAGAACAACAACTGGCTTTGTCAAGTGAACAAGCACTCATCCAAGCGCTTACCACACATACCAGTCTAATCAAACGCCCTATGATTAATCAAAATGGCCAATATGTGGTTGGTTTTGATGAGGATAAAATTAAGGCTTTAAAACTTACAGCATAAAAATAATCGAGCAATAAAAAGCCTGATCAATAGATCAGGCTTTTTATTGTGGTGAATCAATATACTTAGTTTGCACGTACCCAAGTTTGATTGCGGCCTAAAGCAGAAATACCCATATAACCACGTAACTTTAACTGATTACCAGCAAGCTCACCTTTGAGTTTATAGGTTTTGCCATTTTTAGGATCTAGAATCGTACCATTATCATAGCTTTTTCCACCGACATTTTTTAAACCAGTGACAATCGTTACACCTTTCAATGATTTATTGTGGTATGCACCCTCACATTTAGTACAAGAGTTTTCTTCACCTGGCGTTAAAACACTTTGAATTGCAGCCGTCAATGTTCCATTTTTTTGTTCAGTGAACTTTACAATTGCTTTTGGCTGCTTAGTTGTATCATCAATTGTTTTCCAAACAGTTCCATTCAGTGGATCTGCAGCATTTGCAAGAACTGTTGCTGATAATAAGCCTAATGCAAGTACAATTTTTTTCATTGTTTTGTTTTCCCTAGTCTAATTGACACTTTATAGTATTAAAAATTTACACCAATTTAGCAATTCTTGAATGTGACTATATAGTGTACCCTTGTAACAAGTGTTGGTGAATCAACAAAAATAAAGTCACAAATTTAACAATATGGAAGGAACATGAAGATTAACTCAGCTCTGAAACAATACATTACAGAATCTATTCTTAAATCTAGCTTCAAATTTCCAAGTCGTTTCAATCTTCCGCCCACAACTGCACGTTTCGGAATAGAACAACTTTCACGCGTTTTTCCGCAGCGTAAAGATGTGCAGATCCGTTCTTTACGCATTGCAGGGATTCGGGCAGAAGAAATTAAACCTCAAGCGCATACAACCCAAATGATTTTTCATATCCATGGTGGAGCGTTTTTTGTAGGCTCAATTAAAACCCATCGAGCTTTTTTATCTGAAGTTGCTGCACGCACTCAGATGCAAGTTTTACATGTAGATTATCCGCTCGCACCGGAAAGTAAGTTTCCTGAAGCAGGTGATGCGATTTATGATATTTATCAACAACTTTTAGATCAAGGTGTGCAACCTAAGGACATCATTGTTTCAGGTGATTCTTGCGGTGCAAATTTGGCTTTAGCACTTGCATTACGAATTAAGGAAGAAAATAAACAACAACTTCCTAGCGCTTTAATTCTTATGTCCCCTTTCTTAGACCTAACTTTAACAGGTGAGTCTTTACGTTATAATCAGAAGCATGATGCTTTGCTTTCTATCGAAGCGCTTGAGTCTGGTATTGACTTTTACGTACCGAAAAACTTGGACCGCTCCCTACCTCCTCTTTCGCCTATTTTCGGAGATTTTGAAGGACTGCCGCCAACTTTAGTGCAAATCGGCTCTAAAGAAATTCTTTTATCTGATGCTCAACGTTTTGAAAAAAAAGCCAAAGCTGCTGGGGTGAAAGTCAATTACAAGTTGTACACGGGAATGTGGCATAATTTCCAAATGTTTAGTCCATGGTTTGATGAGGCAAAGCAATCTTTAGCAGATATTGCTGAATTCGCTCATAAAATCGACTGCGACTAACCTCGATATTTACTCAATGATGAACAACAGATCATTTAACAAACCAAACTGTTGTTCATTTTTAAAGATAAAATAATCAATTTAAACAAATCGTATATTTATTAAAATAATCGCATATCCGTCATTCGAACTATATGTATTGTCTGATCATTTTTATCGGGTTTTACAAATTCTAATATATTCTTAAACTATACTACAAAGTTAATCACATTTTTCAAAATTATGTATATATCCTTCAAGTATTTACTGAAACTTTAATTTGAGTTCAAGCCAATAAATTGCTACATTTAAGGCATCATACAATAAAAATCCAAGTACGGAATGGATTCGATTATGCGTAATAAAATTTATTCAGAAAAACGACGTAAAATTCATTCATTGTTCAATCAAGTATTGAAACACCCATTTATTGCCAAATTAATACATAAAAACCAATTGATTAATAATCTAGAAATTGATCCATATACGGGTATTTATAACCAATTTGCAATTAACACTTATTTAAAAGAGTTACATCCACAAAGCGAATCTAATTTTGGTATCGTTTTGCTCAGTGTTGATAATTTGTGTGAAATCAAAAATAAATACAACATTAAAATTGCTCATAAGGCTTTAGCAGCAATTGCCCAAGAGTTATTACAAAACATCCGTGAGACAGACCTTGTTGGTCGTTATAGTGAATCCGAATTTATTTTAATTCTCAGTGATGTGAATCAAGATCAAGCACACCATATCGCAGATCGGCTATCTCTTTTAATTAATAATTATGATTTAAAGATCAATAGCAAAATCATTTCACTTCAAACAAGTTATGGCGTATCAGTTTCTAAACAGGATACAATGAGTAATACGGTATTACAACAAGCAGATCAAGCATTATATATTGCGAAAATAAATCGTAAGCCTGGTTATGATGACACAGGAATCTTATCTTAAAACACTTACATAATTAAAAATTATTTACAGTATTATTTAATTCAAGTTCATAATAAAATACCAGATTATTAACAAATAAATGATAACAATTCTTTGTTTTAATAAATTTTAACCCCTATAATTTAAAAAATTATTAATCAGCACTTAATGACTAGTCACTTAAAAATCATGGAATAATTATGAATGGAGGAATCGAATATAAGACTTAATCTTTACTGGCAAAAGCTGAAACAACAATTAGATTCAAATATCATTATGAATTGGAGCAGTTTACATAAATGTATCTTGATTCTGTTCCTGACCGTTGCCCTTCATTTATCTTGGATTGCTTGGAAAATTTTTATTTTGCTGAATCCAGAAACATGGCAATGGGTCAATATCTCCTTGATTCGTTCACAACTTGTTGTCAATGCAGGTTCAATCCTACTGCTTATTTCCCTTATCGCATTTTGTTATTTCTTTCAAAATAAAAAATGGGCAAATACTATCTTGCCCCATGTTGTCATCAGTATTTTTATCATTTTAATGCTTGCAGATGGTTTTTTGGTGGGTATCTATAGTCCAGCCACTGTTTTTGCATTCGTTTGCATCTCTGGTGTGGGTTTAATTTTATTCAATAGAAAAATTATATATCTTCAAATTACAACTGCCCTGTTGTTCTATATTTCAATGATGTTCAGTACATATTGGCGCATAATTCCTTATGCACCAATTTTTAATGAACATATGTTGGAAAATAAACGACATGATAATTCGTTCTGGGTGGGGACTATGCTGTACTTTATTATTCCTATTTTAATTGTATGTTTGATTTTATGTGAAATTTTACTGTCTCAGTGGCGACATAGAGAGTCATTAATCAAGAAACTCAGTGAAACAGATCCACTGACCAATTTATATAATCGTCGTTTTTTTAATGAAAAGCTTAATGAAATCCAAAATAAGCAAACTCATTATGCCATTATCTTGATTGATATTGATCATTTTAAAGAAATCAATGACTTATATGGACATCATTTTGGTGATGAAGCACTGTGTAAAGTTGCCAAATTATTATCTTCTCACATTCGTCATTCTGATATTGTGGCACGTTATGGTGGTGAAGAATTTATTATTGCCTTACCTGAAACCTCTTTAAACATTGCTCAAGCACTTGCTGAACGCTGTCGAGTAGCGATTCAAAACCAAGTGCTTGAATCCCTTGATCATCATTATGTTCAGCTGACCGCCAGTTTTGGTATTTCCACCTCCAGTGACGATGAAAATATCAGTAAAATTATTCATCTGGCAGACAAAGCGCTATATCGGGCCAAACAGTCTGGGCGCAATCAAGTACAGCTCTACCGTGCTCAAATCAATGAAATAGCTTAATTGGTATTTAATACATTAAACTTGGCTACGATATTGCTCTTCACATGCTACAAATCGAAATTCTGCTTGCGCTTCTGCTATCCATTGCTGTACAGCAGGGACGGCTAATATCTTATCGATATAACGTTGACTGTTTGCTGATACTGCAATGCCATAACCCATAAACCGCATTACAACTGGCGCATAAAAAGCATCGACAATAGTAAACTCATCAGCACATAAAAAACTGTCAGGGTGTGGTCGCTCCGACCATAATTGTTCAATCCGTTTTACATCTTGCTGTAGTTTTAAATTTTCCTGCCAAAGCTGTACACCAATATGCTTTAAATCAGCATCTAAATTCATATCACAACAACTACGCAAAGCCATAAAACTACTGTGCATTTCAGCGGACATCGATCTTGCGCGTGCACGTTGTTTTACATCTTGAGGCCACAATTGTTTTTCAGGAAACTTTTCTGCTAAATATTCACAAATCGCCAAAGAATCCCAAACTAAAAAGCCATCGTCTACTAAAGCTGGGACTTTGCCAGTTGGGTTTATTTTTAAAATACTTTGTTTAAATTGGCTGTCGAGGTCAAAGTGATCAAAAGGAATCAAGTGCTCTGTAAATGAAATATTAAAATGCTGAATCACTAACCAAGTACGCATTGACCATGTCGAATAATTTTTATCACCAATAAACAATTCTAACATTTTAATACTCCTGTGTTTATTGCTTATTTTGAACTCAGCATACAGAAGATAAAGCCTTTCTAAAAGCATTTAGAAAAATGTGCGGTTTTAAAACAAGTCAAGGAGTAGATTTACTACTCCTTGACAATGTGCCAGACTGAATTGATTAGAATAAGAATGCCACACCTAAACCAGCTTTATAACTACGGTCTCGTCCTTCCAAATCTACACCCACACTTCCATCAAGTTGAGTACGCTCATTGACCGCATAGATTAAACCAGAACCTAGACCATACTTATAGTCTTGGCTTTCTGTTTTTGAATAAACAAACTCAGAGAATCCTGAAAGATTTCCTGCAATTTTATAACCGACAGTAGGTACAGCAGTCACTGACCAATGCCCATCTTGCACAGCGTAGTTCATGGTGATCCCAGTATTGACCAAATCGTTATACTGATAATCTAATGATGTTCCGATGCTATAAATATCATCTTCTTCACTAAAACCATCATTACCCGTTGCGATCAAGGCTTGAGCCAAAATCGCCATTGATAATTTATCATCTTTTAAATCGATGGCTTTTTTAATCCCAATAGAAACATCACCTAAACCAGAGTCATCCTCTTTAATACCTTTATATTTGGTTTGCATCCAAGCTGGGCCTTGCCATCCTAACTGTAATTCCATACTCGAGGTTAAACCTGTACGAAAAAGCATATCGCCATTGAGGGTTACAGTTTTTGCTTTTGCGCCATCTACTTTAGTTTCCGTGTAGGTCACACTTGGTAGCCCTTGCTCCCAAGCCAATTGTCCCACAGGCGTGATCCCTGTTCCAAAACCTGTTCCAGGACGATCAAAAGAAAATTCTGCTGCCATTGCGCTTATACTTAGACTCGAAGCAAGGGCTAATGTGATTCTATTTAAAATTGCCATATCAAGACTCAAAATTTACGATAATTCTTTGGACATTTTCGCACCGCGACTACGTAGTAACTCTAAAGATTCTTTCTCTTCAGGTAAAGCCTGAGACCAATCTATTTGATCAAATTCACAATCAAAGAACAAATCACTGATCGAAGATAAAATGGTCTTCCCTTCTTCATCTTTGGTGTTCGGGTCAACCTTATGATCTAAAAGCTTATGAATTGCAGGTACACAGGCTGCGCTTGCTGCATCCCACAGTGGACCATAGCACTCTTCAGTGTCCCACAAATAAAAGTTTGCTTTGGCACTAATTAAAGCATCCAAAATATCTAAATGCGGTTGTAAGTCTTGTGCTTTTTGTTCTGCCGTTAAAGGATGACCTGCTTCATAGGCATCACAAATTTTTTCCCACCATTTAAACAATCCATCTGACCAAATTGAAACAGCAGGTCCTTTTTCAGGTTCCATAAAGTTAGGATCAAATCCATCTGCAAGCAAACGTTTGACTTGAGCAAGGTCTAAATCTTCTAAAGCCTGTATAAAGACTTGTTGTTGTGCTGATAACATTTTGATCTCACTATTCTATTCCTATACAACATTATGACGAATATTTTTAAAATAGCTTTGAAAAATTTTAATCGTGTCGCTTTTATTTTATAAATGGCATTTATTGTTCATTTATGACAAAGAAGATAATCAAGGACTGTTTTAAAACCATAAAATTGAAGACCATAAAAAAGCCCCGAAGGGCTTTTTATCAGATCATGCTTCATCTGCATCAGCAAGTTCTAGTTTTCCACCACGTGGATTTTCAATTTTTTCTAATACGTGCTCTAGGCTACGTTTTACCCGATCTATCGCACCGTGTAATGAAAGATCAATGTTTTTCGCTCGATGTTTTACCACGACTGGCTTCAAACCTGCTGCTTTGACTTCAATCATACACTGGATATCATCCGCCCCACCTTTGTCACCGTTCTCATCACTGATATGAACTGAAAACTGGGTAATACGTTCGCTATGACGTTGGAATTCTTGATTTAGCTCATCGCGTACGTAAGTAATTAAACGATCACTATTTCTAATATTTTTATCTGTACGGATTTCTATATTCATAAAAAACATCCTCTTTCTAATCAAAAAACGAGTGCAAAACTTATATTTTCGGCACACTTTGCGCCTGCTGTATAAGACAGCTTTTCACCTACAATAAATTGGAACCGTAACTCCTCTATTGCAAAGATGAACACTTTTAACGATCTGCAGATAGGTGTTCTTATACATTCAATATCAGGCCATATTGGAAAATATGCAAGTAGATTTTTAACTTTTTTATGAAAAGAATATGAAAAATGACATCTTGTTACGTTACTTTATAATTAAATGATTTAATTGATTTTTTAATGACTAATTCTGACTAAAAACATCAACTATGTTTAATTCTTAAACTTTTAATGGATATAAATTTTAAATCTTTGCTTTAAATATGCGACTCACGTTTTAAAACATTTCACCTCTTGATGTTTACATATTTATTTTCATTCCATCTAATTTTCGCTTTATTTTTATTTAAGAATCTGTATTCTTGAAGCGCTTTTCTTGGGGGAAAGGAAGAATTCATGAAACTTACACAAATTGCGGCTATCTGCGCAATCGCTTCAACTGCAACTTTGGCTCAAGCTGCGCCTGTTTGGCAAGATTTTAGTATTACTGGTCTTTATGGTGAAAACTATGAACTAACACCAGATGAGAAACAATCTACTATCACTTTTGAGTATGCTGCCAAACTTAAATACGGTGATTTCTTTGCCTTTGCTGACCGTACCAACAGTGATGGTCAGTCGGATACTTATTTTGAGGTTTCTCCACGTCTTAGCTTAGGTGCTGTTTCTGGGAAAAAACTTGAATTAGGCCCAATTAAAGACGTATTAATTGCAACCACTTGGGAAGGTGGTAAAGACATGAACAACTACCTATACGGTGTTGGTGTTGATTTAGCCATTCCTTATTTTCAATATGCGCAATTAAATTTCTACCGTGCCAATAATGAAATCCAAGAAGATGACTATCAATTGACATTTACCTATGGAATTCCATTTAAAATTGCATCTGAAGAATTCCTTGTGGACGGTTTCCTTGATTGGTCAACTGCAGAAAAAGATCAAGTTGCACACTCAAGCGAGTTGAACTGGACGACACAATGGAAATGGAATGCGGGTAAACACATTTCTCCAGATACCCGTCTATATCTTGGTGTTGAACACTCTGTATGGCACAACAAATACGGTGTTCCAGGCAAAGACGAAAATAATGTCAGCGCTTTAATCAAGTATCATTTCTAAGACTGAGCTAAATCCATTGATCAGAAAGCAAAACTTCGGTTTTGCTTTTTTTATTGCCCTTAAAAATAAATCTTTTTAGAATACCCGTATAAATTTTCCATTGACCTGTATCCATGAATTTTCAGATCCGCCCTGCTCAAGCTTCTGACCTAACTGAGATTATGCGTATTTATAATCATGAAATTGCAACAGGTTTAGCAACATGGAACAGCCAATTAAAGACTTTTGCAGATTACCAACAGTGGTTTATAGAATTACAACAACAGCAATTTCCGCTTTTTGTTGCAGAAGAAACAGCGACTCAAGCCATTGCAGGTTATGCCGATTATGCAAGCTTTAGAGCAATCAATGGTTATCTATATACAGTTGAGCACTCTGTTTATATCGACCCAGAATTTACTCGACAAGGGCTCGGCAAACGCTTAATGCTGAAATTGATTGAACATGCTCAACAGCACAATATCCACGTTATGGTTGCTGCAATTGACCACGAAAATACTGGTTCGATTTATCTACACCAACAACTCGGATTTAAACAAACAGGTTATATGCCACGAGTCGGACAAAAATTTGGGCAGTGGCGTGATTTGGTGTTGATGCAATTAAATTTTGATTAAAATAGAGCAGTATTTATACAGCATCCGTCGTAAATTTTTTTGTCGTTTTTTCAAAATTTGTTGTATAACCATAAACAATATTGCTGAACTTCAGAGCGAATATCGATGAATAAAATTATAATCAGTCTATTGGCACCATTTGCATTGATACTTAATACAGCAAGCCATGCTGCTGACTACGATGAACAAAATATAAAACAGGGTTGTGCCAAACTCAGTCAATATCGTAAATTGGGACAAAAATTTTACGACCAGAAAAACTATAAAAAAGCGCTTGATCAGTTTCAAAGACAAGCATCTTGGAGTGCTTTTTGTCAGTCTGTGGGTGAAGAAGAGGCTGGTATTCGGGTTTCAGATAATGACATCGACATTGCCAATAATAATGTGGGTTTAACGTATAGCAAACTCAATCAACCCTTATGGGCAAGAGCGTGGTTTCAAATTAAACCCACAAAAACCAGTCAATTTAATTTAAAAAAGTTAGTAACACCAAAACCAAACAATGACTTAACAGGAGAATATGCCAGTTATGCAGGTTTTGGCGAATGGAACAATATCACCATTAAAAAACGTGATCAGAAATATCTCATTCAGTTCACTGGTCTATGGATGGGTGCTCGAAGTCTCATCTATGGTCCAAATATTGGCGAATTTGAAACAGAAATGCCACTTCATGCCAAGAAAGCAAGCTATCGTTTTGAAAATTGTCAAATTGACATCAATTTCACTTATAACGCCTCTTTAGGCAATTTTATTAAAGTGAAAGAATTAAATGAACAAGCCGATTGTGGCTTTGGGATGAATGTTTCATCAACAGGCTATTATCAGAAAGTTGAGCCTCAATAATATAGGGTTTAACCACACCTCCCTTGACTCAGGGAGGTAAACAAAATGTTTTCACGATTCTGTTAAATTGCCACTAAATCACGAATCCCCTTTTCAGGCATTTCTTCACCGATGCCTTGTGCAACCACTTGACCACGTGCCATCACGGTATAGTTATCGGCCAGCTCCTCGGCAAAATCATAGAATTGCTCGACCAGTACAATCGCCATTTCGCCACCATCTGCCAATTTTCGAATCACTCGACCAATATCTTTAATAATCGAAGGCTGAATTCCTTCGGTCGGCTCATCTAAAATCAAAACTTTCGGCTCCGATGCTAAAGCACGTGCAATGGCTAATTGCTGTTGCTGCCCACCCGATAAATCACCGCCACGGCGATGTTTCATTTCCTCAAGGACTGGAAAAATTTCATATAAATGCTCAGGAACTTTACGGGTTTTTGCGCCTGAAAACTTCGCCATGCCGATCAAAATATTTTCCTCTACAGTCAGGGTTGAGAAAATATCTCGCCCTTGAGGAACATAGGCCAAACCCGCGCGTACACGCTGTTCAGGGCTCATTTTAGCAATGTCTTTGCCATCCAATAAGATTTGCCCAGACTTAATCGGTAAAATTCCCATCAAACATTTTAATAAGGTGGTTTTACCCACACCATTGCGTCCCAAAACCACAGAACACTCACCAATCGGCGCAGTTAAAGTCACATCACGGAGAATGTGACTGCCCCCATAAAATTGATTGACGTCTTTTATTTCTAGCATATTGCTCCCCTTAACGTCCTAAATACTTTTCAATCACATCTTCATTGGCTTGTACTTCCGCCAAAGTTCCTTCGGCTAGAATGGCACCTTGTGCCAGAACCGTAACTTTCTCACTAATGGTGTCGATAAAGCTCATATCGTGCTCGACCACAACCAAGGTATGATTCTTTTTTAATTCCAAACATAACTCTGCTGTCCGTTCAGTTTCAGCATCGGTCATTCCCGCTACAGGCTCATCCAACAAGATCAGTTTAGGTCGTTGCATCAACAGCATGCCAATTTCAAGCCACTGCTTTTGTCCATGTGATAACAATCCCGCAGGCTTTTGAATAAACTCTTGTAAACGAATCTGTTGCAAAGATTCATCCAAAGCCAACTGTGCATCGGGACTTAACTTGCTAAAAAAACTTTTTTTCACAGTTTTGTCTTTTGGTGCAGCAAGGAGCAGATTTTCCATCACGGTAAAATTTTCAAATACAGTTGGTTTCTGAAACTTACGACCAATACCCGCTTCTGCAATTTGCTCTGTACTCATTTTGGCAAGATCATAGTTTTGACCAAAAAAGGCAGAACCTTCGGTAGGGCGTGTTTTACCGGTGATGACATCCATCAATGTGGTTTTTCCCGCACCATTTGGTCCAATAATGCAGCGCAACTCCCCTTCTTCAATGTAAAGAGACAAATCATTTAAAGCCCGGAAAGAATCAAACCATACACTGACTTTTTCTAAGTAAAGTGCAATACCATGGCTGAAATCGGCACCTTCAGCTTTAGGACGACCATAGCCCTCACCGATTTGACCACCATGTTGCGAATTTAAGCCCAAATCTGACAATAGCTCTGACATTAGTGATCCTCCTTTTTAAAGCGCTCAAGCAATCCAATCACCCCTTTAGGGAGGAAGATGGTTACAACAATAAATAATGCACCAAGGATCAATAACCATATTTCAGGATATGCAACGGTAAAATAGGTTTTAACTCCATTGATCAGACCTGCACCTAGAATTGGACCAATCAATGTGCCACGACCACCTGCTGCAACCCAAACCGCCATTTCAATCGAATTCACAGGATTCATTTCGCTTGGATTAATGATGCCTGCTTGTGGGACATACAATGCACCTGCAATTCCGGCAATCACCGCTGAAAGGACCCATGCCGACAGTTTGTACCACAGGGTACGATAGCCTAAATATTGCAAACGGTTTTCACTATCACGGATTGCCCCCAACACTCGACCATAAGGCTTATTCATTAAACTACGTAAGCCGATAAAACTCAGTAACAACACTAAGGCAGTAAGGAAACACAATGTTGCTCGCATAGAAGCAGAGGTAATATCCATCCCAAGAATGGTTTTAAATCCAGTAAAGCCATTGTTCCCGCCAAAACCTGTTTCATTGCGGAAGAACAACAGTGCAGCAGCAAAAGTCATGGCTTGGGTGATAATCGAAAAGTACACACCTTTAATTTTGGAACGGAAGGCAAAGAATCCAAAGATAAAGGCAATCACACCTGGTACCAAAATCACCAAAGCCAAAGCCCATAAGAAGTGCTGGGTTCCGACCCAATACCAAGGTAACTCAGTCCAACTGAGAAAACGCATAAAGTCAGGCAATTGCTCGCCTGCTGACTCTCGCATCAGGTACATACCAAAAGCATAACCACCCAAAGCAAAATATAATCCATGGCCTAAACTCAGGATGCCGGCATAACCCCAGACCAGATCCAAAGCCAGTGCAACCAAGGCCAGACACATGATTTTGCCAATCAAAGTCACCCAATATGCTGAGAGGTGTAATGCTGAATCTTGTGGCAACACATGAAACCACGGCAGAATCAGCATCACAGCGAAACATACAGCTATGGCGATTGCACTATAGGGTTTATCTGAAAGTAATGATGTGATTTTCATAGGCTTACTCCACAAAACGACCTTTGATAGCGAATAAACCTTGTGGGCGTTTTTGAATAAACAGAATCACAAGAACCAAGAGAATAATTTTGGCGAGCACTGCGCCCATACCAATTTCGAGTATTGTTCCACTCACACCTAAACCTAATGCGGCAAGCACTGCGCCCCAAACTTGACCAACACCACCCACTACAACCACAAGGAAAGCATCAATAATATAGTTTTGCCCTAGGTCAGGTCCGACATTACCGACTTGTGCCAAGGCACAGCCTGCCAGCCCTGCAAGTCCTGAACCCAGTCCAAAGGCCATCATATCAATTCGTGCAGAACGAATACCTACAGCACGTGCCATCTGACGGTTTTGCGTGACTGCACGGACGAATAAACCGAATCGGGTTTTATTGAGTAGATAAACCAGTAAAAGTAATACAGTGATGGTGAAGACGATAATGGCAATACGGTTATAGGGCAGCATCAAACTAGGTGTAAGTGAAATTCCACCTGAAAGCCATGAAATATTTGATACTTCAACATTCTGTGCACCAAAGATCATCCGTACCAATTGCATCAAAATAAGGCTGACACCAAAGGTCGCCAACAAGGTTTCTAACTGACGGCCGTATAAGGGACGAATCACGGTTCGTTCTATCAGCATACCAATTAAAGCACTGACTAAAAATGCTGCTGGAATTGCTGCAATCAGGTACCAGTCGACATAAGCACCCAAATGGATTTTAAAGAAACTTTGCACCACATAAGTGGTATAAGCACCGATCATGATCAACTCGCCATGCGCCATATTGATCACCCCCAGTAAGCCATATGTAATCGCCAGTCCTAATGCTGCAAGCAAAAGAATACTTGCAGTACTTAAGCCTGAAAAAACATGTCCTGTCCATTCACTTGCTTGAATTCGGGTTTTAATACTACTTTGCGCACTGACCAATGCAGCCTTTAATTCTGGATTTAAGTGTGGCTGTGTTAGCGCTTGTTCGATGATCGCCAAAACATCAGGGCGACTAGAATCTTTTAGCGTTTTGACCGCTTGAATTTTGGTGAGTGTATCTGGACTATTAAAATCAATTCGTGCTTTTAACTGGGCTAAACGAGCCTTCACTTTATTATTTTTTTCATTGAGATAAAGTTGGTTGATGGCTTTGATATCCAACTCATCTAAATTGTTCTCCAAGATATCAATCGCAGCCAATCGCTGTGATGCATCTTGGGACTGTAACTTGATCTTCGCCTGACCAAAGTTCAAGGCTTTGTGCAAGGTGTTGACCAACGTCACTTGATTTAAATCACCTGGCCAATCAGTAATTGCCTGTTCATCTGGATAACTGAACAGCTTGTCTCCAGCTTTCATAATGTAGGTATTGCCTGAACTGTCGGTATAAAGCTCGTCGTTTTCGACATAAGCCACCAACTTATCAAGCTCGTCAATACTTGCCGGCCATTGATTCAACATCGCTCTTCGGTTTGAGAAATCTGCACGTACAAATTTTTGAATGGCATCATCATGACTTACCACTGCCTGAGCAGATGACGATTGCGCGCTATGCTCAGATTCAGCAAAAATCTGTTGAATAAGAAATAATTGAGAAATCGTAAAAAAAAGTGCTGCGAGTTTCAGTCTAAGTGACATGTGCAACTCCCCCTATTTTTGTTTAAATACAATGACCTTTAAAGTTTAGTCATCAGTTAAGCCCACTACGCATGTAGCAGGCTTTTGGGGTCGTAAAGTCTTTATTTAGGAATGTACGGGCTCCATGGTTCCGCTTTGATCGGTTGAGGGCTCTTGTAAACCACATCAAATTGCCCATCACCACGAATTTGACCGATCATTACAGGCTTATGTAAGTGATGATTAGTAGCATCCATACTTAAGGTATAGCCTGACGGTGCTTTAAAGCTTTGACCTGCCATTGCTTCACGGACTTTATCTACATCCGTTGTTCCCGCTTTTTCAACGGCTTGTTTCCACATATTGATACCCACGTAGGTGGCTTCCATTGGATCATTGGTCACCAATTTACTGGCATTGGGAAGCTTATATTCAACTGCGTATTGCTTCATCTTATTGACGAATTCGGTATTCACTGGATTCTTCACAGACATGAAGTAGTTCCAAGATGCCAAATGCCCGACCAATGGTTTGGTGTCAATCCCGCGTAATTCTTCTTCACCGACTGAAAAGGCCATCACAGGAATATCCGAAGCTTTTATGCCTTGGTTACCTAATTCACGATAGAACGGTACGTTAGAATCGCCATTGATGGTGGAAATAACTGCGGTCTTTTTACCCGCAGCGAATTTCTTAATATTGCCGACAATGGTTTGATAATTACTGTGTCCAAACGGCGTGTATTCTTCCATGATGTCTGCATCGGCAACGCCTTTAGACTTTAAAAATGCACGTAAAATTTTGTTGGTGGTTCGTGGATAGACGTAGTCGGTACCTAATAAGACAAAACGTTGTGCCTTACCTCCCTCTTCGCCCATTAAGTATTCAACAGCAGGAATCGCTTGTTGATTGGGTGCTGCACCTGTATAGAAAATATTCTTAGACTGTTCTTGACCTTCGTATTGCACTGGATAGAACAACAGACCATTGAGCTCCTCTACAACTGGTAACACTGATTTACGTGAAACTGAAGTCCAACAGCCAAAAATGACAGCGACTTTGTCCTGAGTAATCAACTGGCGGGCTTTTTCAGCAAATAATGGCCAGTCTGATGCAGGATCGACGACAACAGGCTCAAGCTTTTTCCCCATCACCCCACCTTTGGCATTAATTTCATTGATTGCCATAAGTGCCGTATCTTTAAGCGACGTTTCAGAGATAGCCATTGTTCCAGACAATGAATGCAAGATGCCCACTTTAATTGTGTCACCGCTTGTTGCAGTTGCCGATTTATTTTCTGTTGCGGGTTTCGCTTCCGTTTTATCTGCTGGTTTTGAGCAAGCTGTCAGCGCAATGCTCCCCATCATTGCCACAGCGAGAAGTGTTTTTGAAAACATTTTTTGTTGGAACATCATCTTTTTCTCTCCAAACCTTTTGGTGCATTTTTGAATGCGCGATTTTGCTTTTACCTGACAGGCTTAATTCAATTTTTATGCCAAGTGGAGAATTTGTGCTTTTATCGTTGAATATATTTCCTGATAAAAAATAATAAAATCAAAATATTAGTCACTCTTATTTTTATATAAATCGGACGTGCATTGATAAGCATTAAATGCCTTTCAACGACTCAATAGTGCGAGTGTTGATCAGGTGAAAGTGCGAGATTAAAAGTCATACTGGTCAAATTAAGTGCGATTTTTTTTATTTAAAATGAGCAATGAGGGTGCAAAAAATTGACCCAAAATTAAATTTTTAAGCTTTCTTAATGAATTTTGCTTTACAGCACCAAACGATTTTGACGGAATAATCCAATCCCTGAGATGGATGGAGCAGAGGTAAAAGAATAGGAGAAAAAATAGAAAGGCTATACAGAAATATTTTGTTTTACGAAGAATATAATTCTGTTTACATCAATCAATGCGATATTTAAGAGGTATCAAAAAAATGATGCACTGAGGCATCATTTTTCAAATATGAATGAGTTCGATAATCAAACACTCAAATCAGCTAAGTTTCCTTTTTGCTCTAACCAGTCTTTACGATCACCTGACCTTTTTTTGGCAAGTAATTTATCCAGTAAACCTGTTGTGTGATGCGTGTCGTCCAAATCCAATTGCACCAAACGGCGTGTATTCGGATCTAAGGTGGTTTCACGCAATTGACTGGCGTTCATTTCACCCAAACCTTTAAATCGAGTAATTTGCGGGTTTTTAGATTTAACTCTCTTTAAGATAGCTTCTAACTCTTCGTTATCAAGCGCGTAGTAAACATCTTTGGCATCATCGATACGGAACAATGGTGGCATTGCAACATAAAGGTGTCCAGCATCGACCATTGCAGGGAAATGCTTGACGAAGAGTGCACACAGCAAGGTCGCGATATGTAAACCATCTGAATCGGCATCGGCAAGGATACAAATTTTGCCATAACGTAATTCGGAAAGATCATCACTGCCCGGATCTACACCGATTGCAATCGCAATATTATGCACTTCTTGAGAGGCCAACACCTCGTCAGAAGACACTTCCCAAGTATTTAAAATTTTCCCACGAATCGGCATGATCGCTTGGAAGTTTTTATCACGGGCTTGTTTTGCGGAACCACCGGCAGAGTCACCTTCGACAATAAACAGTTCTGATTCTTCAAGGGTATGACCCACACAATCTGATAGTTTTCCGGGCAAGGTTGGACCAGCAACAATCTTTTTACGTTCAACTTTTTTCGCTGCTTTTAAACGGCGACCCGCTTTCGCAATCACAATCTCAGCCAATTGCATGGCCACTTCAGAGTTCTGATTCAACCAAAGCGCAAAAGCATCTTTGGCAATATTTAAAACAATGTTGGATGCTTCTCGGCTTGAAAGACGTTCTTTGGTTTGTCCTGAGAATTGTGGCTCTTGGAATTTAAGCGACAGGATATAATTGACCCCGTCCCACACATCTTCAGCAGATAATTTCAGATTACGTGGCAACAAGTTACGTAACTCACAAAACTCACGCATCGCATCAGTAACACCTGAGCGTAACCCGTTTACATGGGTTCCCCCTTGTGCCGTTGGGATCAAATTCACATAACTTTCCTGAATTTGTTCACCACCCTCAGCATTCCAGCAAATTGCAAACTCAGCGCTGGCGCGTTCAGCTTCACCCGTTGCGACAAAGGCAGGATCTGGAATGATTTCACGATCTTGTAATTCATCCATCAAATAGTCGACGAGACCATTTTCAAACTGCCATTCAATTTTTTCGTCATTAATCTGATCAATATAATTAATTTGTAGACCAGCAGCCAATACAGCTTTGGCTTTGAGATTATGTTTTAACGCTTTTAAAGCAAATTTAGGTGAGTCAAAATATTTTGCTTCTGGCCAAAAATGTACTGTTGTCCCCGTAGCACGTTTTGGCGCTTTGCCTTCTAAAACCTCTAAAGGCGCAACAGGTTCACCATGTTCAAACGCCATTTTATAAAGATTGCCGTGGCGTTGAACTTCAACCTCAACACGATCAGACAAGGCATTGACCACTGAAATCCCTACACCATGCAAACCGCCCGAAAACTGATAGTTATCAGTGCTAAATTTACCGCCAGCATGTAATTTCGTTAGGATAATTTCAATCCCGCTTTGTCCATATTCAGGGTGAATATCGACGGGCATACCACGCCCATTGTCTTCGACCGACAACGAACCATCTTTATATACTGTGACCGTAATTTTATTGGCATGTCCTGCAAGTGCCTCATCGACAGCATTATCAATTACTTCTTGCGCCAAATGGTTTGGACGAGTGGTATCGGTATACATACCTGGACGGCGACGTACAGGATCTAGACCAGATAATACTTCAAGTGATTGGGCCGTATATTGAGACACGTTGAGTTTTTTCCTTTTATTTTACGGAGTATGATAAAAATTCCAGAATCATGGGTATTTTATCTGCAAAATCTTCCATCGCATGATTACCATGCATTTCTGTCATGATTAATGATGTGTGTGGAGCTGCACTATAATACCGTTCAGCGTCACGATAATCTAAAACTTCATCACCTTGTTGCAATAAGACCAGTATTTTGTCTGCATCTTGTACAAATGGCACGGCAATCGCTTCCAAGTAGTCAAGTTGTAAACGATCTAAAGTCCATTTTTCATTGATCTTATAGGGAATCTGTTCAATTCCAAATAAGTTACTGAACAATTGCCATGGTCGCATAGCTGGATTAATTAAAACAGCAGGCACACCATATTTTGCGACCAATTGTGTCGCATAAAATCCACCAAAGCTACTCCCCACCAGTACAACATCAGGCAATTTTTCAATGAGCGCTGAAATTTGATCTAAAACCAGTTGCGGATGTTGGTTTAAATCAGGCAAATGCACACTATGCGATGAATAGCATCGACAATAATCATCTAATTGTTGCCCTTTTATTGATAAAGGACTACTTTTAAAACCATGTAAATAAATAATATTCATTGAAAATAGTTTGCTTTTTTACCACCAATGTTTTAGTTTTTAATGTGATTTGAATCACATTATTGTTTTAATTTGTATATGTCGTGATATTGTCCGACAAAAAACTAAAACATAATCGCAATTATCGGTATTTTAAATAGCGTTCAGGATGAACAAGATAAGATGATTGCCTAGGGATTTATACATTGATCTACAGCAAAAATAAAGTCTTTGTTCCAGATCAATATGGATGAGGAAATAACAATGCCAAGCTTAACCCCTTTACACGAAACCTATTGTAAGTGGGATCGCTCGCCTCCAAGTCAGGCCGACGTATTAGAAGGTTTAGCGCAGTTAGTGAGTACGCCACTCAGTGGCATGGTTCAAGACTTCATCCAGTCGATTCAACGCGAAATGTTGCTGAGTATTTTTGGCTTAAGTAAACAAAAAGCCAAACGATTTCAGTCACGTCCAATTGTCGATAAATTCTATCAATTTGGTTATCACGCGTTGCAAAATTATGGTAGCCATCTGCTTGCTCCAATTTTACGTAAAACCATTGAACGTTTTCCAAATTTGCATGATAAGCCTTTGACCTCCCATATGACTTTTTTAGTCAGTGCTTTAAATGGGGTATTGGGCGATTATTTGTTAGCGAGCCATAATCCTCTGGCACTCTCACCTGTACTCTATGATCATTATGGTGCATTACAGCAAGGTGATTTGGCTGGACGTGTAGTGATTTTCTCACATGGTTTATGTATGAATTATCAAGATTGGACCAACCGTAACAATGGCGGTATTGGTGAGAAACTATTGGCCCAGCGTGATCACAACACCATGTTGTATTTTCACTACAATACTGGGCGCAGAATTTCAGCCAATGGACGTTCATTAGCAAATCTTTTAGAAGACTTAGTAAAACGTAACCCTCGCATTACCAGTATTGATTTAATTGGACACAGTATGGGTGGCTTGGTTTCTCGCAGTGCGCTGTTCTATGGCAAACAAAACATGCACCAGTGGTTCCACATGGTAGAGAATCTAGTTTGTATTGGTTCTCCGCATCATGGTGCGTTATTAGAACGTTTCGGATTTGCCATGCAAGAGAAAGTGGGTAATTTTCCTATTGTTAAAATGATCAGTCATATCGTCAATATCCGCAGTAATGGCATCTTAGACTTGCGCTATGGAAGTGTTCGAGATGATGACTGGGAGCATAACAATGCTCGTATTGGGTTGATGGATGACAACCGTAAACCCGCTCCGCTACCCTCTCATATCAATACCTTTTTAATTGCAGGTACCTTAGAATTTGAAAACCGCAAAAACCGCACCTTAAAAGTGATTGGCGACTATCTGGTCAGTGTTAAAAGTGCCTTGGGTGAACATCCGAACCCACGTTTCCAGTTAAAATTACCTGAATCGCATAAAGCTGTGTTTTATGGCTTAAACCATCTTGAGATTCAATATCATCCTTTGGTTTCGGAACAAATTGCCAAATGGTTTTATCCGCACCATGATGAGCTGGCGGAAGAACAAATTCGCAAATATTTGATTAAATTAGAAAGTATGCAAGGGATTGTTGAAACCTAATCGTAAAAAAGCAGATCTTCAATCCGCTTTTTTCTGCTATTTCACTTCAATTTGATAAGACTTGTTCTGATGAGGATCAATCATGTCACCATATTCATCAAAGTTTGATTTTTCTGCACATTGTGTATCGATCATTAAGCCTTGATTTTTTGCAATAAAGCCTTGTTTTAATTCACAAGTCCAAGCTTTATTATAATTCTTTTGGCTAAGTTTTTTACCTGTTAAATCAAATTGCGTCACCTCAATGAGCGACTGGGCAAGCGTTCTAGCAGGATGGCTCTGTGATACGGACAATACGTAGTATCTGCCACCATGCAACTGACAGTCTTCAATTCGACTTGAAAAATAATCTGGATCGACAATAAATTTTTTAAATGGCTGAGCACCCAATTTTATATAGGAAATGTCGGCTGGGATAGTGTCATCAAATTCAGATTTAAACTGACAAGACACATCTTTACTGATCACAGTGATTAGCTTTGCAGAGACTTGTGCCGTTGACAAGCAGACTAGTATGCTGATCCCAGCTAAATTTATTTTATGATTTATGATTTTTCTTGATTTATACATCAATGAAGTTTATTTGAAAAAAAGGCCAGTTTAGACTGGCTCTTGATGTTTTAAATTAGTACTTTCTAAACAACTGCCACAGACTGATCAATGCCAATACACTAAAAAACAATAATGACCAAACGGGTAAAGATTGTCCTAAAAAAGTCCAATCGACCATAGCACATTCGCCAGAACCCTTAAGGACATTTTCAAACACCGCTTTTAAAGGCAATGTATTTACCCAATAGTCTAGACCTGGCCCACAACTTGGAACCTGATCTTTAGGTAAGTTCTGTAGCCACACGTGGCGAGCGGCAACACCAACTGACCAAGAAATTGCAGCGAAACCCAAGAAGCTATAAATGCGTTTAAATACATTTGTTTTTGGGTTATGCAAAAAGGCAATCAGTGAAATTAGCCCTAGGCCAATCAATCCAATACGTTGAAATACGCATAATGGACATGGCTCAAGCCCTTGTACATGCTCTAAATAGAGCGCAAATGACATACCAATCACACTTGCCAAAAATAAAAGACCACTTACGAAGCGATAACTACGCCATTGCATGGAACTTCCTCATTATCTAATCAATGCTTTATCTAAATTTACTCAGATAATCCTCGAAACTTATACTTGTATTTTGTTCAAGTTGCTGTTGTTCTGCGAGAGATGTTCGAGTAAGCCCCTCAAAATACGCTAAAGTTTCTGGACTTAATACATGTTGTTCGTAACTTTGGATATGCTGATTGGCCATATAGCCACCAAAATTCCATGTGCCACCTTGCTCTACAGTATCGGCAATCACATGCGCAGATAGTGTTTCATCCACATCATCAATACGTGTTTGCATCACTATCATCGCTTGGCGATATAAATCCGTTGAATAGGATTGATTTAATAAATCTGCAAGGGGTTGCATGGCGGTGACATGCTGTTGAATCCACTCAAGTAATGGATATTCAACACCGGCATCAATGATTTTCGCATTTGGTGCACGACCACGATTGACCACTTCAGCTTGGTTTTGCTCAATAATATCTTGTTCTTCATCCCATAGATCAGGGCTTTCTTTCAGTAAACAATACAACGCAACCACTTCCAAGAAGCCTGCTGTATCTTCATCAATACCTATTGCACTGTATGGATTTACATCTACCGCGCGTAATTCGACATAGCCGATACCACGATTTGACAAGGCCTGAGAAGGAGTTTCCCCTTCTTGTGGCACTTGTTTTGGACGTACTAAGCTATAGTATTCATTTTCAATTTGTAAGACGTGATCATTAATTTGAATCGGCTTACCATTGGCATCGTTTAAACCTAAATGACTAAACTGTGCATAAGGGGAATTAACCGCTTTTTGTAATTCAGCCACATAACTTTCTAAATTGTTGTAATGAATACCCAATTGTTTTTGTGCGGAATTTTGATAACCAAAACGCCCCATGCGCAATGCTGTTGCATAAGGTAGAAATAATGTGCCTTTAATTAAAGGCAACAATTGATGTTCACGCCCTGTCATAAAGCATTTACAGACTGAAGGGCTTGCACCTACTAAATACATCACTAGAGGAGTTAAACGAATAAAGTTACGGATTAACCCAAGATAACGATGACTGCGATAATCTTGCAGGCTTAATGCTTTAAGTGCTTCATTGCTTTCGTGTTGTTGTAATTGTTCAAATAACGCATCTGGAAAAGATACATTATAGTGCACACCCGAGATTGTCTGCATACGGCGACCATAACGAATGCCTAGGCCATGACGATATAAGGTTTTAAATTGACCAATATTAGATGTGCCATATTGCGCCAAACGAATATTTTCTTCTTTGTCATCCAACATACATGGCATGGACAAAGTCCACAACTTTTCACCATTTTCTAAATGACGATGCACAACAGCATGTACATCTGTTAAAAAGTTTAAGGCTTCAGGAATGCTTTCTTTGGGAGGTGTAATAAACTCCATCAAAGCTTCTGAATAATCTGTGGTGATATGCGGATGTGTTAGGGCTGAGCCTAAAGACTGAGGATGATCAGCCTGTGATAAAAAGCCATTACTTTGCATACGCAGGCTTTCACGTTCGATGCCACGTAACATGCCTCTGAATAAGGTAGAATCCACCCAATTTGGTACTAATGATTGGGAAATCGTTTCGGGTTGACTCATACTTACTCGCTTATCTTAAAGAATTTTTTAAAATAAAATGTTTTGATGCCCGCAGTATAACGTTATTTATCGATATACACGTATAAGCATCGTTGTTTTAAATCAATTATTCATTTTATTTCGGAAAAGTTTTTAACACAAACTACCTCTACAAGACATTTAAAATTTGTGATTTTATAGAAAAATCATCACTAAAGAATTGTAACTACTATGAATTATCAAGAAATTATCGATTTTTGGTTTAGTGAAGAAACTCAGCCATTTTGGTTCGCTAAAAGTGACGCATTCGATCAAACTTTGCACCAGCGATTTGCACATACCTTGGATCAAGCCAAACATTGTGAACTATGGACTTGGCGCGCCACAGCAGAAGGTCGCTTGGCTGAAATTATTGTTTTGGATCAATTCTCGCGTAATTTGTATAGAGATCATGCTGAATCTTTTGCACAAGATGCCTTGGCACTTGCGTTATCACAAGAAGCCATTCAGCTAAATTTAGATCAGCAATTAAGCCCTGAACAGCGTTCATTCCTGTATATGCCATTTATGCACAGTGAATCAAAAATTATCCATATCCAAGCTTTACAACTTTTTGAAGAGTTGGGCAATCCACTCAATCTAGATTTTGAGAAAAAGCATAAAGTGATTATTGATCGTTTTGGGCGTTATCCTCACCGTAATCAAATTTTAGGGCGAAGCTCAACGGTAGAAGAAATTGAATTTTTAAAACAGCCAAATAGTCATTTTTAATCCTATTCATTTTCATCTAAACAGCTTATGCAGAAATATTTTGCATAATCTGTTTTAGTACCTTATCTAAATCATAATGACCCACAACAATCATCAACTTTTAGAAAACATAGCTGTGTTTAATAATGGTATTTTCAATCATTTCAGCATGTATGGACTTTAACTGCTGTTCACGCGAGTCAAAACTTGGAAAGAGCGGTATGCCCTTTCCAAGAAGAACAGGCATGATAAAAACTTCTAAGGTATTGAGTAGCTTCTGTTCAATAAAGGTATTCTGCAATTGTGTTCCACCGACAATCCAGACATTACCGTTATAATTCTGTTTAAGGTGCTCAACAAGTTCATCCACACCTAAGTTCCACCGCGAAAGCGAGGCATGAGTTAAAGCTAAATCAGGATTAGAAGTGACGATAAATCCTTTCTGGTCTGGATAAGGCCACGCCTCACCAAAAGAACAAATCACTTCATAGGTTTTACGCCCCATAATCACAATATCGATATCTTGGATAAAATCATCATATCCACAATCAATACTTTGAAATGGCGCTAAAAAATCTACAGAACCATCTAGTGTTGCAATATAGCCATCTGCGCTTGTTGCAATATAGCCTTTGATTTGAATACTCATTAATTTCTCTATAAACAAGGTCCATTTTTATTATGGATCAAATACGCATAATACTGGGCTTACTGTTTAAACTTTATGTGAACCACCATTTTCCCTGATCGATATCATCTTGAATTAACAAAATTCTTCTTGAAATTCATTGTCAGTCCATCAATTTAGAACAATATACAGAGGATTAAAAATTCATTAAATTCCATCCAGAAGAATGGAAAGGAGAGACACATGAACAAAGTACTCATTGGTCTGGTTATTGCGGTGGCACTCACCTTCACAGGTTGTGCAACGACCCCTAGCAAACCGCGTACCTTTGACCAGCTTGGACAATACACCACGGTACCTCTCAATGATCATAGCTATCGCATCAGTTTCCAAGGTAATAGCAATATGAGTTTTGGAACAGCTGAAGAAATTAATCTTGTCAAAGCTGCACAAACAACGCTTTTAAATGGATTTACTTACTTCAAGGTTTTAGATGACCCAAGCAATCGAACTCAGCAACCGCCTCGTAAAGCAGTAGTTTATCCGTCATCAAACTACTATCCATATGGCTGGGGCTATCGTCGTCATCCTGTGTTCTGGAATGACCCATTTTATGATATGCCACAAGTCGTGACCATTGACCCTGTTCAAATTTCCTATACGATAGAATGTTATAAAGATAAAAAATCATCGCCGAATGATGCATTTGACGCTCGTCTGATTTTGCAATCTTTAGGACAAAAATATGGTGTTAGTCCGACAGGACAAGTACTGCAACCACAGCCTGATGCGGTAACATCAACGAAATAAAAATGCAGAAATCTATTTAGGAAAATGAATGAGCGGAATTGAACAAAGTGAAGTTCTTAATGAAATTCCAAACTTAGATCGAAGCAAACGCTTTGCGACCATCGCCTTGGTGGTGGCTGTTGTCGCATGGTTTGCTTTGATCATTTCCGCCAAACTGATGCCTGAGTACGCTTGGTTTATTCATATTCTCATGCTGGGCGCTGAAGCTGGCGTGGTCGGTGGCTTAGCCGATTGGTATGCGATTACCGTATTGTTCCGTAATCCCTTTGGGAAAATTCCCATTCCTAAATTTCTAAAAGATCACACCGAAATCATTCCACGTAATAAAGCACGTATTGCGGAATCGATGGGTAAATTTGTCCAAGAGAATTTTCTATCTCCACAAATTGTTGAACGTAGTTTAAAAAGTATTGATCTTAGTTTTGCTGTCGGTCAATGGCTGGCCAATCCTAAAAATAACGGTCAAGTGGTGGACGTAATTCAGCAAACGGTTCCGAAAATTTTTGAATTTGTGGGGCAAGACCAAATTGGACGCTTTATTCAAAACAACAGTGTTCAATGGGTTCGAAATACTCGAATGAACCAATTGGCAAGTGAAATGTTGCGCGCAGTTTTAGAAAATGATTTTCATCAAGATGTATTACAACGTGGACTGGATATTGCCCATGAATGGATGATGACCCATCCTGAAAAAACCCGTGAAATCACTCAAACTATGTTTAAAGAGCTTGGTGTTTCCCGTCTTGCTAAAGGTGCCAGCTGGATTGGGATTGATGTTGAGCAACGGACCATTGATTCAGTGATTGAAAAAGTGGAATCCATGCTTGCTGATCACGAGCATCCTATTCGTCAAAAAATTGAAGAAGCTGCACATGAGCTTATGTTGCAATTGGCGGATAACAATAGTCATGCCAGCATAAGTTTAAATGAAACCAAGAATGCTCTTTTAGACAGCGAACCAGTACTCAACTTTATTACTGGTGCCGTGGTGATTTTATGTGATGCGGTTAAATCTGACTTGCTTAAAGCAGACTCGGGTATTGCCATGAATTTACGTATCGCCATTCAACAGCTTGGTGAAAACTTGATGCAAAATCAGTCTGTACGAGAATTATTGAATGATCGAATCAGCGGAATTGCCATCAATTTAAGTGACCAATATAGTGAGAAAGTGATTAAATTTATTAGTCAACGTATCCATGAATGGGACTCTACCGAAATGATCGCCAAGATTGAAAATGAGGTAGGTGGTGATTTACATATGATCCGTGTCAATGGTGTTGTAGTAGGCGCATTTATTGGTCTAAGTTTAGGTGTGATTCGTGCTGTGATTGATTTTGCGATTTAAGAATACAATAAAATGGATTCTATCTTAGGTATTTGGCTAATCGTGATGAATCATATTTAAATCATAAAAAAATGGGAGTCTAGCTCCCATTTTTTAGCACTGGACTTTTTATCAACTGTATCAATCAATCGCATAATTGATGGTCACGACAACACGCGCAATTTTATTAATGGTGGCTTTGTCATAAGCACCGCCATAATCGCTATCATCATCAGAACCACTTTCAGGTAAAATATAAAACGCTCCCTGACTTGCAGAACGCATCGCACCGACTTTTACCCCTCCGACCTTTGCAAACTCATTGGCGCGACTATGCGCATTTTTAGTTGCATTGGCGATCAATGACATTTTTATTTCTTCTAGATTTGACACTAAATACTGCGGTTTCTGCTCGATGGATATGCCTTTTTCATCTAATAAATAAGCATCTTTTGCTGCTTTTTCAATCTTTTGAATATCACGACTATCAATCACCAACGACTGCATTGCAGTATAACCTCTAAACTCACGGGTAACTTTCCCATCTCCCTGATTAACTTCCTCATAATAGGGTTGAGAGCTTTTATTACCCAATTTCATTTCTGTTGCCTTAAATCCACGCTCAACAAAGAAATCTTGTAACGCTTTTATTTCTTGATCCAACAATTGATAGGCGGCTGAAACACTGTCTGAAGCATGACTGGTTTGCAGATGAATTTCCCAGCGTGCTAAATCCGCTTGTATGGGTTTTTCAGCCAACCCTTTGACGACTATTGAATTTTTTTCTCCATTAAACTGCTTAAGTGCATAGCCCAAGACACTTGCCGAGATAATGAATCCTAAACTTAGAATGAGTGCAAAGACCCATAAAGTTTTATATGTGATTGATTTATTTTCCATTATTGTAGTATCGCTAAAATTATTATAAATAAGTTATAGTCAGGATCCTACCGCAAGTCAACTTACTTTGACTCTAGAACAACATCGCTTTAATGAACTTCACCCAACATACTCTGTAACAACATATTACCCCTCTCAAATCTAATTTCTCTATCTTAAATTCCTACAGCACCTCTCCCCCTAACCAATAGATTACTTAATCCTATTCAGCTCCTTAAAACGACCTGCTAAACTGCCACTAATACATTTATAAAATCAGTCTGGTCATGATCGAAATCCACTCCAAACTCCCTGCTCAAGGTGTCACCATTTTTAGCATCATGACCGCTATGGCACATCGTCTTAACGCCCTTAACCTGTCACAAGGTTTTCCAGACTTTGATGCACCACCAGCGTTGCTACAAGCACTCAGCCAAGCTACATTAGATGGTTTTAACCAATACGCAGCAGGTGATGGTTTATTAGCCCTAAGAGAACAACTGGCTCAACTGTTTTTAAAACGTGATCAATTACAACTTGATCCAGTCACCGAAATCACCATCACTCCTGGGGCAACGATCGGGATTTTTAGCGCAATACAAGCCATAATTCATCGTGGTGATGAAGTGATTATTTTTGATCCAAGCTATGACAGCTATGCTCCGAGCGTGCAATTGGTCGGTGGTAAAGCCATTCATATTCCACTCAATGCGCCTGAGTTTTCTGTGGATTGGAATCAAGTCAAATCTGCAATTACAGATAAAACCCGTATGGTCATTGTAAATACCCCACACAATCCAACTGGCGCGATTTGGTCTAAACAAGACTGGCTAAATTTAATTGAATTAATCCAAGATAAAAATATTATTGTGCTTTCAGACGAAGTCTATGAGCATTTGATTTATGACGGCGAAAAACATTATTCAGCATTGTCATTTCCTGAACTCAGAGAACGTAGTTTTGTGGTCGGTTCTTTTGGTAAAACTTTCCATGTAACAGGTTGGAAAACAGGTTATTGCATTGCGACACCCGAGCTCATGAAAGTATTCCGTCAAATTTATCAATTTGCCAACTTCTGTGGGGTAACACCCGTACAAATGGCGCTTGCCAATTTTATGCAACAGCATCCTGAACATATTGACGATCTATCAAGCTTCTATCAGCAAAAACGTGACCTGTTTATTTCAGGTATTGCGAATTCAAAATTCAGTTTAATTCCCTCTCAAGGCACATTCTTTCAAAATGTTGATTACAGCCAAATTCGCCCAGATTTAAATGATATCGATATGTGTAAATTCTTAGCGGAAGAACATAAAATTGTGGCGATTCCAGTTTCTGTTTTTTATAAGCAAGCCCCTGAAAATTTACGTTTAGTGCGTTTTTGTTTTGCCAAAAAGGAGCAAACTTTGATTCAGGCCTGTGAAATTTTAACCCAAATTTAATCCCAACCCATACAAATCATCTCTGTAAAATTAAAGCCTGAGTTACTCAAATACTCAGGCTTTTTCCTCAGCGTTTGTTATATTATCAATAAGATAAAGATACTCGAAATAGACAGTAGAATAAAAGATGCCAGCTCGTCCCGATATGCTTCACCAACCCAAATTCTGGAAGGTTTTTTTAATCTTCCTTGGTCCATTGATTCTAACCAATATTCTGCAAAACCTGTCTGGAACAATTAATACCATTTTTGTTGGGCAAATGCTGGGAGTAGAAGCGATTGCCGCAATTTCAGTATTTTTTCCGATCCTATTTTTATTGCTGGCTTTTGTGATTGGTCTATCTACAGGTGCGACTGTTCTAGTTGGACAAGCTTGGGGTGCTAAAGATATCGAAAAAGTGCGTACCATTGTTGGCGCATTGTTATTTATGACCCTCATTGGTGGATCAATCATTGCCTTTTTAGGGGTGTTTTTTGCCAAACAGATTCTATTGCTTTTGGGGATAGATCCCAAAATCATGCATCTTGCCCTGCCCTATGTTCAATGGATGTTAATGAGTAGTCCTTTTCTATTCATCTACATCACCTATACGTCTATTTTACGTGGTGTGGGTGACAGTACCACACCATTGATGGCTTCAAGTCTAACGATCATTGTTGGCGTCATTGTAACTCCAGCGTTGATTGGCGGTTATTTTGGGCTACCTAAGCTCGGCATTATTGCTCCAGCAATTGCCAGTGGCCTAGGCTTTATTTCAACTTTAGTTTTCCTTTATGTCTATTTGAATAAAAAAGATCATGCTTTAAGACCTGATGCAGCGTTAATCCAACATATCCGCTATCACCCTCAATTTAGTCGCAGTATCTTGCGCTTGGGTGTGCCGACAGGTATTCAAATGGTGACCAACTCGGTCGCAGGACTGGTGGTGATTGGACTGGTCAATCAACATGGCGCTCACGCAACAGCAGCATATGGTGCAGTCAACCAAGTCCTGAACTATATCCAATTCCCTGCTTTGTCGATTGCCATTGCTGGTTCTATCTTCGCAGCTCAAGCTATTGGTGCGGGGAAATCTGAACTACTGGCAAAAGTGACGCGAACAGCGCTGTTGAGTAATATCGTGATTACAGGTTCATTGGTACTCTTGGCCTATATTTGTTCAAAATATTTGATGGCGTTGTTTATTACAGATCCGTCTGTAATTGAGTTGGGTCAGCAATTACTATTTATCGTGTTGTGGTCAATTATATTTTTTGGAGCAAGTGCAATTTTTGCTTCGATCATGCGGGCCAGCGGAACTGTGACTGTGCCTATGATTTTTAATATTTTATCCATTCTGCTCATTGAAGTTCCGTGTGCCTACTTATTTAGTCAATGGTTTGGTTTACAAGGCATTTGGTATGCGCTTGCCCTGACCTTTTTCAGTCTATGTCTTATGCAAGGTCTTTATTATCAATTTGTCTGGAAAAAGAAAACGATTGAGATCTTAATTTAAACGAATGGATATTAAGTTGTTATTCAACCCATTATTTCTCAAAGTCTAAAATGAAAAAAACCGTCAGCTTGACGGTTTTTTAATATCAATCAACTATTTTGGTTCTAACTTTTTACTAAACTTAGTCGCAAAACCTGTAATTTTTTGATATCCAGTCGGTAAAATACGCTGAATTAAATCTAAGGTTTTTGCATCATTCCCAATAAGTAAACGGCGCTTGTCTTTCAATACAGCATCCAACATTTGTTGAGCAGCATCTTCTGGAGGCATACGCAATAATTTATTAAATGCTTTTGCTGATTTCTCAGGGTTCATCCCCAAAGAACGTAAGCTGTCATTCATACGCGCATCATTTGCAATATTGGTACGAATACCGCCAGGATGAACACATAGAGCAGATACGCCACACTTTTCAATGTCTAATTCTTGACGTAATGATTCAGTAAAACCACGTACCGCAAATTTAGATGCATTGTATGCAGACTGGGTCGGCTGAGCCGTTAAACCAAATAAGCTCGAAATGTTGATGATATGTCCATCACCTGTTTTCTTGATATAAGGCAAAAATTCTTTTGTTCCATAGACAACGCCCCAGAAATTGATATTCATAATCCATTCAAGTTCGTCATAAGATGCACCTTCTACGGTAGATCCTAAAGCTACACCAGCATTGTTAAAAATCATGTTTACAGAACCATGATTTTGCACAGTATCCTCAGCCCAAGCTCGCATTTCTTCAACTTTGGCAACATTCACTTTTTTTGAGGTCACACGGACATTATATGGTTTGACCAGTTCAACGGTTTCAGATAAACCTTTTTCATTCACATCACTAATGGATAAATGACAACCTGCTTTTGCCAATAAAATAGCAAGTTGTTGTCCCATACCAGAGCCAGCACCAGTAATTGCAGCGACTTTGTTTTTAAAATTTTTCATTGTCTATCCTTTTTTAAACCCGCACAAAGCATTCAGAGTGATGTGCAGCTCACTTGCTCAATATAATTTTGACAATCATTATTGTCAATATTATATTGTGATTTAACCGATGTTTTTTTATACAAAAATTCTAGAATAGGTTTCAATAGCTTTTATTGCTAAAATAAGCGCTTCTTTGTGACAATCAAATATGACACGAGTAATTTTTTACAATGAATGAACCACTTTCAACTGAAAAGAAAACTATAAATAAAGCAGTCAAAGAACGTCAATTTAAGGGTATGTCCTTATCTGAGCGAAAACTTGCACGTCGAGAAAAGTTGATCGAAGCAGGGATTGAAGCCTACGGCACGCATGGTTTTTTTTCTGTCACCGTTAAAGATATTTGTAATGAAGCGAAACTGACTGAACGTTATTTTTATGAGTCCTTCAAAAAAAGTGAAGAACTGTTCCAAGTCATCTTTCTACAACTGATTGAACAATTACAACAAACCGTGATGCAAGGGGTCATGCAAGCAGCACCTGATCCTAAAAATATGATCCGTGATGGCTTAACTGCAATCTTTACCATGTTAAAAAATGATCCACGTGTGGCGCGTATTATTTATATTGACGCCATGCTGGTTCAAGAACTGCATAATCATGCCACAATCCATGAAACGATGGGCCGTTTTGACCGATTAATTCACTCCTTTGTTACCCTAATGATGCCGCATATTGAACGCAGTGAACAAGAAATTTCCTTGGTTGCCACAGGTTTAAATGGCTATGTGACTCAAATTGCGGTTCGCTGGGTCATGGGTGGATTTAAACAATCGCTTGAAGAAATTGTCTCAGCATGTGAAATTGTATTTGTATCGCTGATTGATTCATTTTCATCTCAATAAGATTGTTAGCTTAAATATTTTTGTCATCAAATCGTCACAAAAATGTCAAATATCTCATTTTTATTTTCAATTTAAATAAATTTCTTTTCATAAAATGGAAGATTTATTTAAAAATTTCATGGATTATTCATCATATCGACGATTATTTGTCACATTTTTTTGCAAAAATTCGTCAACATCTTCTTTTTGCAATGATACTGTCATAATTAATCTTTGTAATAAGCCTGTCATAAATAAAAGACGGTACACCGTTCATACATAGGATATTGCGTTGTGAAAGATGACTATATATTAATCGTCGATGACGAACTTCCGATTCGAGAAATGATTCATACCTCATTGGATATGGCAGGCTTTCAATGCTTGCAAGCTGAAGATGCAAAACAAGCCCATCAAATGATTGTTGACCAACGACCATCTTTGATTTTACTCGATTGGATGATGCCTGGCGGTGTGAGCGGTGTAGACTTATGTCGTCGCTTAAAACGTGATGAAAATTTGGCAGAAATTCCAGTCATCATGTTGACAGCACGCGGTGAAGAAGACCATAAAGTTCAAGGTCTTGATGCTGGTGCAGATGACTATATGACCAAACCATTCTCTACTCGTGAATTGGTTTCTCGTATCAAAGCAGTACTTCGTCGTGCCAATGCCCTGAGTGGCGAAAAAACCATTGATGCCAATGGATTAATTCTTGATCCAGTGAGCCAACGCGTCAGTTTTAGTGATAATATTTTGGAAATGGGTCCAACAGAATACCGATTATTGGCATTTTTTATGACTCATCCTGAACGTGCTTATACACGTGCCCAGTTACTCGATCAGGTCTGGGGTGGCAACGTGTATATTGAAGACCGTACGATTGACGTACACATCCGCCGCTTACGTAAAGTGCTCGAACCATATGGCGCCGATCGCTACGTACAAACTGTACGTGGAACGGGTTATCGTTTCTCTACCCGTGCAGATGTTGCCTTAGGTTAAGCATTCTCAAGGTAAATAATTTTCTATGTATGAACCCTACCCCGTCCCAGATCTTGCGCGAGAACATAAAAAATTTCGTTACAGTAGCTTGTGGGAATTTGCAAAACAAGATTTACGCCTGCTTGGTTTTTTACTCATCATTGGTGGATTTATTGGTTTAGGGATAGGGTATTTTTGGATTACTATTTCCATCGGTTTTGCGGTTTTTTTCCTATTTCAATTACGCTCTTTATACTTGGTGAATGAATGGATTTCGAATCGTCCTTACGATTCTCCGCCCAATCTAGAGGGTATTTGGGGAGCGCTATTGTTTAATGTTTATCGCGCACAACGCCAAGAACGTGTGGTTCAGGCTGAAATGGTCGGCTTGATTGACCGTGCCCAATCTTCACTGATTGCTTTGGCCGAAGCTGTTGTTTTAACGGATGAATTACATCAGATTGAATGGTGGAATCCGGCGGCAGAAAGACTGTTGGGCATTCAACCTCTAGATCGTGGGCGTAATATCTTGACCATTATCCGCCAGCCGAGCTTTATTGAATATTTTAATAATATCGACCAATCTCCAGATGGCATTAAAATAAAATCTTCTGTTTATGAAGAGCATTATGTACAGATTAAACTCACACGTTTTGGCAGTGAAAGCCGTTTGCTCGTCGCTTACGATGTGACACGTGTACATAATCTAGAACAGATGCGCAAAGACTTTGTCGACAATATTTCACATGAACTGCGTACACCACTCACTGTACTCAGTGGTTATATCGAAACATTTACCGACCAAGAGGATTTAAATCCGCGCTGGAAACGAGCCTTTGAACAGATGCAATCGCAAACACGTCGTATGAATGCGTTGGTCAATGACTTACTCTTGCTTTCACGTTTGGAAGGTAATAAACAAGTCGCAAAAAATCAAATCATCGATATGCCGAATTTGATGAATCAGCTTTTTGATGATGCACAAGCCTACAATGTTGATTATGGACATGCTTTAAACTTAGATATCGACAGCCATTGTGACCTGATTGGTTCCGATGCAGAACTTGCCAGTGCGTTTAGTAATTTAATTACCAATGCGATTAAATACACTCCAAAAGGTGGCACCGTTACAATCGGCTGGCATGATGACAGTGAACATGGTTATTTTACCGTTGAAGATACCGGGATCGGGATTGACCCAAAACATATTCCACGTTTAACTGAACGCTTTTATCGCGTAGACAGTGCACGAAGCCGTCAAACGGGTGGAACAGGTTTAGGGCTAGCTATTGTGAAGCATGTTTTAATGCAACATAATGCTTACTTAGAAATTGATTCTAAAGAAAATCAAGGGTCTATTTTTAGAGTGGTTTTTCCCAAAGAGCGCCTTGATTTTGCAGGTTAATATTTGTTTTTTGATTAATTCTAATGAAACTATTTTTAGATTGTGAATTTAATGGCTTTGGCGGTGAATTAATTTCACTGGCATTGGTTGACGAGAATAATCAGCATTTTTATGAAGTTTTAGAATGCTTAGACCCAATTACTTGGGTTAAAGACCATGTCATGCCTCGTTTAAATCGAAAACCGATTCCCTTAGCGCAATTTCAAAGTCGCTTACAGATTCATTTATCTCGATATACAAGTCTTGAAATTGTGGCAGATTGGCCTGAAGACTTTGCCTTATTTACCCGTAGTCTTATGCTTTCAGCTGGGAAATGTATCCAAACACCTCCGCTCACCATGCAGTTATGGATGCAGGATCCAATCGAAACCCATGTTGCCTCTGAAAATCCACACAATGCATTAGCAGATGCACACGCTTTAAAGCTGTCTTATTTCAATGCCTATCATCTTTGATTTATTCTAAAAATAAAACCAATTTATATAACGGGCTCTTTAAATTGCGACTTATACCGGAATTCTTACATTAATTTTCTAAGAAATTCTTCATTATATCGTTATATTCATGCACTTATTTAAGATGCTATAACGCTTTAGACTCGGTGACTCTCTACAACAGAAAGTACACCTCATGATAGAATAAGCAAATTAAACGGTATGCCCTAAAGCTTCACCCATCACTACAATAGAATTAGCTTTAAACTGTTCATCCCAAGTAATTTTATTCTGTTCAAACAATACAACTGCGGTTGAACCTAAATAAAAACGTCCAAGCTCAGCACCCTTTTCTAAGGCCAAATCGTGCTGGTTTAACTCTAAACGCCCTGTTGGTTTTACTTTACCAGTTGCCACAGTTTCAATTCCTGCAACAATCATTGCCCCCACTAGAACAACGGCCATACGTCCTAATTCGGTATCAAACAAACATACCATACGCTCATTACGCGCAAATAAACCTGGAATATTCTCTGCTGTAGTTTGGTTTACAGAAAATAATTCACCGGGGATATACAAAGTTTCTGTCAACGTTCCTGCAAATGGCATATGAACACGGTGATAATCACGTGGTGACAAATAAACCGTGGCAAATTCACCATTGATAAATGGTGTAGCCAATTGTGGGTCGCCAATCAGTTTGTCTACAGAAAAACTTTGGCCTTTGGCCTGAAATACATCACCATCTTTAATTTTACCCAACTGAGAAATTGCACCATCTGCTGGAGAGACAATACTGGTCTGATCTGCATCTATCTCTCGCACACCATCTTTTAAAGCACGGGTAAAAAATTCATTGAATGATTTATATTTTAAAGCATCACTTTGCTCAGCAATAGAAAGGTCTATCCCATACTGGGCTTTAAATGCTTGAATCGCTATATTTTTAACAATTGGATTTTCACTGGCTGCAACTTTACCAACAACTCGACTGAGTTGTTGTTGTGGAATGACTTTTTGTGCTTGGATAAAAATTTGTTTTTTTAACGCTGATGTAAGACTCACGCAGGTGATTCTCCAGTAATAATTGGACTATCGAGGCGATTGCCCCACTCGCTCCACGCACCATCATAGGCTTGAATATTCCAATTCAATAACCGCCCCAAGATATAAGCCAAACCAGAACGATGATGTGACTGACAGTACACCACCACAGGCTGGTCAAATTGAAAGCCTAATTGTTCTAGACGTTGTTGCGTGCGTTCAAGAGGATGCAATTTTAAATGATTTTGACGATTAATTGCAGTACTCCATTCAAAATGTTGTGCATTTGGAATGTGACCGCCGCGTCGCGCTGCCAACCGCTGTCCCGTATACTCTTCTGAAGTTCGACAATCCCAAACTTGAATCGCTTGCTGCTCAACCTTTTGCAACAATTGAGCATATTCAATCCGGTGCTGATCAAGATGTTGTAAATTGACCGTAACCAAGGCTTCAACTTTGCTAAAGCTTTCCGCTTCCGCCGAAGTCGGATAGCCTGCTGCTAGCCACGCATGAATTCCACCATTGAGTAAGCTGGTATTATAAAAACCAAGGCAATGTAAATTCCAGATCAAACGCCCAGCCCAAGCACCACCTTCATCATCATAGACCACGACATGATGTTCTGGAGAGATGTTCAAATAGCCAATCAGCGCTTTTAAACCATCCTCATCAGGCAATAACCCTGAAGCTTGTTCTTCCTGTCGCACCAGCAGTTGCGGTTTAACATGCAATGCATGTGGAATATGTAATTGATCATACACAGAGCTACGACTTAGATCGACAATACGAATTTTGTCATGCCCTAAAAATGGCACAAGTTGTTCTGCTTCTATGAGTAATTCGAAGTTAAAGGCTGATGTAGTCATACGTTTTTCTATTTTAAGACCTTGAGCACAAATGATCTTAGCACAGTGTTTTTTACCAATATGCTGATTTTTCACATTCTTTTAGCAAAAATTCAGATATCAATTTTCACTGCTTCGACAACTTCAGGTATTTCAAAGACCTGTCGTAAGTATGCTAAGAAAGTATCGTTGTCTGTCATGGTTTTTCCGGGACTATCTGAAATTTTTGCCACTGATTGACCGTTACATTCCACCAGTTTTAACACGATATTGAGTGGGGTTTGCCCCATATCATTGGTCAAATTCGTACCAATACCAAAACTGACTTGAAAGCGATCTTTAAAGTATTGATACAACGCCCACGCACGCTCTATATCTAATCCATCACTAAACGTCAGCATCTTGGTTTTGGTATCAATTTTTAGTTTTCGGTAGTGTTGATAAGCTTTATCACCCCATTCAAATGGGTCACCACTGTCATGACGTAAGCCATCAAATAGCTTGGCAAAATACAAATCAAAATCTTGTAAGAATGCATCCATACCAACCACATCGGTCAAGGCAATGCCCAAATCGCCACGATACTCTTGTACCCATGTTTCTAAAGCAGCTTTTTGAAAATCTCTTAAGCGGACATCTAGCGCTTGGAATGCTTGTAGAAACTCATGTGCCATGGTTCCAATTGGATGAATATTTAATTCTTTTGCCAAGAGGACATTACTGGTACCTCTAAATACATTGGGTACAGCTGCATGGAAGGTCTGGATCACATGTCTTTGCCAATCTAGACTATAACGACGGCGAGTACCAAAATCTGAAACTAAAAAGGGAGGAGCTTGTGTGCCTTGTTGTTGTTCAAATTTCTTTAATAATTCAACTTTGGCTTGTAGACGACGTTCACCTTCAACATAAATGTCATCATTACGAATCCGGCTAAAATAAAGTTCATTGACAATCGCCAGAACAAAAATTTCAAACATCATCGCCTGAACCATTGGGCCTTCAACCCAAATGTCTAAACGACCTTGTTCATCAATACCCGCTTTAATAAAACGACGTTTCAGTTGGAATAATTCTAAATAGTCGACAAAATCACTTTTGATAAAACGCATACTGCGTAAATATTGCAATTCATCTTCTTGGAATTTGAGTAAGCAGAGATGATCGAGCTGCTCGTTCAAATCATCCAGAATATCCGTCAGGGGATAAACCGTAGCATCTAGATTACGACAGCGGAAATGATACACACTGTGCGTTTGTGGAAATTTATGTAGCACCACTTGTAACATGGTAAATTTATATAAATCTGTATCGAGCAAGGATTGGATGATTGGCGCCATATCTATTTTAATTTCGCTATGCTGTTTTTATTAAAGCATATTTTTCACTGAGATAACGTAATCATTTATAAGTGATGAACTATATTTTCAGTTAAGCTCAACATAAATCTCGGCATATTTGTTTTTTTAATTTATCTATTTATATTAGAATGCCATAAATTCTATTTTTATTCAAAAGCTTACCAATAGATTCAGCTCTACATCAATGACTTACTCACATCATCTTACTGAGTTTTCCCTGTTAGAATAGGCTTATCATATTTTAGTCTTATTGTTTATATGCGCGCATTATTACAAAGAGTGTTAGAAGCCAAAGTCGTTGTTGAGGGTGAAACCACTGGAGAAATTCAAAAAGGAATTTTGGTTTTTCTAGGCTTAGCTAAGGATGACAATTTTGAAAAAGGTCAAAAATTAATTGATAAAATTTTGAAATATCGTTTTTTTGATGATGAGCAAGGCAAAATGGGGTGGAACGTCAGCCAAGCCAATGGCGAGATTTTATTGGTTTCTCAATTCACATTAATGGCACAAACGCAAAAAGGCTTGCGTCCAGACTTTGGACCAGCCATGCCGCCCACTGAAGCTCAAGCGCTTTATCAACAATTGGTTGATTATGCTCGATCACAATTTAAAAACGTTGAAACAGGTATTTTCGCAGCAGATATGAAAGTTCATTTGGTCAATGATGGACCAGTGACCTTTAACTTGGAAGTTGAATAATCAAAATCTTGATCTTAATCGCAATGTTTAAATCTTAAAAAGCCCGATCAGATCGGACTTTTTAAGATTATCGATTCGCTTAGCGTCCAGTCTTCTCTTTTAAGAATTGACGTGCCAATTTAATTTTGTCTTTTACTGGTTTGGGAACTTTTGGTGGAATCAGCTTAGCAACTTGGTTAAACCAGACTAGCAAACTGAAATCTCCTTCCATTTTGATGCTGCCGTTTTGCATACCCGTCATAAAAGCTGTTGGATCGCCTTTTACTAAAGTTTTTACACCTTGCTCACTGTCAGCAAACTGTAAAACAAAATCAGCTTTTTGTTCAGCACCTGAAACGGTATCAATTTGACCATTGTTCACAATAATTTGGCGTGCCACGCCCAAGTCGGTACCAATCTGAATACGGAACTGACGATCATGAGTCAATTCAATAAATTTTGGACTTGTACGAGCCAATTGTTTCATACGAAGTGCTAAACCCAATACAAGCAAATCCAGTGGATCTGTACTTGCATCAACGATTGGTAACTTCACAACTGGAATTGCAGAAAGTTTCATGACATTTAAGCCTGTTGTTTTTTAAATTAGATTCGAATTTGCTCATCCTAACATAACTGTCATTGCGTAGACATGGCTTTCAGAGCAAAGTATAAACTGAAAAAAAGGTATACCATTATGATATACCTTGGAATGTCTAAATTGATTTTTTTCGTGTAATTAAAGTCACTATTGTTATCTTAGCGTTCATATTGACTGAAGTTTTCACTCAAAACTTATTCATCTTCATAGACTGGTGTATGTTCAATATATTGACGATTTGCCAATGCTTTTTGTGCACGGCTATCTTCACGTAATAAAAGTGCAATCAATGCAGACATCGCCAACATAATCGCGGTTAAATAGCTATATGCGACCGAAATATCAAAGATGTTCTGTACACTATAACGCATTGCTTCCAAGATGCCCCAGAAGATCATGCCTGCAAACATAAACCCTAACCAATGACGATAAGGGGAAAAGAAAACGGTAGCCAACGCTGCAGCAATTAGACCGAATCCAATCAATGTTGCAAATGTTGTTGATACCATAACAACCTCCGTCAAAATGATGCCTTTTAAAAAAACCGTTTAAATAGGTGTTTCACAACAATTTCAAGCTTTATAATTTTTCTTAAATCACCTTATAGAAGCTTATGCATTGCATTATGTATAGTTTTTATGAGAAGGAAAGAGCTGTTTTCTGGTTAAACGACACACTTTGTCGCCACATTCATTTGTCATTACATTTTTTAAGAATCCTGTTTTTCTCACAATCTAATTACCATCAATCATGCAGTGTCATTACAAAAAAATACATACAGCTTTTAATACTAGAAAATCTTTTTTTAAGTTCTAAAACCAATAGTTTGATCAAGTTGTTTTATTGACCACTAATCACAGCAAAGTAATTCATTTTCAAATAAAAAATAGCGACTTAAAGTCGCTATCTGTCATGATTCTGCAATATAATCCAAGTCATTTAAGCACGTGATAAATCTTTATCATGCACACCTAAAAGATAAAGCACACCATCTAGACCTACGCTTGAAATGGCTTGATTGGCATTTTGACGAACCACAGGTTTAGCACGGAAAGCCACACCGAGCCCAGCAATTGAAAGCATTGGTAAATCATTTGCACCATCTCCAACCGCAATCGCTTGCTCAGGTGAAATCCCCATTTTCCCAACCAACTCAGTCAATAAATACGCTTTGCGTGCACCATCAACGATATGCCCTTTAACCTCACCTGTCACAACACCATTTTCAACATCAAGAATATTGGCATGCACTTCATCAATGCCCAGTTTTTCTTGAAGAAATTCAGCAAAGTACTGAAACCCCCCAGATAAAATCGCAGTTTTATAACCCAATGATTTTAGTGTCGAGATTAAACGCTCAGCACCTTCTGTCACGGTTAATCGCTCAGCAATTTGTGGCAATACTTTGGCATCAAGGCCTTTCAGTAATGCAACCCGTGCACGGAAACTTTGTTGAAAATCTAACTCCCCTTGCATTGCACGTTCAGTGATTTCAGCGACTTTATCGCCCACCCCTGCTTCTTTGGCAAGTTCGTCAATTACTTCTTGCTCAATCAAAGTCGAGTCCATATCGAAACAAACTAAGCGGCGATTACGGCGATAGGCATTGTCTTCTTGTACAGCAACATCAATATTTAATTCAGCAGAAAGCCGTAAACATGCGGCACGCATCGCCTGTGCATCAAGCATTTGCCCACTCAAGCCAAATTGAACACATGAACGCTTCAGTCCATCTTGGTCTCCGTTACGCTCGGGACGACCCGATAAACGAGTTACGGTTTCAATGTTAAAACCTTGACTTGAAACAATATTGGTCACCGCTTGCAGATGTTCGGCTGTGAGCTCTGGTGCTAAAGCGGTCACGATATAACGTGTACGCCCACCTTCACTCACCCATTGGTCATATTCTGCGCCTGAAATCGGCTTAAAACGAACTGTTAAACCAATATCATGTGCTAAAATAAGGATGTCTTTCATGGCTAAAGCTGTTGCAGTTTGATCGTTTGACGACACTACAATACCTAAAGTCAATTGATTATGGATGACCGCCTGCCCTACATCTAATATTTGCAAAGAATGTACGGACAACACTTGCATTAATCGAGTAAACTGATTGGGTTGGTCAGGTCCTAAAAATGAAATAAGAATGATTTCTCGCATGAATTGACTCGGGTCTGAGCTACAACAATTGGAAGAATCATAATCGAAATCGAATTTTTTTGCTTTGGAAGTTTACGTTGAATGCGCCAAGACAAGGGCTATTTGCTAGCCTACTTATTGTAAGTTTTGCATTTCATACCTTTTTATTGGTAGTTGCAACAACACATCAATTAAATGAAAACCGTGCCAGCCAAGGCCAACTCATGACCAGTCAATTGGTCACGGACAGCCTGTCTGAACTCGAACCCGCAAATACTGTGTCATTGGCGCTATTGGCAAATCGCTATGCGACCAATCCAAGTGTGGCTTCGATTCGAATACTTGATGCGAAAAAACAAGTGTTGGCAACCAGTGGTATGGCAAAAACTCGTCAAGGTGAAGTGTTTGTTCGTGATGCATTACAGAACGAGAAAAAAGTTGGCACAATTGAAATTACCTTGATCAAGCCAAGTATTGGTGAAATTTTACGTACCCAATGGCTGGCTATTTTAGTGTCATTATTGATTCATGCCTTTTTATGGCTGGCCTATCGTGCCATCGCTCGCCCAACACGTAGTGAATATTTGGCTCGTATCAACAATGAAGCCCGTTTAAAACACGAAATTCAACAATTGACAGAAGCACTTGAAGCTGAGAAAGCCAATCGCACGATTGCGATTGCGCAAGCTCAACAACAAGCACAAGCCAAAGCAAAACCTGAACCCAAAACACCTGTAACCACGACACTGGAAAATGACCAAGAGATTTTGGCGCTGAATATTCAGTACTATGATCCAAAGCAACTGATGAATACGGTCAACCAATCGGTTTCACTGCCTTATTTTAATTTATGTCAGATTTTTCTTAATAAAAGTATTGAACTTTGCGCACAGCATTTCAAATTGAATGCAAAAGATTTCACCATTCATCAAGAATTTAATCAGAATGGTGCAATCCTGAGTATTGATGCTGAAAAACCCAATGCAGCACAATCTATATTAATGGTTGGTTCGGTATTTCAATTATTGTCAGAAGTTCTGTATAAACGTTACCGTGAAGATAAGCGCTTTGTTTTACAGACGCGTTGTGCGGTCACCACCTCAGTAGAGGCGATGCAACTTGATGCGTCTCAAGCGGCTGAGCGCTTGGTGAACCATTTAATTGCCAAAGAAATGGCATTGTATTTAAGTAATGATCAGCTCAAGCATATTGGTGATTGTTATCAATTGGTTGCCTTACCAAATCCAACCAATGTGTTGACTCGTCATTCATTTATGATCAATGGTATGAATAATGACTGTGCTGAAATTGCACAAAATATTCGTACTGAGATTTTAAAAGGAAAGAAAAATACACCAAACTCTGAAGTAATCTCAGAGAATTAAGTATTTACCATCTATCAAGCCCTCCTCTTTTTTAAAGTGTGAGGGTTTTTCTTTTATTACGCTCAATTTCCGATAAGTTCATCTTATTTTTTTCGAAATGAGTGTCTGATCTTTATACTAAATCACGATAAATCATTTTTCTTCTCTTTTCATTGCCCTACAAGCTTGTGTATAACTATCTATCTCAAAGGAAGATGATAAGCATAGGCAAAATACGTAAAAACACGTTAGACTATGCTCCGAATATATTCAATGAAAATGTCATACGACAGAACAAAAAGGTGAAGGTTGATGCCGCTCAATACTGTTGAAGAGCTTGTAGCAGATATCCGTGCAGGTAAAATGGTTATCCTCATGGATGACGAGGATCGTGAAAATGAAGGCGATTTAGTCATTGCTGCAACACACGTACGCCCTGAAGACATCAACTTTATGATCACCCATGCTCGTGGTCTTGTATGCCTAACACTAAGTCGTGACCGCTGTAAGCAACTCGATCTACCATTAATGGTCGACCATAATGGCGCACAACACAGTACAAATTTCACGCTTTCTATTGAAGCTGCAAATGGTATTACCACGGGTATTTCTGCCGCAGAACGTGCCCATACCATACAAACTGCAGTTGCTGCTCATGCCAAACCTGCTGATATAGTACAACCTGGGCATATCTTCCCATTGATGGCACAACCAGGTGGTGTATTACACCGTGCTGGACATACTGAAGCTGGCTGTGACTTATCTCGTTTAGCGGGTTTAGAGCCGGCATCTGTGATTTGTGAAATTATCAATGAAGATGGCACGATGGCACGTCGTCCAGATCTTGAAGTATTTGCTGAAAAACATGGCTTAAAAATTGGTACAATTGCTGATCTGATTCATTATCGTATGACCAATGAACAAACAGTAGAACGATTGGATCAACAAAGCATAGATACTGAATACGGTACCTTTGATTTATACCGTTACCGTGAAATTGGTAATCCAGACATTCATTTGGCTTTGGTTAAAGGTGAACCGCAACAAGGTGTGACAACTGTCCGCGTACATGGTTTCAACCCTGTACGTGATTTATTGAAACTTAATAAAAAAGATGGTGAGCCTGCTTGGAACCTAGATAAAGCACTCAAAACGATTGCTGAGAGTGATCGAGGGGTTTTGGTCTGGATTGGTCAGCGTCATCTATCTGACTTAGGCCCTGCTTTAGCAGAACTTGGTAAGCCAAAACCAACAAAATCAAATGCCGCACTTTCACAGCAATATCAAACGATTGGTGTTGGTGCACAAATTTTACGTGATCTCGGTGTTGAAAAGATGAAACTTCTTAGCTCACCATTACGTTTTAATGCATTATCAGGTTTTAATTTAGAAGTGGTGGAATACATCACTGCTGACCAAAAAACCGGTCAATAATTTTTAATCAGATGGCTTGTATTACTCAATTAGGTTTCTAGTTGGGAAATAAAAGCAATCTGTACAACCACTTATCTATTAAATTATCGAGGTTGCCATGGCGATTCGCCGAATTGAAGGTTTATTACATCTCGCGAGCGAAGACCGTTACGCGATTTTAGTTGGTCGTTTTAACAGCTTTGTTGTTGAACATTTATTAGAAGGTGCAATTGATACATTGCATCGTCATGGTGTAAGCGACGATAATATCACTGTCGTTCATGCACCGGGCGCATGGGAACTTCCAGTTGTGGCTAAAAAATTAGCAGCTTCTGGTAAATTCGATGCAGTGATCGCACTTGGCGCAGTGATTCGTGGTAGTACGCCACATTTCGACTTCGTTGCAGGTGAATGTGCCAAAGGTTTAGGTGTAGTTGGTTTAGATACCGGCCTACCTGTGATCAATGGTGTATTGACTACGGACAGTATTGAACAGGCGATTGAACGCTCTGGTACAAAAGCAGGTAATAAAGGTGGTGAAGCTGCCCTTACTGCTATTGAAATGGTTAACCTGTTAAAGGCAATTTAAAGCATGTCGCAAACACTCCAAGCTACTTATGCAGCAAAACGTAAAGCACGTCGCTTTGCTGTACAAGGGATTTATGAATGGCAAATGAGCCACAACCCAGTGCATGAAATTGAAGCACGTACACGTGTTGAAAACGCAATGCATAAAGTGGATCTCGGCTATTATCATGAGTTGCTCACAGCCGTGATCGCAAACCATGAAGCATTGGATGCTTTACTTGTTCCTGTTCTGGATCGTGAACTGAGTGCATTAGACGGTGTAGAACTTGCTACATTACGTTTGGGTGCATACGAACTCAAAGACCATCTTGAAGTCCCTTATCGAGTTGTACTCGATGAAGCCATTGAGCTGGCAAAACACTTTGGTGGTGCTGACAGTCATAAATACATCAATGGTGTATTAGATCGTTTAGCAACAAGCCTGCGTGAAGCAGAAAAGCAACAAAGTAAATAAGTTGTTTTTACATGGCTGAGTTTTCAATTATTGAGACCTATTTCAATCGTCAGCAGCAAACTGATGTTGATTTAGGCGTCGGTGACGACTCAGCGCTGCTTTCCCCACCTTTAAATCATCAATTGGTGATTTGCACAGATACGCTTGTCGCTGGTCGACATTTTCCGCTAGAAGCCTCTCCACATGCCATTGGCTGGAAATCTGTTGCTGTTAATCTTTCAGATATTGCTGCAATGGGTGCAAAACCCCACAGTATTTTACTCGCATTGAGCCTATCCCAAATTGATCATAACTGGCTAAAACAATTTAGTCAGGGTTTATATGATTGTTGCGATCAATTTGGCGTACGTTTAATTGGCGGTGATACCACGCAAAGTCCACATCTTACCATTACCATCACTGCACTAGGCTGGATTGAAACAGGCAAAGCCATTACCCGTTCTGGCGCGCAAGTCGATGATTTAATTGTAGTCAGTGGCTCGATTGGTGATGCCGCTTTTGGATTAAAGCATTTAGGACATCCCCTACAACAACGTCTAGATTACCCAACACCGCGCTGCGAATTAGGCGATATGTTAAAAGACTTGGCATCCAGTATGATTGATGTTTCAGATGGGCTTGCTCAAGATCTGAGGCATATATTAGATGCCTCGGGTGTCGGTGCAAAAATAGATTTAAATCAACTCCCAATTCATCCAACTTTAAAGCAGCTCAGCAACAATGAGCAATGGAAATATGCTTTAGCGGGCGGAGATGATTATGAGTTATGCTTTACAATAACTATGCAAAATTATGCTAAACTTTTGCAATTAAAACCAAATGTAACCACTACAATCATCGGCCAAGTTACACAAAAATCTGGGATTGTATTTGAGAAAGATGGCTTAGACCATCCACTTCAACTTCAAGGGTACCAACACTTTGCATAAACCTCCGATTGTCTTTAAAAGTATGACATGGGCTGAACGCTTTATTGTGTTCTGTGGTGTAGGCTTTGGTTCAGGCTTAGCGCCTAAAGCACCAGGTACATTTGGCTCAGCATTTGCCCTTTTGTTTATTCCGATTTGGCTTGCAATTGGTTTTTATGGCTCCATATTGGCCATCATAATCATGTCATTGGTCGGTATTTGGATTTGTGGGAAAACCGCAGATATTATCCATGTGCATGATGATGGGCGCATTGTTTGGGATGAGTTTGCTGGGCAATCAATCACCTTCCTGCCTTTAATTTATTTAGGACAAATGAATTGGATTTGGACACTGGTTGGATTTGCACTGTTCCGTTTATTTGATGTCTGGAAACCATGGCCTATTCGTGTCATTGACCAAAAAGTCGATGGTGGCTTTGGGATCATGCTTGACGATATTATTGCAGGCCTCTGGGCAGCAATATGTATCGTGATTTATTTATATTTTAAAATGGCTTAAGCCAGATCTGTTAGGTGTGATATGTCTACAACTGTGATCATTCTTGCTGCAGGTAAAGGAACACGTATGCGTTCTAGTTTACCCAAGGTACTCCAACCTTTAGCAGGACGCCCACTACTCGGTCATGTGATTGAAACAGCAAAACAATTACAAGCAAAAAATATCATTACGATCTTTGGTCACGGTGGTGATCTGGTTCAAAATGCATTTGCACATGAAAATATTCAATGGGTAGAGCAAACAGAACAACTCGGTACTGGTCATGCAGTTAAAGTGACTTTGCCGGTTTTGCCCCAAGACGGCATTTCTTTGATTCTTTCTGGTGATGTGCCTTGCGTACAACAAAGTACCCTACAACGTTTGGTTGATGTATCTAGTCAAACAGGTATTGGTCTAGTCACATTAACGCTTGAAGATTCTACAGGCTATGGTCGCATCGTACGTAAGGATGAAAAAATCCAAGCGATTGTTGAACATAAAGATGCTTCTGATGAACAACGTCAAATTAAAGAAATCAACACAGGTATTTACTGTGTTAGCAATGCCAAATTACATGAATGGTTACCGAAACTCAGCAATGACAATGCTCAAGGCGAGTACTACCTCACTGATATCGTGGCAATGGCTTTAGCTGATGGTATGGAAATCGCATCCATTCAACCAGAATTAGCTTTTGAGGTTGAAGGTGTGAATGATCGTATTCAACTTGCAGCATTAGAGCGAGAATTCCAAAACTATCAAGCTAAATCACTGATGCAGCAAGGCGTGCATCTGATTGACCCTTCACGCTTTGATTTACGTGGTCAACTCACGGCGGGTACGGATGTTCGTATTGATATTAATGTGATTATTGAAGGTCGATGTACTTTCGGAAATGGCGTTGAAATTGGTGCAGGATGTATTATTAAAAATACCCAAATTGCAGCAGGAACCAAAGTTCAACCTTATAGTGTTTTTGAAGATGCGATAATTGGTGCCGATGTACACATTGGTCCTTTTGCACGATTACGTCCAGGTGCAAAATTAGCAGATGAAGTTCATATCGGTAACTTTGTTGAAGTGAAAAACTCTTCTGTTGGTCTAGGTTCAAAAGCCAATCATTTCACCTATTTAGGCGATGCAGAAATTGGTGCGGGTTCAAATATCGGTGCAGGTACAATTACCTGTAATTATGATGGTGCCAATAAACACAAAACCATCATTGGTGATAATGCCTTTATTGGAACCAACAACTCACTGGTTGCACCGATTAAAATTGGTCATGGCGCAACCACGGGTGCGGGTTCAGTGATTACCCATGATGTAGCAGACAACAGTCTTGCATTTGAACGTGCAAAACAAATTTCGAAAGAAAATTATCAACGTCCCCAAAAGGTCAAGAAATAAGAGGATATTATTATGTGCGGTATTGTTGGTGGCGTTGCTGAACGAAGCATTACAAATATTTTAATTGAAGGCCTAAAACGTCTTGAATATCGTGGTTATGACTCTGCGGGTGTTGCACTGGTTGATCAAGGGCAAATCTTACGTGAACGTCGTGTCGGTAAAGTTGCAAATTTAGAAGGTGCGGTTGCAGAGTCTAATATTTTAGGTTCTGTGGGTATCGCACACACACGTTGGGCAACCCATGGTAAACCAACTGAAAACAATGCCCATCCGCATATTTCTGGGCATGTTGCAGTGGTACATAACGGTATTATTGAAAATTACCAAGAGCTTAAAGATGATCTTGAAGCTTTGGGTTATGTGTTTACATCTCAAACAGATACTGAAGTCGTTGCTCACTTAATTACTGAAGCACTGAAATCATCACCCAATCTATTAAAAGCTGTTGAAGAAATCGTACCTCAACTGAAAGGTGCTTATGCACTGGGGATTGTGCATACCGATTACCCAAACGAATTAATTGCTGTTCGTGAAGGTTCACCTTTAGTCATTGGTGTTGGTATTGGTGAGAACTTTATTAGTTCAGACCAATTGGCACTGTTACCTGTGACCAACCGTTTTATCTATCTTGAAGAAGGTGATATTGCGCGTTTAACTCGTGAAACGATTGAAGTTTTTGTCAATGACCAATTGGTTGATCGTCCGGTGAAAGAGCTGGATGCAACCGTGAGTAATGCCTCTAAAGGTGAGTATAAACACTACATGCTCAAAGAAATTTTTGAGCAACCTGAAGCAATTCAACAAACGATCTCTCAAGCTTTAAATGGCAATACACTACGAGAAGACTTTTTACAAAATGCTGAAATAGATTTTAAAAATGTTCAGCAAGTTCAAGTGCTTGCATGTGGTACCAGCTACCATGCTGGAATGATTGCAAAATATTGGTTTGAACAACTGATTGATCTGCCTTGCCAAGTCGAAATTGCCAGTGAATTCCGTTATCGCTCGCCTGTGATTGTAGATAACACATTGTATGTTTGTATTTCCCAATCAGGTGAAACTGCGGATACCTTGGCTGCATTACGTGATACACAAAAGCGTGCTAAAGCAAAAGGCTTAAATATCTATACTATGACGATTTGTAATGTCGCGACCTCATCTATGGTTCGTGAAACAAATCATCATTTATTAACCCTAGCTGGTCCTGAAATTGGGGTGGCATCAACCAAAGCGTTTACCACACAGCTTGCGGCTTTAATGTTATTGACCCTTAAACTTGGTCAGGTTAAGCAAACCATTTCAGCTGAACATATTGATGAAATCACTTCTGCGTTGTGGCATATTCCTAAAGTCATTTTAGATACCTTACAAAATGATGCAGAAATTTTACGTTTGTCTGTTCTGTTTAAAGAAAAACAGCATTGCTTGTTCTTGGGTCGCGGTACAGAATTCCCAATTGCGCTTGAAGGTGCATTAAAACTTAAAGAAATTTCATATATTCATGCCGAAGGTTATGCTGCGGGTGAATTGAAACATGGCCCATTGGCTTTGGTCGACAATGATATGCCTGTGGTGATTCTTGCACCGAATGATGAAATGCTGGATAAACTTAAATCCAATATGGAAGAAGTCCAAGCACGTGGTGGTGAACTGTTTGTTTTTGCAGATGAAAATAGCGGTATCGTGGCTAAAGATCGTCAACATGTTGTCTATGTTCCAACGGTCAATACTTGGTTAGCACCAATTGTTTATAGTGTACCTGTGCAGTTGTTGTCTTATCATGTTGCAGTATTACGTGGTACTGACGTAGACCAACCAAGAAACCTAGCAAAATCAGTTACGGTTGAATAATCAATTAGTTACTGATTGTAGTGTTTGTATGAGAGTAATAAAGTTTCATACTGAGTAATAAAGTGTAATACTGGATTGCTCAAAAAATCCACACAAGATATGCTCTAGAAAAGCATGGCTGTGTGGATTTTTTGATGCCTAATTTTTATAGATCCATCAATTTAAAAATAACCAAAACAAAAACCATCCTCTTGAACTTAAACCAACAAGATCCCTTAGCGAGAAAAAGCCTCCTTTTTTTTACTTCGCATCAAAGTAAATAAGCTCAAAAGTGAATCAGTTCATTTTAAAAACTTTATTGTGTTTTATTAAACTTAAACACCTAGTGACATCAAATTTTAAATTTTTTGATTCATATTACTGTAAAAAATTAACATGAAGCTATTTGACAAAACAAACATATGAACATATATTCATATGTAAATAATCCAATCCAGAGGTCCTTATGGGACACAATCACAATCATCCCCATAATAGCCATATTGATCACAACCACACGCATGTACCTGAAGCAACTACAGGAAATGAAAGAAAAATTCTGATTTCCTTCTTCATTATTTTCAGTTTTATGCTTGTTGAAGCTGCAGGGGGAATCATATCTGGTTCACTGGCACTGTTAGCTGATGCAGGCCATATGATGACGGATGCATTGGCATTAGGATTAGCATATGTAGCGTTCCGCTTTGGTCGTCGTACTGCGGATAAATCACGGACTTTCGGCTATATGCGCTTTGAAGTGATTGCAGGTCTGATCAATTCTCTAACATTGTTTGGGATTGTTGGATGGATCATCTATGAAGCGATAGTACGCTTTCAATCACCACAACCCGTTCTTGCGGGACCGATGTTTATCGTCGCAATTGTTGGTATGTTGGTGAATATCTTTGTTTTATGGTATCTCACACGAGATGATACGGATCATGTAAATATCAAAGGTGCGATTCTGCATGTGATGGGTGACTTATTGGGTTCTGTTGCTGCAATTATTGCTGCAATCGTCATCTGGTATTCAGGTTGGACACCGATTGATCCGATTTTGTCTGTGCTTGTATCATTACTTGTATTGCGCAGTGCATGGTCTTTGTTTAAACAAACCATTCATATTTTATTAGAAGGTGCGCCGGCCAATGCCAATACCGCAGATATCACCACTCACTTATTAAAATCCGTTCAAGGCATTCAGAAAATTAGCCATATTCATGTATGGATGATCACTTCAGGAAGAGCAATGGCAACATTACATGTCCAACCTGAAGCAGATGTTGATATCAAGACACTCACCGAACAAATTGAGGATGAATTAAAAACCAAATTTGATATTGAACATCCAACTGTCGCGATTGATTGGCAAGGTGATAGTACCTGTAGCCTTGAAAAACCGACAAAAATTGATCCTCATGCTGGACATAATCATTAAGATTAATATGGATCAAGCACAAATCGCCACAAGGTCATTGATTGTTGCTTTGTGGCATCCACATTTTGAAATTCACTTTAGTTTTAAAATCGATTTGAAAAATAGAAAATTTAACCGCACTGCTCTTCTGCAATATGTTTTGCCATATCAGACAGAACATGACTGACATGCGTATCAGCGATTTCATATAAGACTTGTTTGGCCTGACGTTCACTTTTCACCAAACGTGCTGAACGTAATAAACGTAAATGATGACTAACCAAAGATTGCGACAAATCGAGTGCTTCGCAGATATCGCCAACTGGACTAGGTCCACGCATACAGAATAAAAGAATTCTGAGACGTGAAGCATCTCCTAAAAGTCGAAAAGTTTCAGCCAGAATAATAATCTCGTCTTGCGATATTTCTGTTGAGCCGTCTTTAAAAGTCATATATTAATCACAATCGTTGTTCATAATTTTTCATCATAAAAGATTCTACTCTTGTGCTTCTCATAAGGACAAGACTTAATCGCGATAAAGTATTTTTCTGGAGATGCGGTTTTATCAAGCTTAAATAAAAAACCAACTCTTTATTTCTAATGTTTAAAACACGAATCAAAAACATCTAAGTACGAAACAAGCATACTAAAAACATAAAAAATTGAATTTAATAAATATATTCATTCAGCCTATCAACACTTCATAAAGATTGATTGAGTTGTAACTTCAGTTTCTTTCCACAAGCAATAATGGTTTTTCGATCGGCATCAATTGCGCCATAAGCAATCGCCATTACCCGCATTTGCAGGGTAATATCATAATGCGGATAAGAGGCCGAGCGATGAAATAAACGGGCATCGATTTCCAGCATTTGCGCAAAGTGATGTAATTCCTCCAGTGTATCTGCCATCAAATGACACCATTCTTGGCCTTTAAACGGAACTTTTGCGCGATCGACATACACACTCATAACAAGATTCATTTTCCCTATTTCGGATTGATTATCCCATGAAATTCATCCATGATTGAATACAAATTCAAGGTATAGCAAAGCGTCATTTGATGACAAAATATAATGAAAATTTATCCAGCCACACCAATCCATCTCAAGCAACTCAATCAGCTTGCCTGCACCACATATCACCAACATTTTGCTGATCTTTGGTCAGAACAAGGCCTACAAAATTTTCTCAATCAAAATTTTAGTTTAGAAAATTTGTCCGAATCTCTGCGAGATCCTGATCAAGTTTGGCTATTGCTGGAAAATGAACAAGCGCAAATTATTGGATATGCCAAGTTAAATCTCAACCAATATGAACCACATTTAGATATTATTGGTGCAGAATTACAGAAAATTTACTTGCTTAAAGAGGCGGTTGGGAAAAATTTTGCATCTTCGCTTATGCAAAATGCGATTGATATTGCACGTGAATATCAACAAGCTTCTGTATTTTTGGAAGTATTAACAACCAACACCCGTGCAAAAAAATTCTATCAAAATTTTGCTTTTATAGAGAAATTAAGCATCGACTTTAAAACAGATTTATATGATATTGGTATGGATTTAATGCAACTCGAATTAACCTCAAGATAATGAAAAAATACCTGATTAGTGCATGTCTTGTGGGTGAAAATGTTCGCTACGATGCCAAGAACTGCCTACAACACAAGCTTAAACAACTGTTAGACAAGCAACAAGCCGTAGTGATTTGTCCTGAAGTTTCAGGCGGCTTAAGTACACCTCGGCAACCTGCTGAAATCGTAGGTGGTGATGGTTATCAAGTTTTAAAGGGGCAAGCCAAAGTAAAAGATGCCAATGGTGATGATGTTTCAGCTGAATTTATTCTAGGTGCAGAAAAAACCCTAAAACTCGCCCAATACCATCAAGTGACACATATTATTTTAAAAGCCAACAGTCCTTCTTGTGGTTCACAGATGATTTATGATGGATCATTTTCAGGGCATAAAATATCAGGCAAAGGGGTTACTGCAGCTCTACTCGAACAACATGGCTTTAGCGTACTCACAGAAGATGAGTTTTTAAAGCAGTTAGCGCAAGAATAAGTCAGTATAAATAAAAATAGAGCCAAAGCTCTCTAAATGAAACGTAAATTTTAAAATAGTATTATTGTTTATTTTCAGCCATTTTATCTGCTTTTGCTGCCCAATACGTGGCTAAAATAGGTCCAGAAATATTATGCCATAAACTAAAAATAGCACTTGGTACTGCGGTTATTGGAGATGCAGCAAAATGTATTGCCGCTAAGGTCACACCTAAACCAGAATTTTGCATCCCCACTTCAATCGCAACAGCTTTAGAGTCAGGATAAGATAAGTTGAATAGGCGACTTGCCCAATAGCCTAATAAAAAGCCTAAACCATTATGTAAAATCACCACACCCAAAATCAGTAAACCCGATTGTAAAATTGAAGCCTTACTGGCTGCAATAATTGCCGCCACGATCACCACAATGGCGACTACAGATATTAGAGGCATCACTTGAATATATTGCTCGGTCTTTTGTTTAAATAGGCTTCTTAAAATCACGCCCAAAATAATTGGAAAAATCACCACTTTAAGAATATCGATGAACATTGAACCCGCATCAATCGGAATCCACTGGCTGGCTAAAACATAGAATATCGCTGGTGTCAAAATAGGCGCTAAAAACGTTGAAACAGATGTACATGTGACGGATAGAGCTGTATTTCCTTTGGCCATATAGGTGATGACATTGGATGCTGTCCCTCCAGGGCAACAGCCGACAAGGATTACTCCTACCGCAATTTCGGGTGGTAAATTAAAAACTTTACAGAGCAAGAATGCCACACTGGGCATCACCACAAAATGTGCAACGACACCAATCACAACCGCTTTGGGATTTGACAAGACATTCTTAAACTCATCCACGGTCATGGTCATGCCCATTCCCAGCATGATAATCCCTAAAACCCAGGGAATATATGCTTTCATCCAGACAAATGCTGCTGGAAAACATAATGCAATAAAGGCAAACACCACAACCCACAAGGCAAAAGTTTTTTGTACAAACTGACTAAAACGTAAAATTGCTGACATTGTCCCTACCCAAGCAGATTGAGGATTTCGGCTTATCTTAAAGCAAGATGTTTTAAAGCAGTAATATTTCTCAAATGATGCAAGTCTTGATGCTTATGCTGTGTTGAGAATCTCTTTTGAGATCAGGCGTTTTACACCCACAGCCAGCATTTCTTGCCATGCATGTTGTAAAGAACCATGTAAATCAATTGCTTTGGTAGCGTCCGAAATCACAAAGGCTTTAAAACCTAACTTGGCGGCATCCATGGCCGTCCATGCGACACAGAAGTCTGTCGCAATCCCCACAATATACACTGTATCTATACCGCGCTCTTTAAGATAGCCCGCCAAGCCTGTAGTGGTTTTATGATCGGCTTCCATAAAGGCTGAATAACTGTCAATTTGGGAACGAAAACCTTTACGAATGATCAGTTGAGCAGTTGGTATGTTTAGATCAGGATGGAATTCAGCATCTTGGGTCCCTTGTATGCAATGGGATGGCCACAATACTTGCGGGCCGTAATCTAAGCTGATCAGGTCATAAGCTTTACGGTTGGGATGATTCTCAACAAATGAAATATGGTTTTCAGGATGCCAATCTTGGGTCAGTACGATATTGTCAAAATGTAGTGCCAATTGATTAATGGTTGGAATGATTTGCTCAGCATAGGCAACTTCTAAATTTCCCCCTGAAGTGAAACCATTTTGTACATCAACAACGATCAAGGCGCTACGCTCAGATTGCAACATTTCCCTACCCTTATATTGGCCCAATGACTATTATTTTAATCGTAAAAATTTAAATATTCGATGACTCAACATACAATAAAAAAGCATACTTTTGCGAGCGTCTTATCAAAATCAATCGTGAAATCATCTAGAACGGTTCGCTAGATTCTAAACGGCGAGGCTCAGCCATCCAATAGAAACTTATTTTCTAGCGCGGATGGATTTCACCCTGTATTTGAATTAAAACTGCACGCTGTTCAATTTGGATAAAAAAATGAAAATTAAAAAAATTGCTTGGAAATGTGAGTGATTTGTTGCTTTTGTTAAAGAATTTCCAAGCTTTGACTAAAGCATATTGTTCTGACACGCTGAATCAGTCATAATTTGCGTAAGCATTAGGCAATCTTTAAGATGATTGTTTCTCGCTCAAATCAAAATACTGCAACCATCCCAATCCATGTTTACTCAAACGCATGTGGATGGAAAAATAGGATATTTTTTTAAAATGACTCAGCAAGCACAGACCATTCAAGGCTCAATTGTCGCAATCGTCACCCCTATGTTTGAAGATGGCAGCGTAGATTGGAAGGGTCTCGAGAAGCTCGTTGAGTGGCACATAGAACAAGGCACTAATAGTATTGTTGCTGTCGGAACAACTGGCGAAGCATCTACTCTTAGCATGGCAGAACACACAGAAGTAATTAAAGAAATTATCCGTGTTGCCAATAAACGTATTCCAATTATTGCCGGTACTGGTGCAAACTCGACACACGAAGCGATTGAACTCACCAAAGAAGCCAAACAACTCGGCGCAGATGCCGCACTTTTAGTCACCCCTTATTATAACAAACCAACGCAAGAAGGTTTATTTCAACACTATAAGGCAGTTGCTGAAGCTGTTGATTTACCTATCATTCTGTACAACGTGCCTGGCCGTACTGGTGTAGATCTGCACAACGACACCGCAATTCGTTTAGCAGATATTCCTCAAATCGTAGGAATTAAAGATGCGACTGGCGATGTTCCTCGTGGTAAAGAGCTGATTGATGGCTTAAAAGGCAAAAACATGGTGGTGTATTCAGGTGATGATGCGACTGCGAGTGAATTGATTCAGTTAGGCGCCCACGGCAATATTTCAGTAACAGCAAATATTGCACCAAAAATCATGAGTGAACTTTGTGCCGCTGCAATTGCAGGTGATACTACAACAGCGAAAAGCAAAGATGACCAAGTTGCAAAATTAAACAATATTCTATTTTGCGAATCGAACCCAATTCCAGTGAAATGGGCACTTCATGAAATGGAATTAATTGGTACTGGCATTCGCTTACCATTAACTCCCCTAGCAGAACAATACCGTGCACCACTGCGTGAAGAACTCAAAGCAGTGGGTCTCATTTAATAAGAGCTTAGTATTATGCAATTACGTTTAGGTTTAACTCTTGCCATTTCAGCTTTAAGCTTGGCGGGTTGTAGTTCCCTTGGAATCAACAATGGTTCTTTAGATTATAAAAACACGACCACCGTAGAGCCACTTAGCTACCCTGAAGGTTCGACAGTTAGACCTGCAACGCCAATGTATCCAGCTCCTATTGTTGACCCACTTGCTCTTCAGCATGCACCAAAATTTGAAAATAAACGAGGCAATCGTTACGAAGTTCCTCGTCCAGATGTTGCTCAAATCAGTGCACCTGCTGATGAAGTTTCTGCATCAGCTGAAAGTGTTGGTCGTCCTCAAATTTTAACTGATGGAAATGGCAATCCACTGATCAAAATTGATGGAAATTCTGCTACAATTTGGCAGTACGCACTTGCGACCCTCAGTAGCTTAAATCATAAGGTTATCGGCCAAAGCAAAAATGCCAATGAGGCAACTGTTAAAATCGATAATTCAACCTATGTATTGAAGCTTACCTCCGTAGGTTCAAGTAACACGCTTGCTGTGTTTAACGCCGATAATAGCTTTGCAGACAAAGAAAAAGCTGCAGAACTATTAACCCAGATTTACCAAAACTGGCCAGCCTAGTCGTTCTAGGCAATTTTTTTTTGCAAAAGGTTCCCCCATGTTAAAACAAACCTTGCTCTATACTGGTAAAGCGAAATCTGTTTATGAAACAGATAGCGCGGATCATCTAATTCTAGTTTTCCGTGACGATGCTTCTGCATTTAATGGCGAAAAAATAGAGCAACTAGACCGTAAAGGTAAGGTGAACAACCGTTTTAATGCCTTTATCATGGAAAAACTGGCTGCAGCTGGTATTGAAACACACTTCGAAAAACTTCTTTCTCCAACTGAAGTTTTAGTGAAAAAATTGCAAATGATCCCTGTTGAATGTGTAATGCGTAACTATGCAGCAGGTTCACTATGTCGCCGTTTGGGTGTTGAAGAAGGTTTAGAACTTGTTCCACCAACGTTTGAATTGTTCTTCAAAGATGACGCTTTAGGCGATCCTATGGTGAACGAATCTCAAGCAATTGCATTGGGTTGGGCAAATGCTGAACAATTGGCACAAATGAAAGAATTGACTCAAAAAGTCAATGTTGTGCTTAAAGATTTATTCGCTCAAGGCAACATGCTTCTTGTTGATTTTAAACTTGAATTTGGCGTGTTCCATGACCGTATCGTATTGGGTGACGAATTCTCTCCAGATGGTTGCCGTCTATGGGATAAAGACACCAAGAAAAAACTCGACAAAGACCGTTTCCGTCAAGGTTTAGGTGGTGTTGTTGAGGCTTATGAAGAAGTGGCTACACGCATTGGTGTAGATCTTTCAGATATCTAATTTTAGATACTGATTCTTCAAAAACCGAGCTTTTTAGCTCGGTTTCTTATTTTAAAATGCTGATTTTTCTAATAGATAATCATATAAATTTTCACCAGCTTTTTTCTGAAAGCGGTTTTCAAATAAAGGTACCAAAAACTCAGGATTAATTTGTGGGAAGCTGGTGTCCTCAAAATCTTCATCGGATGAGTCTGCATATTGAATAATGACAATAATTTCTTCACCCTGTTGGTTTTTTAATTTTCCTTGTATTCTTAAATCTTGTAATGCTTGAATAATGGTCTTTTGATACTGCGCTTGTAATTCGCTATATTGCTCATTTGTATAATCCTCTCCCAAATCCTGATACAAAGCCGTGATTGCATTGTGAACACGATTATTGGCAGTACTTGAACAACTCCATTCTGAAATCCACCATGCTTCATAGACGTCTTCAAAGGTTTTTAATTGTTCTAATGTGCATCCTACATAAAAGAAACCACACAAATCCTCAACCATTCCCAAACCAATAGCACATAAATGCTGATCTTGTGTAAGCTGCTGAATTTCAGCGAAAGCATCTTGGATATCTTGGTAAATCACTGAATATAAATCGTCTTTATTCATCATCATGTTCTTATCATTCACAATTTCAATACAGAGTTTACTATCAAAGCATAAATTCTGTATATAAACCATTCACCGAGGTTGGCATTTAGCATTCGTAAAAAATTGAGCAATCGACGACTTAAAAATACTGTAAATTATTTTTGAAAAAGCGTTGCGATGAAACTTTAAACATTAAAACTTGACCTTACAATTATGGTAAGGTTTATCTTAAGTTTAAGTCTTCTTAGAGCAGGGTGAGATATGGAATTTTATATTGAAAATATGACCTGTGGTGGTTGTGCACGTGGTGTAACCAAAGCAATTCAATCTGTAGATGAAAATGCTAAGGTGATTGCCGATCCACCAAGTCACAGTGTTAAAGTTGAAACAACAGCAACACAGCAACAAGTGGTTGATGCTTTATCAGAAGCGGGCTTTCCTCCACGCTAAGCTGATTGGATAAAGTTAAAAGGGCTATCAATTTAAGGTAGCCCTTTTGCATTAAAGCAAATATAAACTGATCAAACTGGGCTCTGTCAGGGGAATTATACGTCTGTATAGCATTGATCAAACACAGCTTTTTCTGATGTAAATTGTTGATCATCACTCTATTTCATCAACTTGATTCAATATCATCGCCTCATCACTGAGCCATTCAAAATCATACGCTTTATCAATAATTTCAAAAGATTGTGTATCAAATTTCCCATAAAACATCGCATGATAAAATCTAGATTTCTAAACTGAGAACACTTTAAATAACCCTACACTTTGCAGATTTTATTCTATTTATATTTTTAAAAGTTGTTTTCTAAATAATCTCAAGCTCACTATGATCACAACAAACCGTTACAAAAAGAGCTACAAAATAGAGTTATGCGTACATTATCAAAACGATATTCATTAAGCCTGACCGCCAGCTTAGTTTTTACATTTCTGTATCCACATGCATACGCTGCGGAACAGATTCCAGCCACCCAAGAAATTAAAACACTTGATACCATTGTTGTCACAGGTACACGTTCGCTAAAACGTTCTAAAACAGATTCCTTCCAACCGATTGATGTGATTAGTGCAGCGGAATTGACAGAACGTACAGGTTCAAGTGAGTTAGGTACTGCGCTGGCTAAAATTATCCCCTCGATTAACTTTCCTCGTCCAACCGTTGTCGATGGAACAGAACTCGTTCGCCCAGTGCAACTAAAAGGGCTTTCTCCTGATCAAGTTTTGGTTTTAGTGAATGGCAAACGTCGCCATACAGGGGCATTTATTAACCTTGGGGGCACCATTGGACGTGGTTCAGCACCGACCGATTTAAATGCCATTCCGATTTCTGCCATCAGCCGTATTGAAGTACTTAGAGAAGGTGCGTCTGCTCGCTATGGTTCAGATGCAATTGCGGGGGTCGTCAACATTATCTTAAAGTCTGATCCTAAAACAGGTGATGCTGGTATTCGTTACGGTATTTATAACAAAGGTGATGGTGAACAAAAACAATCCTATGTCTCGGGCGGTACTCAACTGGGCAATTATGGTTATGCCATTTTTTCCGGTGAATGGCAGGACAATGAAGCAACCAATCGTGCAGGTTTAGACTTTCGTGATCCAAATGCTACCACATACGGACAAAGAACCTTCCGTTTTGGTGATCCAAAATCTGATGAGGTAAAAGCTTCTGTTAATGCTGGTTTTGACCTCAGTGAGAGTGTTGAATTATATGGCTTTTCAACCTATAGCCATCGTAATGCAGAAACTGCTGGATTCTATCGTTTGAGTAATGCCTCGAACAATGTACCTGCATTATTTCCAAATGGTTATTTACCCCTGATTCGCGGTCAATTAGATGACTTTAGTGCTGTTGCAGGCTTACGTGGGGAAGTCGCAGACTGGCGCTATGATGTTTCAGCCAATTATGGCTTAAACCAATATGATGTAAATACAAAAACCATTAATGTCGATCTATACAAAGATACAGGTTCAACACCAAATTCATTCCATAATGGACAGTTAAAGAATATCCAAGCTGTTTATAATATTGATTTGTCAAAAGAATTTGAGATCTCTGCTTTTGCAAGTCCATTAAATGTCGCGTTTGGTACTCAATATTTAAACCAACAATATCAAATCAAAGCAGGCAATCCTGCCTCTTATTATAAAAGTGGTTCTTCAGGTTTATCAGGCTTTCGCCAAGCAGATGCCGGGAAATGGACACGTGACAGTTATGCAGGATATCTCGATTTAGAAACAGATATTACCCAAAAACTTTCAGCATCTACAGCCTATCGTTATGAGAAATATGATGACTTTGGGGACACCAATAATGCATCTCTTTCATTACGTTATAAGCTTTTACCTCAAGTTGCGGTACGTGGCTCAGTTTCTACAGGCTTTCGCGCACCGAGTCTAGCACAACAATATTTCACTCAAACCTCTTCGCAATTGGTCAATGGACAGTTTGTTGAGGCTGGAACATTTCCAAGTTCTTCACAAGTTGCACAATTGCTCGGCGCAGAAGACTTAAAAGCTGAAAAATCAAAGAACTATAGTCTTGGCTTAGTATTTACCCCAACTAAAAACCTATATGTGACTTTGGATGCCTACCAAATTGATATTGATGACCGTATTAGCTTATCTTCAAATATCAATGCCAGCAGCCCCGCTGTTCGCGCTTATTTGGTGTCTAAAGGGATTACCGATACCAATTTCAGCACGGTACGTTTCTTTAATAATGCCAGTAATACTCGCACTCGTGGTGTAGATTTAGTTGCCAATTACCAATGGGAAAACCTGCCTTATGGCGAGTTAACCACATCTTTGGCTTATAATTTTAATCGTAATAAAGTCACCGATGTTGATAAAAACCCTGAAATTTTAAATGCTTTGGGTGTCAACCTTACCCGTTTAGACCGTCGTGAACAATATGGTCTATTGGCCGGAAGTACTCCTGAACATAAATTCAGTTTAGCCAATGATTATAAAATTGGAAATTTTGGTATCAATACCAATATCACGCGTTATGGAAGTTTTGAAACTTACAGTAACTCAGGTGCTGCCAGTGATCAGAAATTTTCTGCAAAATGGCTGTTGGATTTAGCACTAACATACCAATTAAACGATTGGAAATTTACTGTTGGGGGGGACAACATTACCAATGTTTACCCAGATAAAGATGTTTATGACATCAATAAGCCTACAGGCGGAAGTTTGCAATACAGCCAGTTCTCACCGTTTGGTTTTAATGGTGCATTCTATTACGGCAAAATTAATTATAAGTGGTAGAGATTAAAGTTAACTAAGGGCTTCCAACCGAGTTAAATGACTCGGTTTTTTATTCCTATAATTCGAAGAATCATTGGCTCACAAGTTTTTTCATTAAAATATCACCTCGGACACCTTCTCCAAAACTCCAATCTTCTAATTGGTTATACTGAATAACAATCATAATATCTTGCTTTGGAATCTGAAATTTTGCGTTGAGCTGATTGGTTAATTCATGTATAAACTCAGCTTTTTGCTCTGGGCTTCTTAGTTTACCCGCTGTGATATTAAATAAAATAAATTGAGAAGTCCTTTGCTTTTCTACCCCATAATTTGCATCAATAATTATATCTTCTGACTTTAATTGTTGAAAAAAATGGAAGCGATCATTTTTAGGCGTATTAAAGTAATTTTCCATACAGAATTGAGTTAAATCAGAAATCTGTGATTTCTGCTCTGCACTATAAGTATGTGCTGTTACAATACGAATCATGGGCATGTCCAAATCTCCTCAGGCATATGTTCCAATGCTGAAATAGCATTGGGTAAACCAATATAAAAAGCCAAATGTGTAACCATTTCCAAAATTTCTTCTTTGCTGATTCCCAGCTTTAAAGCATTTTGAATATGCCAATTTAATTGGCTATACCGTCCTAAAGTCATCAAAGCACTAATGGTCAGTACACAACGGGTTTTAGTATCTAATGCTTCTCTTTTCCAGATATCTTCAAAGAGTACGTCTTTACTCAATTCATAAAGTTTGGGTGAAATTTGAGCCAAATTAGAAATATCAATGGGTCTAAACATTGTGTGAACCTCTACTATGTCCTTGCTTTACTATGTAGGTATTTTATAATTTAAAAAATCAAAATATTTTTAATCAATACTTCAGGATTTATGAATTATGAAAAATCCAGTTAATCTTGATTTAGATGCTTTACGTTCTTTTGTTATAGGCATTGAACTTGGTAATTTTAATCTTGCAGCAAGTCAGCTTTATCGCTCTCCAGCCGCGGTAAGTGCGCATTTAAGAAAATTAGAAGAACAAACTCAATCTGTTTTAGTACAAAAGAAAGGACGTCATTTAGTCTTAACAAAACAAGGAGAAATGCTGTTTGAATCTGCTAAAAAAATATTAGAATGCAATGATAAAATACTTATTCAATTACAGCAAAATCAAAGTGATGGAGAAATTTATTTTGGTTTACAGGAAGATTTTGGGGATGGTTTGTTACAGTCTGTAATTGCTCAATTTATTCAACAATTTCCAAATGTTAAATTACATACTCAAGTAGATCGTAATGCGAATTTAATTCAAAAAATTGAAAAAAATAGTATTGATTTTGCCTTGATATGGCAACAAGATCATTTATCAAATCAATTTCAAACACTGCAATCAATTGCAACATTTTGGGTAAAGTATCCAGATTTTCAGTTGGGTCAATTGCTTCAAAACCAGCAATCTATACCATTAATTGTATTAAACCAACCTTGTATCCTACGTCAAATTGCAATTGATACACTCAATAAGCATCAATTACCTTGGCATATTGCTTATGAATGTAATTCCCTCAATGCTCTCTGGGCAGCTGTGCGTGCTGGGATTGGAATTTCGATTCGTTCTGATTTTTCTATTCCACAAGAGTTAGAGAAAGTTAGAAATCATTCACTTCCTCAGTTACCCGATTTTAATTTTGGTTTATATCATTCAGACAAAATGTTGAAGCAAATTGATCACTGTTTTATACAATGTATAAATAATTGTTTAAATTAACCGAGATTCATAAACCATCATTTCACCACCACTTTTATAGGTGCTGAAAAGATTTGATAGAAGTTTTGTGCATCGATCTGATATTTATAACCAGCCAAAACATATGCAGTGCCCTTTTCAGAGAAACTCAACTGACCATTTTTAATCTCATGTTTTGCAGAACCTGATAAAATGACAAAATTGCTGAGTTGCTGATTGAGTTTCGCTCCATCTTGCTGAACCAATTGCGCATTGAGTAATACTGGCTGGTCAGTTTTTACTTTGACATTCTTGGGTGCTTGAATATCAACGATATATTTCGCATAAAGTTGCGCAGAATTGGTGGTTATCCCGTAGGTCCCTGCAATATATAATTTTTTAAATGTTTCATCAGTCAATGCCCAAGGCCAAAAACTGATTCCACGGTGCTTGGTCGTTTCTAAAAGATTGATCAAATCAGCACGATAAGCAGGGTTATACGTTGAATTATATTTCTGAACATCGGCATTGATTTGTTTGGCGGCAATTAAAGTATTGCGACTATTGGGCATGCTTCCAACCAATAACCCTCGCGGTATCTCAGACAATTGTGACTGTGCACGTGCAACTTGATCTGCATTAAATGAGGTCGTGACGACTTGATTTTCAACTTGGTACTTTTTAATTTCATCCTGCATTTTTGCAACCAATGCTGGATTGGCACTTTTCATTTCGATCATCAATACAAAGTTTGGATTGTGCTTAAATGTAGTGAAATATTCTGCAAGGGTCGGTATTGGATAAGCTTTGTTTTTAGATTTTAATTGCTGAACCTGCGCAAGGCTCATTTCTTCAATTTTACCTGTTGAACGCGTAGTGCGATCCACTGTTGCATCATGCATCACCACAAGATGCTGGTCTTTTGTTAAATAAATATCGTTTTCAACAATATCTGCACCCAAAGCAACTGCATGTTTTGCACTTTCTAAGGTATTTTCATCTTCTAAACTTGGTACACCACGATGCCCAATAATAAAGGGTTTACGCAATAAAGTGTTTTTTGGAAATTGTTTTAAGACACTGGCAAATAGCGTACTTTGCGTTGTAATAATCCCATTCACACCTGAAGTCAAAATACTGGCAACATCCTGCGGATCATGTGCTGGTGTATCAACCCACACTGTCATTAAATGACGTTGAATAAAGCTGACACTGGGTTTGTTGGCAAGGCTATGCGGAAGAACCACGATGCGTGCATAGGCCTGATTAGTACGACGCATAATTTCAGAAAGACCAACATGACTCTCCTTTAAATTTTCGCGACTTAAATCTAATGCTGTTCGAAGCGTAGGTACAATTTGATGCGCAGACTTGAGTAAATCATCACTTTTGGACAATACAGTAATATCGCTCATATCGTGAGATTTAGAGAGTAATTTTAAGGCTTCAATGCTTTTGGGATCTTTGATTTCTAAAACAGGAATGGTATTGCGCTGTGGATTGGATAAATATTGTTGTAATGTTTCAACCACCTGCCCTGTCTGATCAAGCAAGTTTAAATTGGCATCTAATTGATAATATAACTGATTGGTTGAATTTAATGGACTGCTGGTAGTTTTAACTTTTTGAATCAGCGTCGGTGCCAAACCAACATTAGTTTGAATTTCTTGCACTTGAGTGACTTTATTGGCTAAGTCTGGCAACGCACTGGTTTGTTCAGAGACTTGAATATTTTTAACTTTTAAGACTAGGCCTGTTGCTGAAAGGCCGATGCCACCTTTGGCAGATCCTTGGTCAAGTTCTACATCTTGCATCAACTGGTGGTTTAAATAGTGTTGTACCCGTTGTCCAGACACCACAATGCTGGCTTTATACCATTGATTTGCTTTGATGTTCTCCGAAAATGCTTTCGTTTCAGAGACTTCCCATTGCCCGTTACTTTTATGCCGACCAAACTCCGTACCATTTTTTGCAGTGGTGTCTGTTCTGAGGGTAAATTGATAATAACTGCTTGGAATCACCCCCTGTGTTTCTGTGACATCATAAATCACACTGCCCCAACGCGAGTTATTGACAGCTTGGTCTAAAGTAAATTCGAGATCAATGCGATAGTTTTGTTGTTTCTCAAGATTTTGCGGTAATAAAATTGAGGTCGGACTGACTGAATTTGCTCGACCATCAATATGAAGCATCCCATTTTCAACATAGACGTTGCCGGCATTGTTGCCAGGAATACGCCAGCCTTGAGGGATTGTTTTTTGCTGAACAAAACTTTGTTGATAAAGTGTTTTAAGCTGCTGCGAAGCAAGTTTAGGCTGATTTTGGGTCGAAATTTTACTTGCAAGCTCAGCATGGCTCAACATCGGCAAAGAAATTAAAACAGCAAAAGATAAAACGGATAATTTCATAAAATTTCTAGAGCCTTTAAAATGTATTTTTAGCAAGCTACATTTCAAAAACATTAGCCTAATTTAAATTTTGCCGATATTTTAAACCTTTATATGACACAGAACATCTATTTAAAAGATGCCTAAGCAAATAAACTTCACAACTACTGTTGCTGCTGTTCTTGTTGCCAACGACGTTGCTGTAAACGCTCACCTTCAACTTCACGCTTATTACGAGCAGACTCATATAATTTTGTGCCTTTCAATTCAGGTGGTAAATATTCCTGTAGCACAAAATTTTCAGGATAGTTATGAGGATAAAGATATTCCACACCATAGCCTTGTTGTTTCATAAGCTTGGTCGGTGCATTACGTAAATGGAGTGGCACAGGTAGGTTGGAAGTTTTTTCTGCAAGTTCTAAGGCTTTATTGATCGCCAAATAAGTGCTGTTACTCTTTGCACTGGTTGCCAGATAAACTGCGCATTGGCCTAAAATAATTCGACACTCAGGCATGCCTATCGCTTGAACCGAGCGGAAACATTCTCCCGCTAAAAGCAATGCATTTGGATTTGAGTTACCAATATCTTCTGAAGCAGCAATCAACATACGACGAGCGATAAAAACCGGATCCTCACCGCCTTTAAGCATACGTGCCATCCAATACAACGTTGCATCAGGGTCACTACCCCGAATAGATTTAATAAATGCAGACACCAGATCATAATGCTGCTCACCTGATTTGTCATAGCGTGCAATGTTCTGTTGCGCAACTTTGACCACGATCGCATTGGTCACAATATTTTCTATATCGGACTCAAAGGTGCTAGCAATTAAATCGATTAAATTTAGTGCCTTACGTGCATCACCCGCAGCAAATTGAACCAACGCATCAAATTCTTCAATCTGGATATGCCGGTCTTGTAAAAATTTATCTTGTTGAATTGCGCGTAAAATGAGTTCTTGAATCGCCTCATTACTTAAGCCATTTAAGGTATAAACCTGACAACGTGACAACAAAGCACTGTTGACTTCAAATGAAGGGTTTTCGGTTGTTGCACCAATCAGGGTAATTTTGCCTTTTTCGACAGCATTTAATAAAGCATCTTGTTGAGACTTATTAAAACGATGAATTTCATCAATAAACACTACTGGTGTTAATAAATCACCACTTTCAGCAATCACCTCACGTAGCTCCTTTACCCCCGTATTTAAAGCAGATAAGCTGATAAATGGGCGATCAACCGCTTGCGCCAATAACAATGCGATTGTCGTTTTTCCAACACCAGGAGGCCCCCAAAAAATAATTGAGGGTAAATGCCCTTGATCAATCATTTGACGGAGTGGTGCTGCGACACCGAGTAAATGATCTTGCCCAATAATTTCAGACAAATCACGTGGACGTAAACGTTCTGGAAGCGGAATTTGAGTGTCTGACATACTGCTTTTTTAATTGATGAATGCTGCCCTTAGTCTACTATGGAAAATCATCAATATTACACTTTTAGCTTTAAAATAATCGATTCTGTAAAACATCCATGAATGATGCCTGAAATACTTGGCCATGACTGAGATGTGGATAAAGCATCAATTTTGCATCTACACCTTTGCTGGCCAAATCTAAAACCAATTGACGGTTATTTTGAATCATCTCCCGATCTGCATTTGGGCTGATTGGTCTAGTTGTAGACTGAATGATGTCACCTTCCATTACCCACAATTTTTTATTTTTTAGTTGTTCAGGCTTGGCTTTTCCAACAGCTTTAAGCAGTCGCGAATCTGCCCATGTGAGAGATGGACTGGCTGAAAAATAGTGTGAAAACTTATTATCTGTGCTTTGACTATTTAAAAGGGTATCTAAAACAAACAAACCACCATAAGAATGTCCCCACAAAGCGGTACGTTGCTCATCCAGTTTTACTTGCGTATTGACCCACGGCATAATTTTTTCAAACAATACCTGTCTAAATTGCGCACTTCCCCCTGCCATACGTTCAGGATTGCGTGGATCAACAGTTACTTTTCCAGATTCATCCGCAGGTGTGTAGTCTACAGATCTTGAAGCAGACTCAAACGGTAATTGGGTTTGATAGCCGATTGCCACCAACACTGGGCTGTCTTGTTCTGAGAATTTTTTCAACAGTGACTCATCTAAACGCGCCATAGCAGAGTTGCCATCTAACATAAAAACAGCAGGTAAAATCTTATTTTTATTGATGTGTTTAGGAATACCGACCCAAACTTTATAATAACGTTGTTGATCTGCGGATTTAAAATTTTTTACTTGGAATTGATAATAACTGGAGCCTTGCTCCGCAATATTTGGCCCTAAAGCTTGCAAAGCTGGCTTTGCATAAACATTGGAGTGAATACCAAAACTCAGGCTGATAGCACATAGACAAAAGGTACTTTTTTTCAACAGCGAAGATAAAGCAAACATTTTAAAACACATCAAACTGGAGGGCTTAGTTATCATATTACTATTTGATAATGATTATCAATTCATAAATGAATTAACGCACCCATCTTACAATGTACTCATCAATTTCTTCTTCATTGACTTCGGTTTCGGAGATACAACGCCCTGCAGCAGATTTTCTCGCTTTAATCACATTGCTTCTTGAGCCTGTGATCAGATAGTGCCATGCCGGTAAATTTTTACCTTCATGCACACGGCGATAAGCACAACTTGAAGGCAACCAATGAATATTGGCTAATTTTTCAGGGCTTAATTGAATACAGTCGGGTACATAATTTAAACGGTTGGGATAGTCAGAACACTGAGCGGTCGTACAATCGAGGAGTTTACAAGACACTTTAGTATAGGCAATTTCATGTGTGTCATCATCTTCTAATTTCACCAAACAGCACAGCCCACAACCATCACACAATGCTTCCCACTCAGTCGGATTTAACTCAGACAGCGTATAATTCTTCCAAAACTGGGGACGTATCTCAAAGGTCATGGCATAACATTAAAGTCATATAAGGCGGAATAATTATACCAGTATAAAAGCAGAAATTAGAAAAATTAAAACAGAACAAACCTTTACATATTTCTTTATTAATCACACTTTCTAAACACAACTTCACAAGTAAGTCAGGTTTTTCTGCATATACTGAAAATACATAACAAAAATATGGAGATGAATATTATGTTCCGTTGGGCAATTATTTTCGCTGTGATCGCCTTAATCGCAAGTTTATTCGGTTTTGGTGGTGTTGCGGGAATGTCTAAAGACTTCGCAGTCATTCTTCTCGTTGTCGCTGTAATCCTCGCGATTGTTGGATTTATTTCGAGAGGAAAAGTTTAACTTTTCCTGATCAATTTTCAATAAAAAGAGAAGAACCCCGGTTCTTCTCTTTTTCATTTGAAAACTATCTTTTCTATTCATAAATTTTCACATTTCAATTGTAAATATTCCAAATTTAGTCATTTGAATCTTATATATTTATGCTTTAATCAATCTCATTCTCGCCAATACACAAGGATTAACCGATGGCTCTTGCAATCAAAACTCGTGAAATTCAATACCAAGCAAAAGATGGAACAACTTTAATCGGTTATTTTGCTGCGCCTGAATCCGCACAACAAGTTGCAGGCGTGATTGTTGGTCCTGAATGGTGGGGCCGAAACGAGTATTCTGAACAACGTGCTCGAGAGTTGGCACAACATGGTTTTGCTGCGCTGGCAATTGATATGTATGGTGATAAAAAAACCACGACTGTTGCGACTCAAGCTCAAGAGTGGATGATGCAAACTTTCCAAAATGAAAATACCATTGTTGAGCGTGCGGCTTCGGCTCTCGCTGCTTTGGCAGAACAGCCAGAAGTAGATGCAAACCGACTGGCGGCAATTGGATTCTGTTATGGTGGTAAAGTGATATTAGATTTGGCACGCTCAGGTGCAGAATTAAAAGCTGCCATTACTTTCCATGCAAATTTATCCGCACAAAATGCAGCGGAATCAGGAAAATTTAAAGCGCAAGTTCTTGTCCTGCATGGTGAAAAAGACAGTATGGTGTCTTTGGCGGATGTAGAATCGTTTAAACAAGAAATGAATCATGCTCAGGTAAAATCTGAAGTGATCATCCTTAAAGATGCTAAACATGGCTTTAGTAATCCTCAAGCAGATGAAAAAGCAAAAGCCAATGGTGTAGATCTAGGTTATAACGCAAAAGCAGAGAAAGACGGATTAGCAGCAATGTATGATTTATTAGACCGTACCTTGGTTTAACCTACTCTGGCTTAATTAAAATACGTTCTACATTGATTGAGACAACAAAACGAGGAATTCGAAATGACTGAAAAAGTATGTCCTTATTGTGACTTTGACGAATTTGATATCATTGATAAAAATGAATTTGGTGCAATTTTGCCTGAACACCAGCCTTTGTCAAAAGGTCATTCAGTTATTATTCCTTTGCGCCATATTGATTCTTTTTTTGAAGTTTCAGAGAAAGAACGAAAAAGCCTTTCCTCTTTATTGGAACTCGCTCGTAACGAGCTTAAGATTCGCCATCAACCTGAAGGTTTCCATATTGCCTTTAATGATGGGCATGTATTTGGTGAAGATCAAAGTGGACACTTCCATATTCATATTATCCCACGTTATAAAAATGAACCGCTTAAACTCGATAAGCGCTGGGGTATCGTGAACGAAAGTTAAGTTGTGGATACAAACTCATTTGAAAGACGCTCTGGCGTCTTTTTTTATGCAAATTGAATGCTCAGGTTTAAGATAATTTTCCGCAATAAATTTATCTTGGTTATACTGACTATCTAATTTTTACGCTAGATTGTTATGTCGCAATTTTCATTTTCAGATGCGCTATTGACTTGGTTTGATCAACACGGGCGCCATGATTTACCTTGGCAAGTGGCTGATGATCCCTACAAAGTTTGGGTATCTGAAATTATGTTGCAACAAACTCAAGTCAAAACTGTACTGCAATATTTTGATAAATTTATCCAACGTTTTCCAACCGTCGATGACTTGGGTAAAGCCTCTTGGGACGATGTAGCCCCCTATTGGGCAGGATTAGGCTACTACGCCCGTGCAAGAAATTTGCATAAAGCAGCAGGCGTGGTCAGCCAGCAGGGGCATTTCCCACCAAGCTTAGAACAATGGGTGGAACTTCCAGGTATCGGTCGCTCTACTGGTGGCGCATTGATGTCACTTGGCTTACGCCAATACGGCGTCATTATGGATGGCAATGTAAAACGTGTTTTGGCCCGTTTTTTTGCCATTGAAGATGACCTGAGTAAACCCATCCATGAACGAGCCATGTGGCAACTGGCGGAAAGCATATGCCCAACTGAACGCAACCATGACTATACCCAAGCAATTATGGATTTGGGCGCAACCATTTGCACACCAAAAAAGCCACTCTGCTTATACTGTCCCATGCAACAACATTGCCAAGCCCATCAACAGGGGCTAGAAACCGAACTGCCTTATAAGAAAGCTAAAAAGCCTGTTCCAGCTAGAACTGCCACAGTGTTATTAATTGAGTCAGATCAACAATGGTTATGGGAACAGCGTCCTAACAGTGGTTTATGGGGAGGCTTATGGAGTTTACCGATTTTTGAAAACGAGCTCGCGTTTCAACAGCTTTGTCAAAGTCTAAAGCTTATTTCAACTGTTGAATCTGTCCAAATCTCGCATAGCTTTACCCATTTCACTTGGATTTTGAATGCACATATTGTTCGAGTTGAATCAGACCAAAAAGAATACCTCCAGGCTGAACTTGGGGGCGAATGGTTAACACCACAAAAAGCTACACAAATGGGTATCCCGACAGCCATGAAAAAATTGATCTCAGCAGTAAAAATATGACATAGTCAAACACGGGTATTCTAAGCATATTTCAATTTTAATTTGCCCTTTTGAAACTTGAAAAAAAGGATTTCTCGTGTCACGTAGCATCCAATATTGCTTGATGGCTTTGCTTGCCATTATTTTAACTGCATGTACCACTGCACCTAAAAAACCAAGCTCATCTAAGCCACAGCTTCCACAAGCTCAAATTAACCGCCTAAAAGCAATGTCAATGCCAACCCGATTGGCAATTCCTGTAGATGGAGTAAAACCACAAAACCTCACAGATACTTGGGGTGCATCTCGCAGTGCTGGGCGAGCACATGAAGGAATTGACATCATGGCTTCACGTGGAACCAAAGTTTACAGTAGCACTGAAGGTGTAATTACCAGTTTAAAGAGCAATAATCTAGGTGGCAAAGTGATTTGGCTCATCGGGCCAGGCGGTGTTTATCACTATTATGCACATCTAAATGATCACAAACGTGGATTACAAGAAGGTGATTATATTAAAAAAGGCCAGCTAATTGGCTATGTGGGAAATACGGGAAATGCACGACATACTGCACCGCATTTGCACTATGGACTATACTTAAGAGGTAAAGGACAAGGTGCAGTCAACCCCTACCCTTATTTACGTTAATTTTAGATTGAATCAATTTAGGAATATTCCATGTCAGAAGCATTGCTTGAGCGTTTAGTTGAATTTGCAGAATCAGGCAATCAACAAAAAATTGCCCTCAATGGACAAAATCATCAAGGCTGGATTATGGAAATCACCGATGAAGCATTAATGATCAGTACTGGCTTTGCAGACAAAGCGGGTAAAGATATTTGGGTAAATTTTAAAGATTTAGAACATGCGCAACTTTCCTATTGGGACAACAAACAAGATCAATGGGTCGAATTTAAACTTTAGACAATTAAAACTTAAATCAATCAGAACAATGGTAGATCTTTTATGACAAATAAACGCTGTGGTTGGTGTTCAGATGATCCTATTTATATTGAATATCATGATCAAGAGTGGGGTAAATCCAATCGAGATGAACAGCATTTATTTGAAATGCTTTGCCTAGAGGGGCAACAAGCAGGTTTATCTTGGATTACTGTTTTAAAAAAACGTGAAAGCTATCGCGCCCAATTTTTTAACCACCCGATTCAAACCATTGCCAATTTTACTGAACAAGAGCTTGCACTAAAATGTCAGGATGCTGGGTTGATTCGCCATATCGGGAAATTAACAGCGATTCGTGACAATGCCATTGCATGGCAAAACATGAAAGCTCAAGACATTGATATGGTGAACTGGTTATGGGATTTCGTAGACCAGCAAGTACAGCTCAATGATGTCCCTGATTATAAATTAGCGCCTGCACAAACCGAAACCAGTCAAAAGCTTTCCAAAGCGTTAAAAAAGAAAGGTTTTAAATTTGTTGGTCCAACCACTTGCTATGCCTTTATGCAAGCAGTGGGCATGGTCAATGACCATGAAAATGATTGTATATCCCGCTAAAAGTTTAACTGAGCAAACAGGAAGGATTCACATGTCAAATAATACGTTTCATGCTTATGCTGCCTTAGAGGCAGGTGCAGCACTTGTGCCCTATCAATTTGATGCAGGTGAATTACAGCCTCATCAGGTCGAAGTCAAAGTTGAATATTGCGGTTTATGCCATTCCGATGTTTCAGTGATTAACAATGAATGGGGAAATTCAGTTTTTCCAGTGGTTGGCGGTCATGAAATTATCGGTACCATCATTCAACTGGGTTCAGAAGCGAAAGGATTAAAAGTCGGTCAACGTGTTGGTATCGGCTGGACTGCGGAAAGTTGTCAGCACTGTGATCCGTGTGTTAGTGGTCAACAAGTGCTTTGCACAGGAGGTTCAGTTGCAACCATCGTTGGTCATGCAGGCGGGTTTGCAGATAAGGTCCGTGCAGGTTGGCAGTGGATTATTCCTTTTCCTGAAGATTTAAACCCTGAAAGTGCTGGTCCTTTATTATGTGGTGGTATCACTGTTTTTGACCCAATTTTAAAACATCAAATTCAAGCAGTTCACCATGTCGGTGTGATTGGGATTGGTGGCTTAGGTCATATGGCCATTAAAATACTCAAAGCTTGGGGTTGTGAGATCACCGCTTTCACATCGAGTTTGGATAAAACAGATGAACTTAAAGCAATGGGAGCAGACCATGTGGTCAATAGTCGCGATGCCGATGCGTTAAAAGCGCAACGTGGCAAATTTGATTTATTGCTCTGTACGGTAAATGTGAGTTTGGACTGGAAAGCATATCTAAATACACTGGCACCAAATGGCACAATTCATATGCTAGGTTTAGTCCTCGAACCTATGCCGATTCCTGCGGGTGCACTGATTGGCGGTGCAAAATCAGTGACTGGTTCACCAACGGGCTCCCCTTTTGCATTGCGTCAATTATTACAATTTGCAGCACGCAAAAACATTGCACCGCAAATTGAAGTTTATCCAATGTCAAAAATTAATGAGGCTTTGGAGCGACTTCATTCTGGAAAAGCCCGTTATCGTATCGTATTAAAAGCGGATTTCTAATTTAAGTCTGACCATCCATCACGGTTTATCAAGAACCGTGAATGGAATAAGGCTGTCGTGGTATGCGTTTGCTCAAAGATCAGTTAAGCCACACTCTTGGCTAACAATTCACCCCTTATCCAATCTGCTAATAACATAATTGCATCCTGAATCTCTTCCGATAGTTCATGCCCTGCATTTAAGCGAATACAATTGTTATAACGGTGATCCTCACCAAAAATAATCCCTGGCACAATATTGATACTGTATTGCTGGGCATAATAATACAACGCCAAACTATCAATCTGCTCTGGGAACTGTAACCACAAGGCATAACTTCCCTGCGGTTGATTTAGACGAATCTCTACCCCATAAAAAGCATGTTGAATAAACTGTAGATATTGCGCAACTTGAGTCATCAACTTAGGGCGTAACTCACTCAAATGCTGACGATAGGCTCTGCTATAAATCAAATCAGCAAGTCCCAATTGCAATGGTGTATTGACCGAAACATTTTGTAAAATCAACTTGGCATGTAAGTGCTGTAAACGTTGTGGTAAACAGAACCAACCTACCCGATAAGAGGTCGACAACGACTTGGAAACCGATCCGCAATAAACCACATAGCCCTGTTGATCCCAATATTTAATCGGTAACGGGCGTTTGGCATTAAAGCTACATTCAGCATAAATATCATCTTCAATCACGTAACACTGATACTTCGCTGCCAGCTGTGCAATTTTTTCTTTCTCGGCATTAGTCAAACAGAAGCCTAAAGGATTTTGAAAATTGGCGGTTAATAAACAGACTTTTGCAGCTGAGTTTTGCATCTCTTGTTCTAAACGATCTAGATCAAAACCTTCGGTATTGGCAGGGATTTCAATAATTTTTCGTTTGAGCAACGCCAACAATTGCAACTGACCATTATAGTTTGGTGTGGGCACAATCACACTGTCACCGATTTGGCTAAGGCTTTGAATCATCACAGACAATGCTGGCATACAACCATTGCTGATATAAATATCTTCTTTGGCAATATAAAAACCATCTTCAGCCCAATGTGCTGACAAAGCCTCTCTTAGCTGAAGGTGCCCTTGGCGGTCATTATATAAAAAGTCTTCAGGTTTACTGTGCTTTAAAGCACGTTGTATTGAACGGCGTAATGCCTCTACAGGAACTAGATTAGGCGATAACTGAATCGAACCTAAATGGATCAGTTTATTGTTGATTGCTGCTTCATGAATTTGAATTTGTAAGTCTAGATTTGAAACCTCACGCGCTCTCGACTTAAAATCAGGATGGTCAGGTACAGCTATCTGCGGAATTTTTTGCTGTGATTGAACAAAATAGCCAGACTTTTCTTTGACATAAATCAAACCTTGTGCTTCAAGCAATTCATAACAACTTTTTGCTGTATTGAGACTAATATTTTGCAACGCAGCAAATTTTCGTAAAGAACTAAGTCGTTGCCCAACAACCAACTCACCGCAATAAATTTTCTGTGCAATTTGCTGTGCTAATGTTTGATATTGAAAAGTCATATCTGTACTCAAATTTTAATATTTGTTGTATCTGTATCTATAAAGTTAACAGATTTATGCTTGTTTCACAGCCAATTTTTACAAACAAATTGATTTGAAAGGAGAAAAAAATGAGAACGATCGCTTTAATCAGTATTGTCTTTGGATTAACTGCTTGCCAACCTCAACACGTAAATCAAGCTGCTCAGAAACAACATTTTGTATGTAAATCTTTGATTGAAGGCTTTTTAAAAACACAAAATTTAGGTGAATATCAACTTGATCATTTAGAGCCAACTTTACATCAGACCGCACCTATCCGAAACTACCGCTACCATGCCAGCAGTGATCAGCGGATGAAAATTAATATTCCTGTGCAAAAAGACTTGGCGTTTAAATGCCTTCAGACAGCAAATGATCATTTTGAAATCCAATTGGTTAATCCACACCAACCCCGTAGCCAAACTTTACTGAGTCTGGATTTACCGCCACAAAAGACTATCGAAACTTTGACAGCTTTTGCGTTAAAAACTCAATAAATAAACGAACACGCTTTGGTAAATGTTCCTGTTGATAATACACTGCATGGATGTGTTGCTCGTAAAGCTCTATTTGATCTTCAAATAGAGCGATCAAGCGTCCTTGCTTTATATCTTTTAAAATCTCAAACTCAGACAATCTCGCAATTCCATGCCCGCGTAAACACAATTGGCGGACAGTTTCACCACTAGATGCTTTGATTTTTGGTTTGACAGTAAGCCTTTCTCCATTGACTCGAATCGGCCAAGTATTTAAACGACTGACTTTGCTAAAGCCAATTTGCGTATGATTTAAAATATCTTGCGGTGTCTCTGGATAACCATGTGTTGCTAAATATTCAGGACTGGCAACGATATATAACCGGCTTTTACACAACAAACGCGCATGTAAACTCGAATCATTAAGATCCCCAAAACGTATCGCAACATCTGTTTTATGTTCTAATAAATCGATGATCTGATCGTTACTGTTTAACTCTATTTCAATCTCAGGATACAATCGAGAAAACTCTTGCATCAATGGTGCAATCACGTGCAATACAAAAGGTGTCGCAGAATCCACACGAATCAGCCCAGATGTATCACTGTCAGATTTTAATAAAGCATCTTCTGCTTCATTGAGATCATGAACAATTTTTCGGGCTTTTGCTAAAAATAATTGCCCCTCTTGGGTCAATTTAAGTTTACGTGTTGTCCGCTCTAATAAAGTGACATTCAGTTTAGATTCAAGTCGTTGCAAGGCTCGACTTACACCTGAAGTGGTTTGTTCAAGATGCGTTGCTGCTGCAACAATCGAACCACTATCGACAATATTAATAAAAGCCTGTAATTCTTCGAGTGTAGATTTCATTGCTGCTAGCGCTCTGTTTATTGTTGATTTTTAGTCAACAACATTTTGCATATTCCTGTATTTTTCCGCAACAATTAAAGTAGCAAAATACACTCAATCTCAGAAAATAAAGTGAAATCCAGTATGACAAACATCGTTCCTCAATTTGGTGTAGGTACTTTCCGTTTAACAGGGCAAACTGTGATTGATTCGGTGAAAACAGCATTAGACGTTGGTTATCGTGCTGTAGATACTGCTCAAATCTATGGCAACGAAGCAGAAGTCGGTCAGGCCATTGCAGAAAGCCATATCCATCGTGATGATTTGTTTATCACAACAAAGATATGGACAGATCATTATCAAGCCGACAAACTTATTCCAAGCCTTAAAGAGAGCTTACAGAAGCTGGGTACTGATGCTGTCAACTTAACCTTAATTCACTGGCCTGCACCAAGTCTAGGAATTTCTGTTACAGAAATGATGCACAACCTGTTAGAAGCGAAAAAGCTGGGCTTAACTGAACATATTGGAATTTCAAACTTCAATATCGACTTATCGCAACAAGCCATTACTGCTGTAGGACTTGAAAATATTGCCACCAACCAAATTGAACTTAGCCCTTATTTACAAAATGATAATTTAGTGAGCTTTTTACAATCACAAAATATTGATGTGACCTCTTATATGACTTTGGCGTATGGCAAAGTTTTAAATGACCCAACGTTAACTGAAATTGCCAAACAACATCAGGCTTCTAGCGCTCAAATTGCATTGGCATGGGCGTTGCAGAAAGGGTTTGCTGTCATTCCGTCGTCAACTAAACGTGAAAACTTAATTTCCAACTTAAAAGCGCAAGAGATTCAATTATCTGCTGAAGAAATGCAATTAATCGCGCAATTGGAACGTAATGGCCGTGAGGTTGATCCTGAAAACTTAGCACCTCAGTGGGATGTTTAATTCGCCAATGGAGTAAAAGTGATTTAAAGCAGAACAAATCTTGGCTCAGGCTTTGATTAGCAAAGTTTGATTGCTAGGTTTTGCTTGCTAGGCTTCGAAATACACTTTACCCCTTTTGCTCATGGCTTAGCTTGCTTCGCAAGATTGTTTCTTGCGAAGCTTTATTTTGTCACTTCATCAAAATAACGGCTGAAAAGTAAAGATCGTCATTAACTTGATTGCTTGAACGCTGTTACACGCCATCATTTTCAATATGTTGTATATTTGAGATTTCTCATGAAATTAAATTTTCCCTTACTCGCCTTGGCCATTGGCGCTTTTGCAATAGGAACAACAGAATTTTCCCCTATGGGCTTTCTTCCCCAAATTGCAGAAAATTTGAATATTTCAATCCCAACCGCAGGTATGCTGATTACCGCTTATGCACTCGGTGTCATGATTGGTGCACCGTTTATGACCTTATGGTTTGGACGGTTTCCACGACGTAAAGCGCTTATTTTAGCCATGATTATTTTTACCATTGGCAATATTCTCGCTGCAATTGCTCCCAATTATTGGGGCTTAATGGCCGCTCGAATTCTGACCAGCCTCAATCATGGGGTGTTTTTCGGGATTGGTTCTATTGTTGCAACAAGCGTCGTACCTAAAGACAAACAAGCCAGTGCAGTTGCCACCATGTTTATGGGCCTCACCATTGCCAACATTGGTGGTGTGCCTTTAGCCACATGGGTTGGGCAGAATATTGGCTGGCGTATGTCATTTGCAGCAATCGCTTTACTCGGCGTGATTACCATGTTATCGCTATGGAAAGCCTTGCCTGAAGATAAAGCAAGCCAACGTCCAGATGTCAAAGCGGAATTAAAAGTGCTGACTCGGTTGCCTGTAGTTCTTGCATTGCTCACCACGGTGATGAGTGCAGGTGCAATGTTTACCCTATATACCTATATTGCGCCTAGCCTACAAAACATCACCCATGCAAGTCCGATGTTTATTACCTTGATGCTGGTACTGATTGGGATTGGCTTTTCAATTGGTAATCACTTAGGTGGAAAATTTGCAGACTTGTCACTGACCAAAACATTGACCAGTTTCTTACTGTTACTAATGGTGAGCATGTTGCTGTTTCCAATCCTGGCTCAAACTCAAATTGGTGCAGCATTGGCACTGATTGTCTGGGGAGCTGCAGCCTTTGCAGTGGTCCCACCTTTACAAATGCGTGTCATGTCTGTTGCTCATGAAGCACCTGGATTGGCATCCTCTGTGAATATTGGTGCATTTAATTTAGGTAATGCTTTAGGTGCAACAGCTGGTGGAGCAGTATTGAGTATGGGGATGAGTTATGCTGCAGTGTCTATTGCAGGTGCGGTACTCACAGCTTTAGGGTTAGTGCTAGTTTTTATTCAAATGAAAATGAATAAAGCATCTGTACGGCAGTATAGTCATTCAGCGTAGTGATTAACAATCGTCACAAAGACTACAAGTAACCTTTCTTTCTATATCAACACATTGAGAAAGGTTACTTTCAATATTTAAATGAGCGGAAAGATCTGCCAAGCATTATTTTTTCAAATATAGCGTTGTTTCGTCAGTAAGGTCTGCTTCTGGATTATTGATCTAATAACGCCTATTTTAAAATATCAGGCAAAGCTGTAAAGGGTTTATTCTTTGCCAATTCTGTTTTCATTTTCTGCAACATCTGATAAGGCTGCTGTTCAACCAAAATATTGGTTAAGCTTGCAGGAATAGAGCCTTCTGGATTGGCGTGTCCAGAGGTAATGACTTTGACTTTATTGGCACCCAGTTTTTGAAAGGTCCAATCACCTGAATAATCTTTTAAACGCACATAGTCAGGATTCACTGCTTTGCCTTGCTGAATCGCAGAGTTTTTAATAAAAATACTGCCATTTGCATCTTTAGACATGGTTCCTTTAACCACCATATCTCGATCTTTTAACGGAAAGGGGAAATCTAAAACCATATAAATGCTGAATTCGCCTTTTTTATCATCGCGAGATAACACTTCAGCTTTGGCAACATTGGGGACCCATTTCGGTGAGTTTTTGACGTCCAATACCAAAGCAACAGCACGATCAATCGGCACGTCTAATATTGTTTCAGCTTTATAAGACAACACAGAATTACTGGCATCCTTGTATGTCCATACCTGAACGTTATTCTTATTCAAACTTAATTTAGCATTGCTTGGTAAAGCAGCTTGTGTAGTCAGGCCAAAAGCACTGATTACACAAGCAAATAACATCACTGTTTTTTTCATTTTTGAATGTTCAAAATTTGACTAATTGTTTTAATTCTATCGCATCAGATTTTAAGCTTAAATATCATTTAAGCCTAAAACGTCTTTCATATCGTATTTTTTTGCATCTTTGCCGACAACCCAAGCAGCTGCACGTACAGCACCTGCAGCAAAATTCATACGATTCGTGGCTTTGTGTGTCACTTCCACACGCTCACCTTCGCCAATAAACATCACTGTATGTTCGCCTACAATATCACCACCACGAATCGTTTCAAAACCAATGGTTTCACGTTCACGTGGACCTGTATGCCCCTCACGACCATAGACAGCAACTTTCTTTAAATCACGCCCCAGTGTGTCAGCAACAGCTTCACCCATCATCAGTGCAGTACCTGATGGTGCATCTACTTTATGACGATGATGTGCTTCAATAATTTCAATATCCACAGTATCGCCAAATACTTTAGCTGCCAGCTCAAGTAATTTAATCGAAACATTCACACCCACTGAGTAATTTGCAGCATAGACAATCGGTGTCTGAGTCGCAGATTGATTTAACAGCTCTTTTTGTTGATCCGAAAAACCGGTTGTGCCAATCACCATCGCAACACCAGCAGCACTGCATAATTTTAAATTATGTTCAGTTGCAACAGGTGCAGTAAAATCAATTACCACATCCACATCGTTGAGGATCTCTTCTAAGTTGCCAACCACTTTAATCCCCACAGCACCAATTCCTGCAAGCTCTCCTGCATCTGCGCCAATTAATGTGCTTTCTGGACGCTCTACTGCAGCAGCAAGTTGAAAACCAGCTTGTTGTACAGCTTGAATCAATGTACGGCCCATACGGCCACCTGCACCTACAATACCAATGCGTGGAGCTGCTGACATACGTTATTCCTAAATCTGAATTTGAAAATTTGGCTCTACTATAACAAAACTCGGTTCTAAGACGACGTTTCAATATAAAAAAATACTGCAATCTTTTTGCTTGCTTTGGGATCTTGTGCGCTCATTGATCCAAAATAGCCTGAACGAATAAATAGATTAATTTTATAAAACATATCGATAAAACTTTGAAAAATTTAAAACTTTTCAAATCTATTTCATCAAAATGCAAGAATCCCACAGCAGACTACATGCCACGAATGAAAATAATATGGCTTATAAGGAGATCAATATGCATTCGAATAAAATGGCTTTCGCTCTGGTACTCGGCATGATCATGACAAATGTTTGGGCTGAATCAGCGCCTGCAACAACATCAGCAACAACTGAAGAAAAAACGCTTGCTCAACCCAATAGCAACACAGCATCTGAACCTCAAACAGAAGTCCGTGTTGAAGATATTGATGCACCAATCATCGAGTAATAATCACCTATTTTTCAGTGGTTGAGGGTATGTCCAATATCTTCGACCTGTCTTTTTAAATAGCTCAATTCAATTGTAATCATCATCATAAAAATCAGACGCTGCAGCTAAACATCAACACTTATTTTGTTTGTAAATCATCTAAAAAATTCTTGAAATGTGTATTAAATTACAGCTAAAAATAACTAAAAAGCAAAATTTAAATTTTCAGATCTATTAAACTAAAGACGCTTGGATGCAATCATAAAAAGCAAATATCAGAGGAAATATCATGCAACTCAAAAAAATCATTTTAGGATTGATGATGACTACAACTGTTTCACTCGTTTGGGCCGAAGACACCCCCCCGCCTACCGCTCCATCGTCAGAATCATCGATATCAGCAACAAATCCCGCGGTAATCCTCCCCCAAGATGATAATTCAATAGATGCTGCCCCGGACGACAACGAATTTGATTTATCACCATCGGATCAAGCATCAAAATAAAAAAACGGAGCAACAAGATCTGTTGCTCCGTTTTTACCTATTCAATGTTTAGCTTGCTAAATGAAAAGGTCTAAACTCAATTAGTCAAATAAACGATCGAAGAAAGATTTTTTCTTCGGTGACGATTTATTATCATCACTTTCCATCGTGGCTTGAAGTTCTTTCAATAGCTCACGTTGGCGGCTGGTCAAGTGTACAGGTGTTTCTACCACAATACGGCAAAGTAAGTCACCTTGCATACTGCTACGTACAGGTTTTACCCCTTTACCACGTAGTCGGAACATTTTACCTGTTTGTGTACCTTCAGGTACCTTCAAACTTACACGACCATCCAACGTTGGAATTTCAAGTTCTTTACCTAAAGCAGCATCTGCGATACTGACTGGCACATCCATATATAAGTCTGCACCATCACGTTGGAAAATATCGTGCTCACGCACTACGACTTCAACGTATAAATCACCAGATTGACCATCACGGATTGCTTCACCTTTACCGGTTAAGCGAACGCGATCACCATTATCAACACCTGCAGGAATAGTAACTTCAAGTGTCTGCTGACGATCTGATACACCTGAACCATGGCATTTGCTGCATGGATTTTTAATAATTTTACCTTGTCCACGACATGTACTACATGTCTGCTGAACAGAGAAGAAGCCCTGTTGCATACGCACTTGACCTGCACCATGGCAAGTCTTACAGGTTTCTACATCATTTGGATTTTTTGAACCTTTACCATCACACACATCACAAGGTGCTGGTGCAGTAAAGGTAATGGTTTTCTTAACGCCTCTCACCGCTTCTTCAAGCGTTAATTCCATAACATAGCGCAGGTCGGAACCACGACGCGCACGTTGCTGACCACGGCCACCACCGCCAAAAGCGCCACCAAAGATGTCACCAAACTGACTGAAAATGTCTTCGGCGCTGAAACCACCACCAAAGCCACCGCCGCCCATACCACCTTCAAAGGCGTTATGACCCATACGGTCGTACATGCTACGTTTTTCACCGTCAGAAAGAATTTCATATGCTTCCGCACATTCTTTAAACTTTTCTTCAGCTTCTGAATTGTCAGGATTACGATCTGGATGATACTTCATCGCCAACTTACGGTAGGCTTTTTTAATTTCATCATCACTAGCGGTTTTAGCAACACCTAAAACCTCATAATAATCACGTTTAGCCATGATTGGCGATGCTCCACAAAATTTGATAATACTTCTATGCAGAGTAAATTGGGGGCGATGTTATTTTTTACAAGCGTGAAATGTGGTTTTTTTTAAAAAACAGCTTTTTTCTGCAAATATTTAGTAAAACCTTTGAGCCATGTATTGAGTAAATATAACCACGCAATGGCGCTAAATACCACACCTGCCACAGTGCACGCTTTTACCCAAATGAAACTGTCCCAATAGAAAAAGATTAACGGAATAAACCATAGTGCAGCAAAGGCTGCCAAAATCAAAAAAATAAGAGCATTGCGCATAATCCACAACGCTTGCGCATGTATCCATACCTCTGCATTATCTGCCACTGCTACTTTACGTGCTAACCAATACGCCAACACGGCTGTAATCACCGTAAACAATGCGAGAAACATAAACAAATAAGAGCTCGTAATAAATTTACGATGCTGTTCTGGATTTGTTTGCCCCATGGGTGTTTTTGACCTCAAATTTATTGCATACCGATTTACTTATTATGCAATAAAATTTCCTATGTTATTTTCTGTTAAAGATTAAGTGCTACTATATTGAAGTTTTCAATTTTTCGCACCTAATATTCTCAACAATTTATGTATTTTCTGTAGTTTTTTTAATCTTAAACCAAGTCGCATACAGCGCTGGTAAGAAAAATAACGTTAAAAGTGTCGCAATAATTAAGCCGCCCATAATCGCCACTGCCATTGGTCCAAAGAAAATACTTCGAGAAAGCGGAATCATGGCCAATACAGCTGCCAAGGCGGTGAGAATAATTGGACGGAATCGACGAACTGTTGCATCCAAAATCGCATCCCATTGATTCTGCCCAGCTCGAATATCTTGTTCGATCTGATCAATCAAAATCAGTGAGTTACGCATAATCATTCCAGATAATGCAATAGTACCTAGCATTGCCACAAAACCAAAAGGCTTATTGAATAAGAGCAGGAATAAAACCACCCCAATTAAACCTAAGGGCGCTGTCAAAAATACAATGAATGAGCGAGAGATACTCTTTAACTGAAGCATCAGCAAAGTAAAAACCACCGCAAGGAATAATGGCATACCTGCATTCACAGAGGTTTGCCCTTTTGCGGACTCCTCTACCGCGCCACCAACTTCTAGCAAATAACCACTTGGTAATGTTGTACGAAGCTGATCCATTTTTTCAGCCAGTTCATTGACTACGGTTGCAGGCTGTAACTTTGTTCGAATATCTGCACGTACGGTAATGGTCGGTAAACGATTGCGGTGCCAAATCAAACCATCTTCAAATTTATATTGAAGTGTAGCGATTTGCGCCAAAGGTACGGTGGCGCCTTTACTTGTTGGAACAGCAAGACTGGATAATGCTTCAACATTGACACGTTCGGCTTGATCTCCTCGGATACGAACATCAATCAGCTCACGTTTTTCACGATATTGATTGATAATTGCACCCGATATTGAACTGTTTAAAAAATTCGCCAAATCTTCTGAGGTCACACCCATTTGACGGGCACGGTCTTGATCAATCACTAACGAAATAATTTTACTTTGCTCACCCCAGTCCAAATGAACATTTGCGGTATTTGGATTTTCACTAACCAGTTGAGCAACTTTTTGTGCTTCCTCACGAACAACTGCAATATCTTCACCCGATACACGAAATTGCAATGGATAGCCGACTGGAGGACCATTTTCTAATAAAGAGACACGGATACGCACCTGTGGCAATAATTGGCGGATTTGCGTATCTAAGGATTTACGAATTTCATCACGATCATCCAGTGAAGATGCTAAAACCACAAATTGTGCAAAACTGGCTTGCGGCATTTGTTGATCTAAAGGCAGATAGAAGCGTGGTGTACCTGTCCCAACATACGCAACATAATTATCAATGCCCTTTTGCTTGGATAAAAATGCCTCAACTTTCTTCACTGCATCTTCAGTTGCAGTCAGTGATGCACCTTCTTCTAGTTTTAAATCGACCAAAATTTCGGCACGGTTTGAAGACGGGAAAAATTGTTGTGGTACAAACTTAAACATCACCACAGACAGGACAAATACCCCAACCGTAATTGAAATGACGGTTTTTCTATAAGTCACACACCAGTTCACCAACTTTCGAAAGCTTTGATAAAATTTAGATTGATACGGGTCAAAATGTTCACCGTTATGATGAATCACAGGCTGAGGTTCTGGTTGCTTGCGTAATCTTGCCAAAAGACGCTGATACCACGGAGCTTTTTGCGGTGTTTTGTTAAAATCTGGAAGTAATTTATCTCCTAGATATGGAACGAAAACCACAGCAGCAATCCATGAGACAACTAAGGCAATCGTGACCACTTGGAAAATAGACCGGGTATATTCACCTGTACTTGAGGCGGCTGTAGCAATAGGTAAAAAACCAGCTGCAGTAATTAATGTTCCTGTCAGCATTGGAAATGCGGTACTGGTCCATGCAAAACCAGCGGCCTTCATCCGGCTATAGCCTTGCTCCATTTTGATGGTCATCATTTCGACGGCAATGATGGCATCATCGACCAACAACCCTAAGGCCAGAATCAAAGCTCCTAGAGAAATCTTATGTAAGCCAACATCAAATAAATTCATTCCCGCAAAAGTCATCGCAAGCACCAGTGGAATCGAAAATGCCACCACCAAACCTGTACGAAAACCAAGCGAAAAAAAGCTCACCAATAAAACGATAATGACCGCTTCTGCAAGAACTTTGACGAATTCATGAATACTACGTTGTACAGCCACCGGCTGATCTGAAACTTTTTTCAGCTCCATACCTAAAGGCAGTGATTTTTGTAAGGTTTTAAATTCAGTTTCTAAGTTTTTACCCAGTGCGATGATGTCACCACCTTTACGCATAGAAACTGCTAGACCAATCCCATTCTCGCCCATAAAACGCATGCGAGGTTGTGCAGGCTCACTAAATCCACGATAAATTTCAGCAACATCGCCCAGTTGAATAGTTCTGTTTCCCACCAACAATGGCATTTTTTTCAAATCATCTACACTTTTTAAAGCACCACTGACTCTTACTTGAATACGGTCAGTGCCTGTTTCAAAAAAGCCCGCACTGGTTACACTGTTTTGCTTTGCCAAGGCTTCTTGGATTGCAGTAACTGGTACACCCATTTGCACGGCTTTGGTGTTGGAAAGTTCAATCCAGATTTTTTGATCTTGTAGGCCCACCAGATTGACTTTACTGACATCTTTTACCCGTTGTAAGCGAAGCTGCAAACGGTCTGCATATTCTTTTAAAGTAGCATAATCAAAATCTTTACCAGTTAAGACATAGATATTACCGAAAGTGTCCCCAAACTCATCATTAAAGAAGGGCCCCTGAACACCGGAAGGTAACTGTGTTTTGATATCACCTACTTTTTTACGTACTTGGTACCATACATCTGGAATTTGGTTAGATTTTAATGAGTCTTTTGCCATAAACATGACCATTGACTCACCAGGACGCGAGTAAGCCATAATCTTGTCATACAGCCCTGTACTCATCAGTTCTTTTTCTATTTTATCAGTAACTTGTAAAGAAACCTCTTGAGCTGTTGCACCTGGCCAATAAGTTTGGATGACCATGACTTTAAAGGTAAATGGAGGATCTTCACTCTGAGAGAGTTTTGAGTAGGAAAATAAACCCACAATACCCAGCAAAATCATAAAATAAAGTACTAATCCTTTATTTTTGAGTGCCCATTCTGACAAATTAAAGGAGTTAAATGGACTCATGATCATGCTCCTTTTTGAACAGTTACAGCACGATTTTCACGGTCTACTGGGTTTATTTTTTGCTTTTCACGAAGTAAATGTACCCCTCCTACAACCACCCATTGTCCAGGATTTAACCCTTTCACGACAGTAACATTGTCACGACCATAGCTGCCTAAAGTCACGGAAACCTTATGAATGGTTTGGTCTGGATTCAGTGCCCAAATATAGGCTTGATTGTTATTTGCCGAGACGCTAGATAAAGGTACACTCAATACATTTTGAATATTTTGATTAAAGAATACCCGCGCACTTTGCCCAAGTTGAATCGCGGACTGCCCTTCTTTTAAAGCCACTTTGACCATAAATGTACGTGACTGATCGGCTGCTGGAGAAATCTCTCGAACATAGGCAGCAAATCGATCTTGAGGTTTAGACCATAAAGTTACCCATGCATTTTGACCGACTTTAATCTCTGCAATAGCTTGTTCAGGGACACCTATCACCACTTCACGATCCCCATCAATCGCCAGCTGGTATGCCGCTTGTCCTGCTGAAATCACTTGTCCAGTTTCAATATTACGTTGGGTAATCACCCCATTTTTATTGGCTATCAATTGGTTATAGCCGGTTTGATTGGCGCTCACATCATAATTGGATTGGGCTTGTTTTAAACTTGCCTGAGCAGAATCATATTGATTTTTGACTGAATCATATTGTGAGCGACTCACAGCATTGATCGGTAAGAGTTGCTGAAAGCGTTTAAATTCATCTGCTGCGGCCTTGGCCGCAGATTGCGCACTTTCAAGTTGTGCTTTGGCTGAGTTCAATTGTAGCTGGGCATCTTTCACATCAAGCTTTGCTAAGACTTGACCAACTTTGACACGAGCACCAACATCGACATAGCGTTCTGTAATTTGTCCCCCGACACGGAATGCCAATGCTGTTTGCTGTCGAGCTTGGACATCCCCCGCATAACTTTTTTGATCTTCATGTGATGTTGCAGGTTGGGTTACCATCACCAAGGGAATTTGTTCCGCTTCAGGTGCTGGTTTGCTACACCCCACTATTGTTACACTACACAATACCAATAGGCTCGTGATCATTAAATTTAAACTACGCATAGGCAAGGCTCTTAATCAAATGCATTTTTTCGGGCAAAATAGAATGAGTATATTTATTTGCTCATTTTTTAATTAATATACTGCATGGTACAGTAATTGTGAATTGTGTATAGAGTAATTAACCTATTTTTTTTTGGAAATTATTGTGCAAACAACCGCTGGACGTCCAAAGGACTTAGAAAAACGGAAACACATTTTGGAAGCCGCCAAAAAGCTATTTCTAAAATTGGGTTATCATGGTTCAAGCATGAACCAAATTGCCAAAGAAGCTGGCGTCACAAAGCTGACGGTATATAACCATTTTCAAGATAAAGAAACTTTATTTTGCTGTGCCATTGAAGCAACCTGTGAAGCATCTATTGATGCTCGACCATTACGACTTAATGTTCAAAGTGATTTTTATGCGCATTTTTTTCAGGCATGCGAATTGGCACTCACTGTTATTAGCTTACCTGAAGCCATTAAACTCGAGCATTTGTTGTTAGAACTTGCCGCAGAGAAAAATCCTTTGGCTTTACAGTTTTATAATTCTTCCCATCAAAGAATGTGTGCAGTCTGGCAAGATTTTTTCCAACAAGCAGGCACACTTAAATTTATTCAAGCAGATGACATTGAAAAACAAATTAATCTAATTCTGTCATTATTATTGGGTGTTCGACACCACGAGGTCTTATTGGGGATTCGCCAAATTCCTACGGAAGATGAAAAACAGCAAATCATCGCCGAAAGTATTGATTTATTTATGCTGAAATATAAACCCAACTAAAATTATTTAAAAACAAAATAATGCCCAATTCTTGTTTAAGGCATACTCAATGCATATCGCATAGGCTTGTTGATATAAAAAGGGCAAAAAATAAAGCTAAATATCCAAATTAAAATTAAGTCAAAGTCGACTTCTTGCACAGTCATTTACATACTTTTGTAGGGAGTCACTTGGATTGTGGTGGAATCACGTTATATTCGAGATAACAAGAACTGGAGAGTAACAAATGGTTCAACAAATTGATGCTCCGCTGCGTGAAGATGTACGCTTACTCGGAAACCTTTTAGGCGAAACGCTAAAAGAACATGCAGGACAAGATTTGTTTAATCAAATTGAACAAATTCGGGCTTTAGGTAAAGGCGCTCGAGATGGTCAAATTGAAGCAGAAAAACAACTTGAACAATTATTTTTAAATTTAAAAGATGATGAAATTCTGCCACTCACCCGCGCCTTTTCACACTTTCTAAATTTTGCCAATATTGCTGAACAATATCACGTTGTACGCAGTCGTCGTCAAAGTGAGTGCGATGAAAATTCACCATCACCCAATGTGCTGGATCATTTATTTAGCAAGTTTAAAGATCAGCAAATTTCAACAGAAACGCTCTATAAACAAATTTGTGAATTAAAAATTGAGTTGGTCCTCACGGCGCATCCAACTGAAGTTAGTCGTCGTACTTTAATCCAAAAATATGATGGCATTAATCATTGCCTGTCTACTTTTGATCAGCAAAAACTGACACCTAAGCAACGTGCAGATGTGTTGACTGATTTAAAACAATTGATCTGTTCCGCATGGCAAACTGACGAAATCCGTCAACACCGCCCAACTCCGATAGATGAAGCAAAATGGGGCTTTACCACGATTGAACAGACCTTATGGAATGCAGTTCCAAAATTCATACGTGAATTGGATGACCTCGTTCAGGACAATTGTGCACAGGCCTTGCCTTTAGATATTTCTCCAATTCGTTTTGCATCTTGGATGGGGGGTGACCGTGATGGTAACCCAAATGTTACGCATAACATTACTCAAGAAGTTTTGTGGTTGTCGCGCTGGAAAGCGGCTGACCTTTATGTGCGTGATATTGAAGATCTTCGTTGGGAACTCTCGATTGAAGCCTATTCCAATGAGCTACTTCAAGCTTTGGGTTATAGCCATCCTGAACCTTACCGCGAATATTTGCGTGCGACCCGTGAACGTCTCAAAGCAACTCGTCAATGGTTAGCAGATAAATTACGTGGTCAACATTCTGATGTAGATCGCAGTTTAATCATTCGCCATAAAGATGAATTATTACAACCATTACTGCTCTGCTATCGCTCACTGATGGCATGTAATTTACCTGAGATTGCCAATGGTAAATTGCTCGACTTTATTTATCGGGTAAATTGTTTTGGCATTGAATTACTTAAACTGGATATTCGTCAAGAGTCAGGTCGTCATCGCCAAGCCATCTCAGCAATTACTGAATATCTTGGTTTAGGCAATTTTGAGACATGGACAGAACAAGCTCGCCAAAATTTCTTATTACAAGAATTACAAAGCAAACGCCCGTTATTGCCTAAACATTTAAATGAACCATCAGGTAGTCTGATTGAAAATCTTGATGTTCAAGAAGTCTTTGCAACCATGCGTACTTTGGCTGAACAACCCAAAGAAAGCTTGGGCGCTTATATCATTTCAATGGCTGAATATCCGAGTGATGTTTTGGCGGTACTATTACTCCAAAAAGAAGCAGGAATTGAACACCCACTACGCGTTGTTCCTTTATTTGAAACCTTGAAAGACTTAGATGGTGCTGCAAGTACCATGAGTACCCTGTTCAATATGCACTGGTATAAACAACATATTCAAGGCAAACATGAAGTCATGATTGGTTATTCGGACTCTGCCAAAGATGCTGGCTTTATGTCAGCAAACTGGGCCCAGTATCGTGCGCAAGAAGAGTTGACCGCAATTGCCAAACAGCATGGCGTTCAATTGACCTTGTTCCACGGCCGTGGCGGTTCAATCAGTCGTGGTGGTGCACCAACTCAACAAGCATTATTTTCTCAACCACCGGGCTCAATTTCAGGTGCAATTCGTGTGACTGAACAAGGTGAAATGATTCGCTTTAAGTTTGGTCTAGAAGAAATTGCCTTACAAAATTTGGAAATTTATGCTGCTGCAACCTTAGAAGCAACATTATTACCACCACCTATTCCCAAACAAGCTTGGCGAGATTTAATGCACAGTATGACAGATTTATCTGTTCAGGTTTATCGTCAGACTGTGCGTGAAAACCCTCATTTTGTAAAATATTTACGTACTGTCACCCCTGAACTTGAGTTGCAAATGTTACCCCTCGGTTCACGCCCTGCAAAGCGTAAAGTCAGTGGTGGAATCGAATCTTTACGTGCTATTCCTTGGGTTTTTGCGTGGACACAAATCCGGTTAATGCTTCCTGCTTGGCTGGGTACTGGCGCAGCGATCAACCAAGTGATTGATCAAGGCCAAAAAGCAGTATTAGATGAAATGTTAACAGAATGGCCTTATTTCCAAACTTTAATTGATATGTTGGAAATGGTGCTATCTAAAGCCGACTCAAATATTGCACTGTATTATGAATCTCACCTTACCGATGATGAAGATTTAAAAGTACTTGGTGCAGAATTACGTCAACGCTTACATGATGCCGTACAAACGCTCTTGGCAATGAAAGGTGAGTCGGAACTTTTAAGTTCCAATGATGTGCTTGATCAAGCCATGAAAGTACGTAAGCCGTATTTACTGCCCTTACATTTATTACAAGCCGAATTAATGAAACGTCGACGTGCATATTTGGCTGACTGTCATGCAGAACATACCCCGGTAGATCATGCACTGATGGTCAGTATTGCTGGGATTGCGGCAGGTTTACGTAATACGGGTTAAGCCACCCTATAAAAATTATCTTAATTCTAAAGCGAGGAGAATGTGATCTGTCATTCTCCTCTCCTTTTAAAAAACGCGAAACTTTTCACATATTATAAAGCAGCAATAACTTTTTTTGACCAATCGCAAAATCGGATTTTTTTTAAATTTTTACACACAATTTTTTTTAATACTTTGATTTTACGCACTAACATTATTTAATTATTTGACCAAATGGTACAAAACACCAATTTTCCCTAATAAATGCAAATGCTTAGTTTGACTAAAATGATTAAAACTCTCGAAAAGAAAGCGTATGATGTGTCCAATTTGTTTTTTGAGTGCTCAATTTATGTCCAACTGGTTTCCCAAATGGCGTCCTTATTCTGGCAGCATTGATGCAAGACCTGTCGGTACCAATGAGTATTTACCGCCTGCGCAAAGTGTCGTTTTAGGGATTCAACATGCATTTGCTATGTTTGGTGCAACGGTACTCGCCCCCTTTTTAATGGGCTTTGACCCAAACCTTGCCATTTTAATGTCAGGAATTTGTACCATCTTATTCTTTATTGTTACGGGTGGTCGTGTTCCAAGTTACCTAGGTTCAAGCTTTGCCTTTATTGGAGTAGTAATTGCTGCAACTGGCTATGCTGCATCAGGTACAGGTACGCCAAACGCAAATTTAGCTATTGCAGCTGGTGGGATCATGGCATGTGGTGTGTTGTATGCAATGTTTGGCTTGCTCGTGATGGCAACGGGGACCAAATGGATTGAAAAACTCATGCCACCAGTAGTGACTGGTGCAGTGGTAATGATCATTGGTCTAAACCTCGCACCTGTTACGGTGAAAGGTGTCGCTGGTAATGACTTTAATATGTGGATGGCATTGGTCACTGTACTCTGTATGGGTTCAATTGCTGTATTCACAAAAGGTCTATTACAACGCTTATTGCTTTTGGTCGGGTTGTTATTGGCTTATTTGATCTATTTCATTGTTGCAAACGTAATGGGAAATGGAACGCCGATTAATTTCACGCCTATTCAACAAGCTGCATGGTTTGGTACGCCCACTTTCCATTCACCTGTTTTTGATATCAATGCAATGTTAATTATTGCTCCGATTGCTTTAATTCTGGTGGCAGAAAACTTAGGCCATATCAAAGCAGTCAGTGCAATGACTGGCGAAAACCTAGATCCACAAATTGGTAAAGCTTTTGTTGCAGATGGTATTGCAACCACGCTTTCTGGTGGTGTCGGTGCACCTGGTATGACCACCTATGGTGAGAATATTGGTGTAATGGCCGTTACTCGTGTTTATTCTACGATTGTTTTTGTCATTGCTGGTATTTTTGCAATTTTCTTAGGGTTTTCACCTAAATTTGGCGCAGTGATTCATACCATTCCAACAGCGATTTTAACAGGTGCTTCAATCGTGGTCTTTGGTTTAATTACCATTGCGGGTGCGAAGATTTGGATTGAAAATAAAGTCGATTTTTCTCAAAATAAAAACTTGATGGTTGCCGCAGTAACAATCATTTTAGGAACAGGTGACTTTGCCCTTCAATTTGGTGATTTCAACTTGGGTGGTATTGGTACTGCAACGTTTGCAGCATTGATACTCAACTGGTTCTTTAGCTTAAAAGATAAATCATAATTATAAATTTAACCTATTTTAAGCAGCCAAAAGGCTGCTTTTTTTATTTTTATATAATGTGAGCATCTATCCACAAATAAACGCTTTTTATTTCTTGGATAGAGGTCTCACTTGGTACATTTGGATGATCAAGTTCGTTTAACAAGTATTGAAACACTGCTTTTTGTTCAGGATATACATCTATCGTTTGTGCGACAGTATCATTTAAATGGCATGGCCATCCTTTTATATTGTCCAATGTCAAAGGAAGCAGTCGTATTATCCGTTTAATTAAAGATTTCTTAAGGCTGATTAATTCTTTTGCTGTTTTATCAGATGCCTCTAATATGCGTAAATAACCTTGTATATCTGTATCATAACCACTATTTATCGCCTTAATTACCTCGCGATTAATCTGAACATCGTTAAAAAGCGCAGATAAATCTTCTCCATAAATATGCTGACAAAAGAATTTGATCCATGCTCCCCAACTTTGTAGGGAATGCTTATTTAAAACCTCATCTAGAAAACCAATATCGATATCAACTTTAGGTAGAAATGGGTGTAAAACCTTAAGATTTATGCTTATTTCAGCAATCTTTTCATTTAAATTTTTTGGTTTATTTTTAAAAACAACACATAGGTCTAAATCTGACTGACCGATAATTGCAATGCCTTGAGCAACACTGCCATAAACATAGATGCTATGTAAATCTTCTACAAAGCTGCGACTAAAATGGTTAATCACATTTTCTAGCACAGGTTCAAATGCTTTTTGAATCCTCATTGATTGTAATATTCATCCACTTTTAAATTTTCTCAAACCAACATCATACTGCTTATATAGCATTTATTTTGTATTTCAATATTAAAAAAGCCCAACTGTAATCAATAGACAATTGGGTTTGGACGCTTTTTCCATCGATTCTTAATGATTATTTTTATAGACTGATCAACAACATTTTCTGTTTATTCACGTTCTAAAAAAGTCTTTAAACAAGGAGAGAAAAACAGATTCCCTTGATACATTCCCTGCAAAGTTTTGCTCATCACCATCACCCACAACATCATCAAAATTGCAGCAAATGCTAAGCCTGTATCTACAATAAAACTGAGATGTAATTGGTGACCTAAACTCAATATTGCCAAAGTAAATACACCCAGTGGGAAAGTTAGCCCCCACCAACCGAGATTAAATGGTAGCTCAGTTGCCGCATGTTTGAGTGTGGTTAGAACTGCGATTGCGACCCACCACACACCAAAGCCCAGCAAAATAAAACTTGCCACGATCCCAGCATTTTGAAAGAACACACCTAAATTTTCTAACTGAATCAATGCCAAAACCTCAGGAGCCTGAGCACCTAGAATCAAGAGTGCCAACGCACCTGTACCAATTGGCCCTAAAGCTAACCAGCTGGTAATTGCCAACTCTTTGCTCGGCAATTGATGTACAGCCAAACGTAACATTAGAATGGTGAGAATCCCAAAAGCAGGCAATACAGACATCCCCCACAGCATGTAACTGGTGAATAAAATACCCACCGCCTGTTGACTAACATGCGTATGCGCTAAAAGTAAACCGCCTGAAGTTGCTGCAACTTCACAGGCCACAATCGGCAATAACCACATTGCAGTCATTGTATGCAATTGATGATCTTGTTTGTGGAACATACAAAACGGTACCAGCACCCCGATACTCACCGCTAAAACCACATCGACATACCACAACAACTGCGCAATTTGGAACGCAACATCACCATAAATGGGTATGCCATATTTTAAAAAGCCATTTAATACCGTTGCCAACCCCATTGGAATTGCACCTAAAAAGAGTGCCATTGCGGGATGGGAAAAAATCTGCTTCGCTTCTTGAGGATAGATGAGCCAGCGTAGAACATACAGTATGATAAATACAGTAAACAGTAGCGTGTTAAACTGCCACAAAATAGTTGCCAGCTGCCATAAAAAATCAGATGCAAACGGAAATTCAGGCAAGATCAGTGCAACAACCCCTGTTCCCATGGTCATGGTGAACCAGTTTGGCGTAAACTGTCGAATCACATCACCTGTTTGTTCAAGTTGGTAAAATGGCTTTTTCATCGCTTCATCCTCATTTCAGCAGATAAATTGATTATAAAAGCATCTTTTAATAAATAAAATTGATTTAATTTCATAAAATTAATCAATTTTACTGATATAAAAGTATTCTCAGTCATTTTTTTCTGGATAAAAACACAACAACAAAGACGAAACTGTGAGATTATGGCAATATATAGTCCTTTCAAATTTTAAGCTTATTTTGAAACCATGCAGCTGTTACGTCTAAATGCCTTAGCACCAAATTTTCAATTGCCCCAAACCGCTGTGACGATTGGCAATTTTGATGGTGTCCATTTGGGACATCAGGCGATGGTTTCTCAACTCAAAGAAGTGGCTAAAGCCCAAAATTTAAAAACCTTGGTGATGATTTTTGAGCCGCAACCTTTAGAGTTTTTCAAAGGTTATGAAGCACCACCACGGATTTCATCACTCAGAGAAAAAGTAGAATATTTATCTGAATTGGGTGTCGATTATATTGCTATCGCTAAATTTGATAATCAATTCCGTAGCTTAAGTGCAGAAAACTTTGCAAGCCTGTTAAAAAGCAAACTCAATGCGCAAAGTTTGATCTTAGGTGATGATTTTCACTTCGGCAAAGACCGTCAAGGCAATAGTGAATTTTTAAAACAATATGGTTTTGATGTCACCAATCTCAATACCATTGAATTTAATGGCGAACGTGTCAGTTCAACCCGTATTCGCCAAGTTCTCCAAGCGGGTGACTTATCACTTGCAGCAAAATTATTGGGTCGTCCATACAGCATGATTGGTCGTGTGCAATATGGTGATCAAATTGGTCGTACTTTGAATTTTCCAACCATCAATGTTCGACTTGGCCGTCATAAACCTTGTTTAAGTGGTATTTATGCCGTCGATGTTATTTGCGAAAGCACCTCATTGACCCAGAAAGTCAAAGCTGAGAACCCCGATAAAATCGGTATTGCTAGTTATCAAACAGATGCGTTATTTGGTGCGGGCCATGTGGGAACACGCCCTGCAATCAAACAAGAACATCCAGAATGGCGATTAGAAGTACATTTTCCAAATGTTTCTGCTAATCTGTATGGTCTGTTAATGCGGGTCACTTTCCTCGACTATTTACATGGTGAATTAAATTACCCATCACTTGAAGCGCTTCAGGCGGGAATTGATGATGATGTCGAGCGTTTGCTTGAGTTTCGCAAAAACACCCCCAAATTTCCTTTTTAACTTAAACTTTTATTGTAAAACGCGTCAGCAATGGTGCTGATAATATTGGATGACAACTTGCATGAGCGATAAGCAAACTTCTGAAAATGCAGTGGATTATAAAGCCACGCTAAACCTACCAGGTACTGAATTTGCAATGAAAGCAAATCTCGCAGTACGTGAAGCAAAATGGTTAGAAGAGTGGTATGCCGACAACATTTATCAGCAGATTCGTGCTTCGCGTATTGGCAAGAAAAAATATATTCTGCATGACGGTCCTCCATATGCAAATGGTTCATTGCATTTAGGTCATGTCGTCAATAAAGTTTTAAAAGACATTATTGTTAAAAGTCGCACTTTAGATGATTTTGACGCACCTTATGTTCCAGGTTGGGACTGTCATGGTCTACCAATCGAGCTCAAAGTCGAAGAAAAAATCGGTAAAGTTGGCGTAAAAGTTGACGCATCGACTTTCCGTAAAGCCTGCCGTGAATATGCATATACCCAAGTCGAATTACAGAAAAAAGACTTTGTTCGTATGGGCGTGTTTGGAGATTGGGATAATCCATATCTCACCATGAACTTCAAACAAGAAGCAGATATTGTTCGCGCGCTCGGTGAAATTGCCAAAGCAGGCCATATCGAACCTGGTCTAAAACCAGTGAACTGGTGTATGGATTGTGGATCATCACTTGCTGAAGCAGAAGTGGAATATGAAGATAAAAAATCTGATGCAATTGATGTGGGTTTCGGTGTTGTAGATCTTGCTGATTTGTCTGCAAAAGTGGGTGTCAGCGTTAGTAATCCAACAGATATCGTGATTTGGACAACGACACCGTGGACATTACCCGCGAACCAAGCAGTTGCCTTACATGCAGATATTGCCTATCAATTGGTGGAAGTTCAGTCTGAGCGTGGCACACAAAACTTAATCTTAGCCAAAGATTTAGTTGAATCTGCATGTGAACGTTACAAACTTGAACAACCAAAAGTATTGGCTGACTTTGTTGGTGCGACGCTCGAAAACTTACAATTACAACATCCATTGATTGTAGATCGTCAAGTACCTGTAATTTTAGGTGAACATGTCATCGCAACCAGTGGTACAGGTGCTGTGCATACTGCACCTGGACATGGTGTGGACGATTATAAAGTTGGCTTAATCTATAACTTAAAAGTAGAAAACCCTGTAAGTGGTAATGGTGTATATTTACCGACTGCGCCTCTTTTTGCAGGCGAGCACATTTATAAAGCCAATCCAAAAATTATTGAAGCATTAACAGATGCTGGCAAACTCTGGGCGCATCTGCCAATTAAGCACAGTTACCCACATTGCTGGCGTCATAAAACACCAATCATCTTCCGTGCAACCCCACAGTGGTTTATCAGCATGGATGCGAATGGGTTACGCCAAGATGCTTTAAATGCGATTGAAAATGACATCGACTTTGTCCCTGATTGGGGTAAAAACCGTATCAAGTCAATGATTGAAGGCCGCCCAGACTGGTGTATCTCTCGTCAACGGACTTGGGGTGTGCCGATTCCATTCTTTGTACATAAAGACACCAATGAATTGCATCCTCGTACCGCAGAGCTCATTGAAGATGTGGCGAAGCTCATCGAAAAAGAAGGCATTGATGGTTGGTATAACCGTGAAGCCAAAGCATTTATCGGTGATGATGCTGAACAGTACAATGCTGTTCGTGACACACTCGATGTATGGTTTGACTCAGGTACAACGCACTATGCAGTATTGCGTGAACGTGCAGAACTGCAAGATCCTGCTGATTTATATCTTGAAGGTTCTGACCAACATCGTGGTTGGTTCCAGTCTTCATTGCTCACGTCGATTGCGATCCATAAACGCGCACCTTATAAAGCCCTGCTTACGCATGGTTTTACCGTGGATGAAAAAGGTCGTAAATTATCGAAATCATTGGGTAACTTTATCCCACTTGAAGACATCATTAAGCAGTTAGGTGCTGATGGTTTACGTTTATATGTTGCATCAAGCGATTATCGTTATGAAATTGCCGCAAGTAACGAAATTTTTAGCCGTGTAAGTGACAGCTATCGTCGTATTCGTAATACTTTACGTTTCTTATTGGCAAACTTGAATGGCTTTAAACCATCAACAGATGCGTTACCTGTAGATCAATTGATTGCATTGGATCAATACATCTTACAACGTGCAGCAGACGTACAGAAAACCATTCAACAAGCTTATGAAGATATGAACTTCCATGTCGTCACCAATGCTTTGACCAGTTTCTGTATCAATGATTTGGGTGGTTTCTACTTAGACATCATCAAAGACCGCCAATACACGACTAAAGCAGACTCCACAGCACGTCATTCTGCTCAAACTGCGTTGTATCATTTGGTTCAAGCCTTTGTTCGTTGGATGAGCCCTATCTTGAGCTTTACAGCACAAGAAGCGTGGCCATTGATTCCAGAACAAACTGAAAAATATGTATTTACAGCGCATTGGTATGATATTCCAGTGGCATCAAGCACCAACTTGATCTCTGAAGCGGATTGGCAAACCTTAATTGAAGTCAAATCTGCGGTTAATAAACAGATTGAGACAGCGCGTAATGCTAAATTGGTTGGTAGTAACCTGTCTGCTAAAGTTGAACTTTGGGCAAATACAGACCTACAAAACGTCTTGAAGCAATTGGGCGATGAGCTTCGTTTTGTCTTGATCACCTCTCAAGCGATTGTTTATGACTATGCTGAGCAAGGTGAAGCAACAGAACTTGAAGGCCTACGCGTTAAAGTTTCTGCTGCGGAAGGCGAAAAATGTGCACGTTGCTGGCATGTCCTTCCAGATGTGAATACACATCATGCACATCCAGGGCTTTGTTCTCGTTGTATTATTAACCTTCCTACAGGTCAAGGCGAAGAGAGAAAATATGCCTAATCCGCAAAATAAAAAGGGTTTATTGCAGTTTTATCCGCATAATTTGATGTGGCTTGGACTTTCTGTCCTTGCCATTATCATTGACCAATGGACAAAAAACATTGCAAGTGCAGAGCTGACTTATGCACAGCCTGTACCTGTATTGCCCTTCTTAAATTGGACATTACTGCATAATTACGGCGCAGCATTTAGCTTCTTGTCTGATGCGGGCGGTTGGCAGCATTATTTATTCACAGGTCTTGCCGGCGTTGTATCGATCATTTTTATTTTTTGGCTTATGCGTATGCCAAAAACCACGCTGATCTTACCTGCCGCAATCGCATTAATTCTTGGTGGCGCATTGGGAAATTTAATTGATCGGGTAACATTAGGTTATGTGGTCGATTTTATTCATTTGCATTATCAAGGCAGTAGTTTCCCTGCATTCAACATTGCCGATAGTGCGATCACTCTCGGTACGATTTTATTGTTAATTGATACCTTCTTTTTAGAAAAGCATCGTATTCAACGTGCGGAAGCGCAAAATGACTGAACAAATGATTAACCCCAATGACGAAACGCGTGTTGCGGATGGCTCAAAAGTAGAACTGCATTTTTCTGTTGCCATCGAAAGTGGTGTTGAAATTGATAACACACGTAGCCGTGAAGAGCCTGTAAGCTTAGTGATCGGGGATGGCAGTTTATTGCCAGGTTTTGAAAAAGCCTTATTTGGTCTTCGTGCAGGTGACCGTCGTACTGTTAGTCTTCCACCAGAAGATGCCTTCGGTCCGTGGAATTCTGAAAATGTGCAAAAATTCGATACAGTAAAATTCGAACAACGTCCTGTTGAAGGCCACATGATTGAGTTTGAAGACAAAGCCAAACAAAGTCTATTTGGTGTGGTTAAAACTGTCGGTGAAGATATCACTGAAGTGGATTTCAACCACCCACTCGCAGGTAAAAATATCACGTTTGAAGTAGAAATCTTCAAAGTTACCCCTGCGGGTCAACAAGGTGTGAAAATTATGTAAGCCTTTGCTTATATAATATTTAAAGCTCCTTCGGGAGCTTTTTTATTGATACAAATACCCGCTTTAAAAAGGTCAAGACAAAGCAAAATCCACAGCAGCTTGCACATGGATCGACGTTGTATCAAACAGCGGAACAGAAAACTGAGTATCTCCAATGAGCATGCAAATTTCTGTACATCCCAAAATAATGCCTTCAGCACCCTCTAATATTAGCTGTTCAACAATATGGATGTATTTCTGACGAGATTCTTCCTTGATCACACCTAAACACAATTCATCATAAATAATATTATGAACCATCTGTCGATGCGCTTGGTTAGGCACCAGTACATTGATGCCTTGTTGTTCTAACCGACGCTTATAGAAGTCCTGTTCCATGGTAAATTGAGTACCTAACAAACCGACTTTGCCAATGTTCTGATTTAAAACTTGTTTTGCTGTTGCATCAGCAATATGAATAAATGGAACTGAGACCGAGCTTTCAATAGCAGAAGCAACTTTATGCATAGTATTGGTACACAGTAAGATCCCTTCTGCCCCTGCTTTCTCCAACTGAATAGCCTTCTCTGTTAAATACAGTGCTGCATCGTCCCATAAGCCTTGACGCTGTAATATTTCTATCTCAGCAAAATCAACACTGATTAAAACAATTTTTGCAGAGTGTAATTTTCCTAATTTTTGTTGAACGCTTTTATTCAGCTGTTGATAGTACAAGTCTGTAGATTCCCAACTCATTCCGCCTAATAAACCAATCGTTTTCACTTTTTTGCTCGCTTAGAATTCTCATCTTTTCTAGGGTGTTTTGATAGTTCATCAATGGTTTGCGTTGTAGACTCAAATTGAGCAAGTCAGGCATATGATCAATATCAATCAAGTTACTTTTGTTTCAAGCCCATATATTTTCCAATACAATCGCTTAAAATATCCTGTGACTATCGTACGATATCGTCGTGATCAAGCCTTCATTCATAGTTTCAATTTAAATCTCGTCCTACTTACCGCTGAAACAATCTACACGATATCGCATATTTGTATGATTATTCAGCTATACTTTGATCTCATTTCAGCTCTTTATGATTCGCATGCGCCTAGACTTCTTCGATTTGCAACTGTTTATCAATATCGTGGACACAGGAAGCCTCACCAAAGGCGCAGAACGCTCGTCGATTTCACTACAGGCAGCCAGTGAACGTATTAAAAAACTCGAACAACAATATGCCACAAGCCTTTTTACCCGCCATGCCTCTGGGGTCAAACTCACAATTGCAGGTCAAACTTTTGCAGAACAGGCTTTACGTCTAATACAACAAAGTAAACAGCTTGAACAAGCGATGTCACCCTTCGCAAAAGGTCTAAGCACACAGATGACTTTGTGGTGTAATTCATCTGCACAAAGTGAATATCTGCCCTTATTACTTCCTCAGTATTTAGTTGAAAACCCACATATTCAGATTGATCTACAGGAAGCAGAAAGTAATGAAATTATTCAGACCCTTGAAAAAGGCAATGCAAAACTCGGCTTAATTTCGAGCTTTTTTAATGCACATCAATTACAGACTTTAACCTTTTCAGATGATCCGTTAGTGCTGATTTGTCCATCAAATCATGAATTAAGCCAGCGAACAGAGCTCAGACTGGTCGATACTCTGAACTATGCCTTTGTGGGTTTAATGCAATATCACTCTCTACAGCAGTCGATTGAAAACCAAGCCAAATTGCTTAATTGTGCAATTCAGTATCGTTTAAGATTGCCAAATTTTGCTGCGATCGCTCAAGTGGTTGCAAGTGGTGTCGGCATTGCCATTATGCCCAAACGGGCAGCAATGCGACTCAATCAACTCTATGCATTTGATCAAATTGAGCTGGTCGGTGAATGGGCAAAACGTCAACTACAATTGGCTGCTCAAAACTTTGATGAGCTTCCAACAGCATATCAACACTTTGCCCAATTTTTAATTTCACAAAAATCGAAACTGATTTTAGTTTAAATAATCTGAATTCGATATAAAATTCTTGATGAAATATGATACTCGGAAACGTCATCCGTAACTGTCTGAGGCAGGATCTCATACAGAAAGTATTGTTTCTGCGATTCATTGAATACATTGCTGGTGGTAGACGAATTTTGCGGTGAGCAGCGATGTGGCTAAGCAAGATGGTACCCTTGTGGAGCTTAGCTCCACATGTCGAAAAAAAATTTGGGCGAGCCGCAGGCTGATCCTGAAATTGAATGACAGTTCAGTAAGACTCCATCAAGATCATTGTTTTTCAATATATTAAAGATATCTTTAAGTCAAACTCACGTTAAAGACTTAAGCACCACGCTGATATTCATTTTTAAAATTAACGGAATCATTATCATCTACTTTAATTTTTTCAGTGTACCCAATATGGTCATAGCTTCACCTTTGCAGACAGAGCCATTAAACGACCATTTAAGTCCACGAATTAGATCACGCCAAATTGATGCAATACTGAATATAAGCCAAAAATCACCAAGCCACAGAAGAAAACTTTACGAAATTTTTGCTCTGGAATACGGTAACGGATTTTTGTTCCCACCCACATTCCCATTAATGCGGGTACCAAGGCAATAAGAGATAACTGATAATCAATTGGCGTATCTTCAACAGGGTTTTGATGTAAGAAAACAGCAAGGCACAGGGTTGAAACGGTAAAAGCTAAACCTAAAGACTGAACCAAATCATCACGCTTTAACTGCAAAGATTGTAAATAAGGGACCACAGGAATCACCACCACTCCCGTGGCAACAGTTAAAGCACCGCCTAAATATCCAATGATTGGGGAAAGCCATTTTTCATGTGGTGCAAGATTTGGCATACGTTTGGAAAATAAACCATAGAGTCCATACAATGCTAGCATTCCCCCCAGTAATGCTTCACTATGAAAACCGCTACTAGAGTGGCCTAAAGTTGGGAAAATACTCCAAATTGAACCGATAATAATCCCCAATAATAAGGGATAAAAACGGCGAACCAACCGCCATACATGGCCTTCAGCAAACAATTGCCAAAAATTGGTCACCATAGATGGAATGATCAATAAAGTTGCGGCTTGAAATGGACTAATTACAAGGCTTAAAAGCCCCATTGAAACGGCAGGTAAGCCGAGACCAATTGTGCCTTTAATCATGCCTGCAATTGCAAATACACCAATTACAAATCCCATCATGTCGTTTTACCTCAATATTCTGAGGCAATGCTACGCCAAAGCTTTGCTTTGAAATATCACTGTTTTTAGGATATAGCCTCAAGCAATGATTGAGGCTTGATGTTGAGTATTTTGGCTAAGCGTCTAAGAAAAGAATTTACGATCATTTTACGTTACTCGAGTAAGCAAGCTTTCTATAATTTTTTTACCCTATTTGGATCTATTCACAATGAATATGTCACTTGCCAATTCTACAAAAATATTCCCCACAGCACTGATCTTAGAAAATCAGGGCATGTATGATTTTGACAAAGAAATCCAACAATATTTAGAACATTATCCAGAGACCCAGTTTATTGATATCTGCTTGCATGACCTCAATGGTCATCTACGTGGTAAGCGTATTGAAGTAAATGCCCTCCATCAATTGCAGAAAGGCTGTTACTTTCCGTTGTCTATTTATGCGATGAGTTTGGATGGTCAAGTGGTTGAAGAAAGTGGGCTTGGGAAATATATTGGTGAACCCGATCGATTATGTATGCCCGTCTTGGGCAGTCTAAAGCCTTGCGCAGATCAACCCAATCAGCACGCCCAGCTGCTATTAACCATGAAATCCGATGATGGTTCAGATTGTGTGATCGAGCCTCGCAATATATTAAAAAGAATTTTATCGACACTGCATCAAATGCACTATTTTCCAATGATGGCAGGTGAAATCGAATTTTATTTGTCTGAAAATGTCCAAGATGCCCCATTTTCTCCCCAATCGGATCCGCTTTCTACCCAATGTTTCGATGTCGATACCCCGCATAATTTTCAAACTGTCATTCAACAAATTGAATTAGAAGCAAAACGACAAGATATTGATTTAACAGGTGTTGTAGCTGAAAGTGCTTCTGGACAATTTGAATTGAATATTCAGCACAGTGACAACATTTTAAAACTGTGTGATGACATCATGAGTATTAAACGAATGATTCGTCAAATTGCGATGCAACATGGTTTAAAAGCCAGTTTTATGGCGAAACCAAATATGGCAAAAGCAGGCAGTGGCATGCACTTTCATATGAGCATGCGTAACCAATGGCAAGACAATCTTTTTAAAATAGACCAGTTGAAAAACCCAAACCCGATCATGCACAAAGTGATCGCGGGTTTACTCGACTTAATGCCCGCATCCATGGCTATTTTAGCACCCAATATTAACGCATTCCGCAGATTCCAGCTTGGCAATCATGTTCCACTCGAAGCCAATTGGGGCTTCAATAATCGTAACGTTGCCATTCGCATCCCCTGTTCAGATCAGGACAATCAACGCTTGGAATATCGTGTTGCGGGTGCAGACGTCAACCCTTATTTGTGTGTTGCAACTATTCTGACGGGTGTACTGCATGGGTTACATGCAGCAATGGATTTACCTCAATCAATCCAACCAGTAAAAGTGATCAACTCACAGCATTTCTTACCTTCTCATCAGCTTGAAGCACTACAATTATTTGAAAAAAATAAGGTTTTTAAGCAATATTTTGGTTCAGATTTTATGCAATTATGGTGTGCATGTAAAAAATTTGAATATCAATCTGTCATCAATAAAATCACAAATACAGAATTGGAATGGGGCATATAAAAGACTAATTCAAAAATGATAATGCCCAAATCAAAATATAGTCAACTTGTCAAAAAACGCATACACAAGAATATAATTTCTCTCAATAAATATCTTTAATTAAATCAACCAAATGGAGAAATAAATTGTTTGATTATAAAAGATTGTTCATTGCCACATTTTGCTTGGAAAGTTTGTGTAGGTGATGCCTAACTTTTTGTAGGGGATACCAAACCTTGTACTACAAACAAAGCCGTGCTTTATTTTTACTCATGTTGGATGAGAGGTACGTCCTGTACCTCCATCCAATGGCGACATCCATGTCGCCCCACGATCGGGTAATCATTTATTATTCAAAAGTACAAAAAACAAATTGCTAACCAATAGTTTCTAAGAGTTGATACAAGAACATAAGCTCATTTATGATCAATGACTTGATGCAAATGATTTATATGAATAATTAGGTGGTTTGGCTATAGTATGATGACCATAAATTAACAATGATCAATAAAAAATCCCTTTTATATAAAAGGGATTTTAAGTAGCTTAGACTGAAGTGCGTTAAAGCTAATTGTACTTTAGATATTGAAATACATAAGAATTTAGAAGTTATTTACACACGGCTTTAAAAAATGCCAGATTAATTTCATCATCATCGATATCACTTGGATCTGAGACTTGCGGATCGCTATTTATCAATTGACCATTTTTTTTATAATCTTCAACCAGTGTAATATTTGTCGTACGATCAGCACATTGGTCTAAATTATGAGAAAGTGTATAGTCACCTTTTTTCATATCAAGTTCTTCACTGTCTGCATCAGCAACAAACTTAGCCCAATAATTTACCGTATTGTCTTTTTTTACAATGCGATCGGTATCTAAATAAAAGCTACCATCGGCATCTTTGACAATAAATTTCCAATTTTCTGCAAGTGCATACTGACTCAACATTGTTGTGATGCAGATTAGAATAATTTTTTTCATACTGTTCTCTAAAATAAATATTTTTATGGGCAAAATTGAAATCACATCACCGTTATGGACGAATTTCTTTTAATTCTCTTTGGATAAAATGCTGGATCATTTCCCGATAGAGCATTTCCACCAAATCAGGGTTAGTTCCAACATCTATGGCTTTCTGACGTACTTTATTAATCACTTGTTGTACACGCTCTGGAGACTGTACGTCATCTACATTACGTTTAAATCGGACAGCTTGATCAACATAAAATTGACGGGTTGCAATCAGTTCAATCAGCTCCTGATCCAACTGATCGATTCGATCACGTACTTGTTCTAATGATTCACATTTCTCTTTTTTAATCATCTGTTTTTTCTGCATCCTGTGCTTCTATATTATGTTGAGCGCGTTCAAACTCATTCTCGGCTTTATACTTCTGTTCTAACACATTACTAAAAATACTTTCAATCATCCAAACCCGATATAGGCTATTAAAAACGTAACGCTTTCCTTCAATACGCAATTCTAAAACAGGAAAATCAGGCTGATGTTTCTCTGCACATTGCCGATCATTGGCTGTTAATAAAGCTTCCACGTCAGTATCTGTTAGGTTTTCAATTCCTAAATCATGTTGCATTTGCTGTAAATGCGGCTTGAATGATAAATCACGACCTTTGGTCCAAACTGCTTGTAAAATGTCATACATCACATCTACACGTTGTTCTTCTGGTACGCTGTAATAAATCTTTGCCATATTTAAGGTGCTGTCTGCGGTCGGACGACAGAACGGGGTAAATTTTACTTCTGAACGCTTGGAAAGACGGGTCGCCAAACTCCAATCAAAAAAGTCCCGACCGTGATAACTCAGCGGAAATAAATTCAGTTGAATATTATAATAATTTGCGAGTTCTTCTTTGATATATGCCAATAATAACCAACTGATCGGATCTTCTAAGGCAATATATAAATCAAGTTCAGGATGCATGGCCTGAATTTCAGCAAGCTCTTCCGCATCACTCATCAAATGCTCACGCCATTCAATGTGATTGATGAGAAAAATAGGATTATCAATCAATAATTTTTGTTGTTTTAAACGACGAGTTAACCGTAATAAATCATCTACTGCATGATATTTACGCCCACCAAACTCAAAATAGCTTTCTAAAATTGGGCTTTGACCAAAAATACGTTCTGGAAAATTCTGAGGTTTTTGATGCTGACTCGCCATCACAAATAAAGTGCGTAATTTGCCATACTGCTGCTGCCACAGCATATGAAATACATCTTCGAGTAAATAAAGGAAATTTTGACCAGTCAACGGTGTATTTCTAAGAATTGTTTCCGCTTGTTGTAATGCTTCTTGAGTCGGTTGTTCTGGTTTTTCATCATCATAACTAAAGCGATGTTGATTGGCTAAGATTTTGGCATCTTCTAAACTATAATTGCGCCATTCTTCTATGGTCATGCCATTGGGGGGTTCTGCTGCGGTATTGGAAATAATGACTTTAAGTGGCTTCAAATCATCACTTAAAAGATCTTCCAATTGGGGGAGTTGCTGTACAGCAAGATAGCTATAAACATCATCTAAACGCAGATAAATACTCAGTCCCTGTTCCGTAGATAACACCTCTTGACGAATCGGCTTTTGGTAAAACCAACTCGATCGGATTGGATCAAACCAACGGCGTAACAGTGACATGCGTAGAGCCTCGAAATAAGCACTGAAAAATAAAAGAAAATCTGATTGAAACTCACTCAAGCATACCATTCATTCACAGGTGATGCTGATAAAATTAATTCTAACCAGTCATAACAAAACTTATAACAATTTGAATCTGAATGATCAATATCCCAAAACTCGATAAAATTTAAATTGTTAGATCAATTCAATAAAAAGCACCCAATCAATGAGTGCTTTTATTTTGTTTGGAATCTAATTTTAAAGCTTAGATTTCACGCACCGCACCTTTCGATGCACTAGTGGTGTGCATAGCATACGCTTTTAACGCTTTTGAGACCTTACGTGGACGTTCTTCAGTTGGATGCCAACCTTTTTCGTCTTGAGCTTTACGTCGTGCTGCCAAGGTTACTTCATCAACAGCAAGGTTAATCGTTCGATTTGGAATATCAATTTCGATCAAATCACCATCTTCAACCAATCCAATGACACCACCTTCAGCAGCTTCTGGGGATACGTGGCCAATTGAAAGACCTGAAGAACCGCCAGAGAAACGACCATCCGTAAGTAAAGCACATTCTTTACCTAAACCTTTCGATTTTAGATAGCTGGTCGGGTAAAGCATTTCTTGCATGCCCGGACCACCACGTGGACCTTCATAACGAATCACCACGACATCACCAGCTTTGATTTCATGACCAAGGATTGAATCTACAGCAGCATCTTGGCTTTCAAAGACACGAGCCGTACCATTAAATTTCAGGATCGAATCATCTACACCCGCAGTTTTTACAATACAACCATCCACAGCAATGTTTCCGTACAGTACAGCTAAGCCACCGTCTTTAGAGAATGCATGTTCAGCATTACGGATCACGCCTTTTTCACGGTTACCATCTAAAGTTTGATAATAACGGTTTTGTGAAAATGCTGTTTGAGTTGGAACACCACCTGGCGCTGAGCGGAAGAACTCGTAAACCTCAGGATCCTCTGTACGAATAATGTCCCATTTATCTAAGGCATCTTTCAAGGTATTTTCATGTACGGTATGCACCGTTGTATCCAATAAACCTGCTCGATCTAATTCACCTAGAATCGACATGATACCGCCAGCACGATGTACGTCTTCCATATGTACATCTTGTTTTGCCGGTGCAACTTTACACAACACAGGAACTTTACGAGATAAACGATCAATATCGTCCATGGTAAAATCAACACCTGCTTCATGTGCAGCAGCTAATAAATGCAAGACTGTATTAGTTGAACCACCCATTGCAATATCTAAAATCATTGCATTTTCATAAGATGCTTTGGTCGCAATTGAACGTGGTAAAATGGTGTAATCATCTTGTTCATAATGACGTTTTGCCAACTTAACAATCAATTGACCCGCTCTTTCGAATAATTTTTTTCGATTTGCATGGGTTGCTAAAGTTGAACCATTGCCCGGTAATGATAAACCAAGGGCTTCTGTCAAACAGTTCATTGAGTTGGCTGTAAACATGCCTGAACATGAACCACAAGTTGGACAAGCTGAACGCTCATATTCCTTTACTTCTTCATCGGTAAAGCTATCATCAGCGGCAACCACCATTGCGTCGACTAAATCAATTGCATGTTCTGTACCACGGATTTTAACTTTACCCGCTTCCATTGGCCCACCAGACACAAATACCACTGGAATGTTCAGACGCATTGCTGCCATCAGCATTCCTGGTGTAATTTTGTCACAGTTAGAAATACACACCATAGCATCTGCACAATGCGCATTGACCATGTATTCAACAGAATCCGCAATCAAATCACGTGAAGGCAATGAATACAGCATGCCATCATGCCCCATTGCAATACCATCATCGACCGCAATCGTATTGAATTCTTTTGCCACACCACCCGCTGCTTGAATCTGCTCAGCAACCAGTTGACCTAAGTCTTTTAGATGTACATGACCAGGTACAAATTGAGTAAATGAGTTGACTACCGCAATAATCGGTTTACCAAAATCTTCATCTTTCATTCCTGTTGCACGCCATAAGCCACGTGCACCAGCCATATTTCTTCCATGTGTCGATGTTTTTGAACGATAGTCAGGCATTTGTATTTCCAACATTGTTTGAGCTTGAAATGAATATCAATTCACTCTGGCTAAATAAAACTGATATAACAATAAATCAGTCGAAATATGAACACATCATACTATAACTTAGCATATAACCAATGATCTTGAGCATGATCTTTTTTTAAACAAGACGTGTCTATTGATATTCCAACAAGCTTTATAGATAAATAAAACATTAGAATTTAATATAACGCTATCGTGTTGGATAAGACACAAAACTTCTATGAATAATTTTTTATTTTTTAATAAAAAATATTTATCATTTAATAAAAATCACTAAATTTTATTTTATAAAAGGCCTCAAAAGAAGCCTCTTAATTCACTTTTCAACAGATTATTTCTGTTTAATCAAATATAAACCTGTACATTGTTTGCCTTCACGGTCTGTACACAGCTCAGCTGTTTTAGCAGATACCCATTTTAAACTTAATCTAATATCAGCATTGCTATAATCTACAGGCTCGCCACCACAACCGGCTTTTTTGTTGTCTAACTTAACTTTCAAGGCTAAAACATCCAAAGCCTGAGCATTTTCATTTCTTAATATTGCAAAATCACCTGTCATTCGCTTTTGCTTTGTGGTGTAGGTAAATTGGTCAGGCTGAGTAAATTGATAGCTTTCGGTACATTGGGCCTTCGCATTATACACTGTCCAAGTTCCCCAAAAATCCTTGGCCAAATTCACCTGAGTTTTATCAAAAGCTTGTGTTTGTATAGCAAATCCAAACCCAAGCAACGCCAATACTATCTTCTTCATCATTTTTATACTCAATACATTCAAATTAGGTTTTAGAGCTAAGTTAAGTGAATAGGTTAATTGTTTTTTAAAGCATCTCATCAAAAAAAATTGATTAAACACTTTATTTAAAAAGTGTGTTGTTGATGTTCCTTGATTAGTCAACTTGGTAATTGACCACATCGGGTTGTTTATGATTTATTTCAAAACAAATCACCATTGTATAAACCATAACTGTGAATAATTTAAAACGCCCAATGAAATTCATCGGGCGTTTGCATAAAATAAAAACTCAACCGATTTGAAGAATAAACAACTTCTTTCAAACTGAATTCATTTAATTATGCCTTCAGTTTTACCAAGTGATGTTTACTCGGCGATTAGGGGCTAAACATTCGACCAATTGAATTTTTTTGTTCATCCCATTGCATTTCTGATACACGTCAGTTTTATTTTCTGCTGAAAATTGAATTTGATCAGCAGGAATTCCCTGTTGTTTCAACAAATCTACAACGGTATTGGCTCTCGCAGCTGATAAACGTTGGTTATACGGAAATGAACCTAAACGGTCAGTATAACCTGCAACAAAAATCTTACTGTTCCCATCAGTTTGCTTAATTTGATCGGCAATTTTGCTAATCACTTCAGGATTTTTTACTCCGCTTTTATCTGAATGATCAAAATAGAATAAAACACTGGCTGATTGACCTGTAGAGGATAGAGCCGTTTGTTCTGTCGCGGATTGGTTATTGATGCCCCAAGCCATCAGACCTTGGCATTGTTCACCTTTCCAATATAGATTTTCTGAACGGTAGTGCTTATCAAAGTCTATGCGTAACTGGCAACGTTTATATTGATTTGAACTCGGCTCTCGGACATCCAATACATAGTTCCAAGTTTTAACAGCGAAAAGACCTTCAGAAAATTGCGGATTTCCCAAAACATGGCGAATCTGATCTTTGCTTAAACCTTTATCTAAACGTGCCACGTCATCATATTCATAACGATTCACTTGCTTTAGATAACTATCTTTCACTTCAGGAAAATGAATTTCTTGGGTATTTGATGTTTCAATTTCAGCAGCATGACTCAATGACATCACAAGACCACTGAATACACTGAACATAATTTTTTTGTTAAATGCTTTCATTTTTTCTCTCTTAAAAAGTTGTCAAGAAAAAGGAAGACCGTTCGATCTTCCTTGTCTCGTGATTTAATCAATTACGCCACTGATACCGATACGAACACTTGGGTCACCTTGAGATGCTGCCGCAACACCACCTGTAATCGACCAACGTCCATTGTCTGCAGTTTTACGTAAGGTCACACCTACCGCATTCTCACCACCGTGATAAGCTGCTCCAGCTGCATAAGTATATTTACCCGCTATATAAGGTGCTGATTCAAGTGCCATTGCTGCTGCAATACCTGCATTGGCTTTTTTCTCAACATCATCAATCCGGTTATTGGTAATACGGAAAGCGTTATCCAACTTGTTGCTGACATTGTCAATTTTGCTATTCAATGCTTGATCCGCTTGGTTCAATGCATCGATTGCACCACCGACATTGTTATACTTAGAGTCACCTACGTTGTAAGTTGGAGCAGTGAAGCTACCTGTAATATTGTCATAACCAGCACCACCGCCAAGATAATTCACAACTGCTTGGTTAGTCGTATTCAATTGGCTGCCGTTGACTGCATCTTTTGATGTTGCATTGACTGCGCCATCTTTAACACCTGTCACAACACGGTTGCCATCTGTACCCGCCACGCTCACACTTGTACCACCAGTATCTTTCGCGACTGTAACAGTTGCATCCTTACCTGCTTGTTGAACTAAACCGACAGTACCATTATTAATATCATTTTTGATGTTGCTGATATCCGTTGAGTTTTGATCAACTTGTTGCTGAACATTCCATAATTGACCACCATTTACAGCATCTTTAGAACCTTGAGTCACTGCACCATCTTTTACATTGCTAATGGTTGTGCCATTTGCACCACCACCGAGTGTGATCTTATCTTTTGATGCATCGTCATATTTAACAGCATTATTGGCAAGCTCATTGACATTGTTATTCACAGTGCCAATTGCGCTATCTAACTGCCCTTTATTGACTGCATCTGTAGCGTTAACAGCATTTGCCACATTGGTAATTGTTTTATTACCTGCGTTAATACCTGCCACCGTTACACTTGGCCCACCTGCAATAATAAGCCCAGTATTGCCTAAAGCTACATTTGATCCGACTGCTACACCACTATTATTAATAACAGTATCACCAGTAGTAAGAGAATTGACATTCAAGTTATCAGCAAGTTTGATTGCAACTTTTCCATTTTTCACTTCAGTAGAAATATTTTTATCATCACCGACAACATCAATAGACTCTCCAAGTTTTTTCTGAACAGTTTGTCCATCTTGGGCAGTTAATGCAAAACCTTTGTTAGTTACACTTCCAGTTGCATTACCAATCAATTGCTCAACTTGCCCAAGATTTGTCGCGTCTGTCTTTGTAACTGCATTTCCGACGTTATTAATCGTATTACCGCCCACATCGACTTTATCTGATGTGACTGTTACTGTTTTACCATTTGAACCCGTAATTGCTGTGCCATTTGCGCCATAAATGCTCGTATCACCTGCTGCATTTTCAACTTTAGTTCCAGTAGATGTCATTAATGACGTATTACCTGCACCATCTGTAGTTTGGACTGAAGTTAAACCTTTAAGGTCTTTGTTTAAGCTAAAGTCAATGGTATTACCAATTTTCACAACTGCTAGATTCGCTTCTGTATTAGCAGTACCAATATCTACAGTATCACCTGCTTTAATTGCAGCACCAGCTGCACCATTACTATTTAAAATCCAACCCGCATCTAATGCACTTAAAGCTGTACCAACATTTGTATAGTCTTGGCCGTTTATATTATATAGAGGGCCTGTTACTGTTCCATTAGAATTAAAAGTTGAACCTCCACCTAGAGCACTCAACATTGCAGCATAAGTCCCATACAACTGACTTCCATTTACAGCGTCTTTCGATGTTGCATTGACTTCTCCACCTTTTAAATTAGTTAGAACTGTCCCATTTGTTCCAGCTAAAGTAACACGATCTTTAATCGATGAATCATCATATTTCACTGCAGCATTGTCTGTAGCACCTTGTGATGCATTGAGACTATTAATCGCTTTGTTAATGCTGGTTTCTGTGTTACCACTACCATCTTTAACGGTTAATGCTGTGTTATCTACACCTGCAATGGTATTGCCTGAACCATCTTTAACTGAGATGCCATCTTTACCGATCACTGTAGAACCATTTGTACCATTGATTCCATCGTTCACTGTAATACCAGTTAAGTTGTTGAGGTTTTTATTTAACTCAATCGCAACTTGACCATTTGCAACCTTCGTAGTGATGTTGCTATCTGCACCCACTACTTCAACTGCTTCGCCTAAGTTCTTCTGTACTTTACCGCCATCTGCTGCTTGTAATGCAAAGCCTTTGCTCGTCGCTGCATTGGTTGCATCAACAACTGCATTGTTCAGATCACCTGCGTTAACAGCTTTGCTCGCATTAGCCTCTTTAGTGTAATCACCAGCACTCGCAACATTGTTTAAGCTTGTACCACCTATTGTGGTGATCTTGCCTGTCGTTGCATCTTTAGTACTACTTGAAGCACTACCTGCAAGGGTCACGCTGTCATAGTTTGCACTACCATCAGCATTCTTGTCGTACTTCACTGCAAACTTGTCAGTTTCACCTTGCGATGCATTGAGACTATTGATCGCTTTGTTAATGCTGGTTTCTGTGTTGCCACTACCATCTTTAACGGTTAATGCTGTGTTATCTACACCTGCAATGGTATTGCCTGAGCCATCTTTAACTGAGATGCCATCTTTACCGATCACTGTAGAACCATTTGTACCATTGGTTCCATCGTTCACTGTAATACCAGTTAAGTTGTTGAGGTTTTTATTTAACTCAATCGCAACTTGACCATTTGCAACCTTCGTAGTGATGTTGCTATCTGCACCCACTACTTCAACTGCTTCGCCTAACTTTTTGTTAATCGTATTGCCATCTGCTGCTTTTAAGCCAAAGCCAGTATTGGTAAGACCTGTACTTAAGCTATCCAACTGACCTTTGTTCACTGCATCTGTTGCTGTCGTTGCATCTGCTACGTTTTCAACTTTGTTGCCATTGGCATCTAAACCATTCGCAGTCACTTTGCCTGCAAATACTGGTGCATCTGCCAATTGGATATCTAGCGTATTGCCAGTGATCACTGTCTTGATGTTGCTGTTC